>WTIP01000118.1 GCA_011525195.1 Flavobacteriales bacterium | reverse complement strand
CCATAATGGGCAGGCCCTATGGCACGTAGTCCTTCTTCATAGAGCAGATGTAAATATTCCATCGAGACAATAGAATCTGCTCCCTCTAGACTTAGAAGGTATCCTATGGCTGGATTCGAAGACTGCGCATTCCAATTTGCCACATGCAAGGTTAATTGTTGTTTGTTTTTGATTTGAAAAAGCTGTCCGTCAGCCTCCATCACTCGGTACCAAGCCAGTTGCCCCTGCGTCTGCGCCCAAGCTTGCTCGGGCGAATTCCAACCTGGAAGATTGTTTTCTGGTTTTACATAGCGCGCGATCAGTGTAGCCATACAAAGCCCTATATTGCCCCTGCGCATCGCAGGAAAAGAAACCACCCCTTTACTGCGGTCTGGGAGGTCTATCATTCCCTTTTCTAAGGCACGTATTTGAGTCAGTTCTTGGCGTAAATCCCGATTCCACTCAAGTGCATTCATAGACAAATCTAAGTGGGCGTCAAATATAAACTTCATTATTGGTCGAGTGCTATGTGATAGTCACGGGCTTCAATTTCCCAAAAACCAGTATGTTTTCCTTTTTCTATGGTATAAGCACGGTTGTACTTCGCCACTGTCGGGCAAATATGGTAAGGAAGAGCATAAAATAAATCGCCTACTTTAAAGTCATTTTCTTTTTCGTATTCCACAATTAAGTGCTCTTCGCTTTGTCCTTTATGGACAGCATCCTCCATACCTACTATTTGCACCCTTGGTAATGGCATTTCAGAAGCTACGGCTTTATGCCCTAAATCAAAACAATAAATGCCTTTATTTGGCTTACTAATTAGACGGGTAATAACAACAGCAGCATGCTGAAAAGGGGATTCTTTCCAAATTTTCTTATATCCTACATCCCACAATAAAGTGGTACCAGGGCTGAGTAAGTTTTTCTGTCGAAGAGCATGAGGATAAAAGCTGGGAGAGCCCCCAGTAATAATATTGGGGACCCTACCCCCCTTTACTTCAATTTGGTGAATCAAGGCCGCTACAGGTTCAAAATCTTGATTGCACTTTTCTATACGCTCACTGAGATCCAGCGGTCGGATATGACCGTCGTATACGTGAAACCCTTCAAAAATCAACTCTTTATGTTCTTCTAAAGAGCGGTAAAGTTGTACTGCATGTTGCGGAAGTATACCCGTGCGATTCATCCCATTATTGAGATCAATCCATAATTTGAGTTTTATTGAATGCTGGGCTGCCAATTCTGAAAACAATTGTAAAGAGTCATAATTATCCACTAGTGTAGCAAAACCAATCTCAGGATTTCTTTTTTGTAAATAAATAAGTTGGCTTATTTTTTCACGTGTAGGCTGGTGCGCTAGGAGAATATATTGCGCTCCACAGCCAACTAAAAGGTCTAACTCAGCTAAGGTCGCACATTTAAAACGAGTGATCCCTGCTTCCATTTGAAGCTTAATAATCGCAGACATTTTATGTGTTTTAATATGTGGAATCAAGCGATGGGTCCCTCCCGCAATGGAGATCATGGACTCAATATTTTGCTTTACTCTCTCTGGGTAAACTAAAAGTCCAGGCGTTAATAAATCCCCTTCCTGTTCTACCTGATAATCCGCTATCATTTTCAATTTATTGATCTAATAAAAACTGCGCTTCGATTTCTACTGCTATATTCTGAGGTAGTGACATGCCTACCGCACTGCGCGCGCCAATACCATAGTTTTCACCAAAGACTTCAACCATTAATTCACTAAATCCATTAATTACATAAGGATGTTCTTCAAACTCTGGAGTAGCATTCACCATTCCTAACACTTTTATGACTCGTTTGATTCGCAATTCAGGATTTAAATGGGTAACTAAGGTTGAAAGCATTGTTAAACCTACCTGACGCGCTGCATTTTTACCCTGGTCTTTGTCTAAATCACCACCTACTTTACCCATGATTAAAGACTTTTCATCCAGTACTGGGCCTTGTCCAGAGACATAAACAAAATTACCCTCTACGAGCAGAGGACGGTAAACTCCCAAGGGTTTTGGGGCGGGAGGCAATATTAGCCCAAGCGCTTTGATTCTTTTATTAAGTGTTGTATTCATTTCTTAAAGTAATTGATCAAGTACTAAAACACCAATTAAACCACTGATACCAATAGAGGTTTCCATCAATGTCCAAGTGGATAAGGTATCTTTAATATTCAGATTAAAATATTCTTTAAACAGCCAAAAGCCACTGTCATTTACATGAGAGAGCATCAAACTCCCAGAACCGATGGCTAAAACCATTAATTCAGGACTCACACCTGTTGTTTGGACTAAAGGAAGAACAATTCCTGCTGTTGTTAGGCCTGCTACAGTGGCAGACCCTACTGAAAATCGGATTAATGTTGCGATTAGCCATCCAATAAGCAAAGGAGAAATGGAGCTAATCTGAAATAAATTTCCTAAGTATTCACTTACTCCACTATCGATTAATATTTGTTTAAGGGCGCCTGCTCCCGCTATAATCAACAGGACCATGGTAATTCCAGATACGGCTTGGCCATAAATTTTCATTACTTCCTCCATATTCATACCTCTTGCAATTCCTAGTGTATAGGTTCCTACCAAAACGGTAATCAGCAATGCGATTACTGGATTTCCAATAAATTCGAGTAAGGTGCGCCAAAACCCTGCTATTGTTATGAAACTAAGCACTAGAGTCGAAAAAGCGATTAAAATTACGGGCAATAATGCGGTGAAAATACTAGTAGAAAATCCAGGGAGTTCCTCTTCAGTAAATACTTTAGTCGTCATAAATTCCTTGAGGGGTTGTGCTTTTACTTTGGGAATTAAGCGCGTTAAAACAGGTCCAGAAATTAAAATAGCAGGAATTGCAACGATAACCCCATAAATTAAAGTTTTGCCTATATCTGCTTTAAACATTACTGCCAAGGCAGAAGGTGCGGGATGCGGTGGAAGGAATCCATGGGTGACTGATAAAGCAGCTAGCATGGGTAATGCTATCGAAATCAGAGGAATACCTGTAGCAGCTGCCACAGTAAACACCAAAGGTACTAAGATGACAAAACCTACAGAATAAAACATGGTAACTCCTACAATAAAACCTGTAAGCATGACAGCTGATCTTGTATTTTGAACGCCAAAAAGTTGAATTAATCCATTTGTGATTTTTTGGGCAGCACCGCTCTCGGCTACCAGTTTACCTAACATGGCGCCTAGGCCAAGTATCATCACTAAAAAACCCAGTGTATTTCCAATTCCTTTTTCAATAGATTGAACAATCATATTGAGCTCCATTCCTTGGCCTACCCCTATGGCAAGACCTACAAGTATAAAGGCTATAAAAGCATTGAGTCGTACAACTAAAATAAGAAAGAAGAGAAAGAGGATTCCAAGGGTAATTACAGCTAGTGGCATACGTAAAAATAGGAAAGTTAATCGAATTATAAGCTAACTAAATAATGCCTCTTATTAAACTAAAGAATTAGCTGCCGAAAGTGCCCAAGGCAATATAAATAATGAGTGTAATAAAGCAAAGGGCAATAGAAAAAGGCTTGGTGTAGCTCCACTGCTCCATCTTAACGAATTTTAAATTGCTGATTTTAAAATGATTGGTATTGGGGTAGTAATAAGAGAAACCATACATCAATATCAGATTTAATAAAAATTCAATTCCCCAAAGATGTACAAAATGCAGCCCGGTATCAAAAACAAAGCTAGTCAGTAAATAAAAGGCCAAACCAAAAAACAAAGCCACTTTGGCTGCAAAAGCAGAAATTGATTTAGTAAAAAATCCCATTAGCATAATAGAGGCGATGGGAATAAAGAAAATACCATTTAATTGTTGTAAAAGTTGGTATAAACCCTCAGGAGCCTGCGCGACAAAGGGAGCCGCTATAATGGCAAAAATCGCTAAAATTGAAGAAGTAAGTTTTCCGATAAAAACCAACTTTTGATCGGAAGCCGAACGATTGAAATGGCGTTTATACAAATCCAAACTAAAAATAGTAGCTGCGCTATTTAATACACTATTAAATGTACTCAATACCGCCCCCATGACTACCGCTGCGAATAAACCTACAAAACTGGCAGGTAATACTTTTTTTATAAGTTCAGGGTAGACCGTATCTTGAGTGGTATAAAGCGAATCTCCGAAGTAATAAAAACCAATCACCCCAGGAAGAATAATGACTAAAGGGATAAATATCTTCAAAAGACCTGTATATAAAAGACCCTTTTGGGCTTCTTTTAAATTTTGAGCGCCAAGAGCCCTTTGGATAATGGTTTGATTCATACACCAAAAATAGATCTGATTTACAATGAGTCCTGTAAATAAAACTTCAAAAGGGAGTACCGAATCGGGTGCGCCTATGACATTGAACTTTTCAGGGGCATACTCAAAAACTTTGAGTAAGCCCTTTAATGGATTGCCCTCACCAATATTGAATAAAGCCAATAGTGGAACTGCCAAACCCCCAATAAGCAAACCATATCCATTGAGGGTATCAGAAACGGCAACAGCCTTTAACCCCCCTAATATGGCATAGAGAGAGCCGATAAGACCTACTCCAATAACGGTAACTAAAAGGCCTTGTTCTTTAGAAATTGACAGGCGTTCAGAGATGCCGAAGATACTTTCTAAGTTAATCGCGCCTGTATACAATACGATGGGTAAAAGTGTTACAACAAATGAAATCATTAAGAAAAAGGCAATATAAGACCTGAGTACTCCATCAAATCTTTTTTCTAAATACTCAGGAATTGTAGTAAGTCCCATGCTGAGGTATTTGGGTATAAAATAAACTGCAGCTACTACTAAGGCCAGTGCAGAGGTAACTTCCCAGCCTATAATTATAAACCCATTTTTATAGGAAGAGCCATTCATTCCAATCAAATGCTCTGTAGAAATATTTGTCAAAAGCATCGATCCTGCAATAACAATACCTGTAAGACTTCTCCCTCCTAAAAAATAGCCCTCCTCAGAACTGAGTTTTTCCTTTTTAAGCCTAAACCAAGCATAGAAAGCAACAAATAATGTATAGGCTAAAAAGGTGGAAATTGTAAGCATGCGTTAATTAATTTCATCGAGTGACACTACCCGATTTTCTTTACTTGATTTTTGTGCGGCTAGACTTATTTTTAAAGACGCCAACCCCTCATCAAAAGAGACATTGGGCACTCTGTTTTTGAGTAAACAAGATACAAAATAGTCTAAGGCTTTTAAAAAAGAGGTTTGGTAGCGCTCAATAAAAAAGCCAATTGGCTTGGGCTGATGCGCGCCATGGGCATCAGCATGTAGGATTGAGTTTTCCAATTGGTTTGCAGTAGACCACATTCCTGTTTCACAAAAAACTTCAAGACGCTGATCGTAACCATAAGTGCTATTTCTACTATTTTCAACAGTGGCAAGCGCCTTGTTTTTGAACTTTAATACCGTAATGGCCGTATCGACGTCATCAATAGACTTTAGGGGTAAATTTCCAAAAATGCCTGCCGTAGAATAAACCTCAGTCACTTCACTCTCCATAAGCGCCCTGGCCAAGTCAAAATCATGGATGGCCATATCTAAAAAAAGACCTCCGGATGTTTTTAAAAATTCCATAGGTGGAGGACCTGGGTCTCTACTAATCAAACGGATAGAGTGTATTTTTCCTTGTTTTCCTTTACTTATTTCATTTTTGATTTTCAAAATTGAAGGGTCAAATCTCCGATTAAAGCCCAGCATAAATTTTACGGGTTGCTTTTCTAGTTGCTTTATGAGAAGTTGGGTATTTGCCAAAGACAAATCAATCGGCTTTTCACAAAAGATGTGTTTTTTATGGGCAATTGCTTTCTGAAGGTGCTCAAAATGGAAAGCAGTTGGAGAGGCAATTATTACTGCATTAAAATCAACTTCTTTGAATAAATCATCAATAGAGGTATATAAGGCCTTGACACCTAGATTTTTAGCAAAATTTAAACTTTGTTCACTTCTGCTACAAGCAGCGACAACTTGCACCTCTGGAAGTGAAAAAATACAATTTTTAAGATGTACTTTACCTATTCTTCCTAAACCAACAATTGCAAGTTTGATCATTTAACTACACTAAAAAAGAAGCTCGTCAGGTAGGTATTTAGCAATCAAGTCTTCATAATAAGGGCGTAACGCTTTAGCATCGGGTGGAACGGGTGCTTTGGAATACAAATCGTAGGGATTGAATTTTTTTACCCACTCAAAATTTTCGTGGTCTTCTTTATTCATTAAGTGGTTATAAGCCCCTTCTCGGTGCTGTGCATAAAACGAATGATACCTAATCATATAAAGTGCGGGTTTAGGTAAATACGCTTTCATCACATGATAAAGATATTCATCATGTCCCCAACTCATTTTGACATGATCTAATCCACAATTTTCAGTATAGATACCCAATTTGGTATTATAGCGCTCATCTGAAAAATCAGGATTGTCAGCAAAAAACTCAGAATAAACAATTTTATCAGAAAATTGACAACCCACTGGATAGGTATCACCAACTACTGCCCACTGAGGTTCTCCATATAGGCAAAGAACTTTACCCAAATCGTGCAATAAGCCCGTTAGAACAAACCAATCGGGGTGTCCGTCTTGTCTGATGGCCTCTGCAGTTTGAAGCAGGTGTTGTAACTGATCTAGTTCAATATCTGGATCACTGTCATCAACGAGTGTATTTAGGTAATCTAAGGCTTCCCAAACAGACATTTTGCGTTTACTCAATCCTAAAAATTCAGCTTCTTTGGCTTGAACGAAGTCAAAAGTTTGATAGTGGTGATTTAATTTATAGAAATTACGCACTAATTCATCTCTCGGCGAGTCTGTATAATTTCTGTACTCTTCTTTCTGTTTGGTGTGGGGTTCCGGATAGCGCTTTATAATATCGTCTTCCCAATCATCAAGATGCGATAAAGGATTATTTTGATCCATAATTTAGTTTTAAAACCTATTGACTGTTAAAGATAGGTATTAAAA
>WTIP01000075.1:5441-7091 GCA_011525195.1 Flavobacteriales bacterium | reverse complement strand
AGTTAGAAACTCCTGCTCAAGTAATCTTAACGATTGAAGATGAAGAAGGAAATATGATCAATAAAATCAAGCAAAAGGCAACCAAGGGCAGCCACCGCATTGCCTGGAATCTTAGACATTTCAATCCTTATGCCATTTCTTTAACTTCAAGCAGCCGTCGCCGTGGGGGAGGTGGAGCAATGGCGACACCAGGGACCTATCGTGCCACGCTATATTTAGACCACAATGGCACTATAAAACAACTTGATGGTCCGGTAATATTTGAAGTAAAGCCCATAAGAAAGGGCGTCTTGAAAGGAGTAAGTTATGCAGATTATAACTCTTTTCGATCTGAGTTGACCACCTTTTTAGGTCAATTAAGTGAACTGCAGGACGCGCTTTCAATGAGTAAGAAAAAATTAACAGCCTTTCAAACAGCAGCAGATCGCTCTAAAGCGACTCCCGGGACATTAGAACCCAAACTCAAGACTTTAAAAGCGGCGCTTGCTGAACTGGATTTCATCCTGGAGGGAAGTACTTCAAAAGAGGAAATCGGAGAACGCAATCCTGCCTCAATTCAAACCTATCTTTATGCAGCATCAGACGGGCTAGATAGCACCTATGGGCCTACAGGTCTTCATAAACAAAGCCTGGCTACTGCACAAAGTATGCTAGAGGACGTCAAAGGTTCGCTTGCTAAAATTACAGATGAGCTTGTGCCTGAGGTAGAAGCCGCTTTAAAAGCAGCTAAGGCTCCCTATATATCAAACTAGACGAAAGATAAATTCTAATTAAAAAAGACCGCTCTATGCGGTCTTTTTTTTAACCCTCTGTAAGGGTTGTAGAAAGTTCAAAGCATTTTAAATGAAAATAGGGTATCGCTGCCAGTAAGTGATCAAAGAGATCTGAGGAAATGTGTTCATAGTTGATCCATTCTTTGTCTTTACTAAAAGCATAGATTTCCAAGGGGATTCCCTGAGCAGTTGGTGCAAGCTGACGACACATCACTGTCATATTTTGATTGATTTGCTCATGGGACTTTAAATAAGACTGCGCATAATAGCGAAATAAACCAAGATTGGTAAAATTTCGCCCATTGATCAATAAACTTTTATCAATATTTTTTTCTGAATTTGAATCTTCAATTTCCTTTTGCCGTTCTTTTATAAACGCAGAGATTCGATCAATTTTTTTAAGTTCTACAAGTTCCTCAGCTTCTAAAAACCGAATACTACTGATTTTTATCAATAAAGATTTTTTAATTCTTCTTCCAGCCGATTCACTCATTCCCCTCCAGTTGATAAAGGAGTCTGAAATCAATTTATAAGTGGGTATGGAAGTAATGGTTTTATCAAAATTTTGTACTTGAACCGTAGATAGACTGATCGCGATTACATCTCCATCCGCATTGCTGTTAGGCATACTGATCCAGTCTCCAATTCTTACTGTATCATTTACGGTAATTTGAACGCTTGCTACAAAACCCAAGATTGTATCCTTAAAAACAAAGAGTAAAACAGCAGAAAGGGCACCAAGAGTAGTTAAAAACGAACCTATATCTCTTCCTGTAAGTACAGATAAAATTAAGATGGCTCCTATAAACCAAAGGAAAATCATAAAAACTTGAAGGTAGCTATCCAGTGGTTTGTCTTTAAATGAGGCCAAGGTTTT
>WTIP01000075.1:3983-5341 GCA_011525195.1 Flavobacteriales bacterium | reverse complement strand
GATAGGCCTTTTTCGTTCAATAGTGCAGAGAGGATTGCTTTGAGTGCTAAAATTTCCATTGGGTTTATTTTAAAGCAAAATTACATTTAAATTCTTTCACTTTAAATGAGAGCACTACCAATTTTAGTAATGGCTTTGGCCAAATCAATAAAGTCTTGCTTGGTGGTATTGGGATTCATTAACACCGTTCTTAAAAAACGTTTGCCTTGAAATTCACAGGAAGTAATATAAAAAGCGCCACTATTAATTAATTCATAGCGCAAAGCAAGTTGTTGTTGATCGCTGAGTTGCTCAGGACGAAATTGAAAACATAAAATATTAGATTCTGGCGGATAGGGGCAATAAAAGTCCTCTAGTGTATTGAGGTAATTGTAGAGTTCATGTGCTTTTTGAAAACTGTCTTCTATGAATTTGGTCATGGCGTATTCGCCTTTTAGCGCAAAGCTCCAAAACAGTTTAGTACCTAAAGCGGATTTTGTGCATTCCATAGTAAAAGGCATGGAATCCATTCCAATAACCTCATTTTCATGAAAAACATAGCTTCCTTTTTGTCGGAAATTATTCCATTGATGTTCTTGATTTCTAAAGAGTACTGCAGTACAGAGTGCTGGGACTTGCAGCATTTTGTGTGCATCCCATATCAAACTATCCGCCCTTTCTATACCCTTAACTTTATTTTTTTCTTTTTCAGAAAGTAGGGCCACAGCACCATGGGCTCCGTCAATATGAAACCATAATCCATGCTTTTGGCAAAAATCAGCCATTTTATCTAGGGGGTCAAAAAGTCCTGTAGAAGTAGCACATGCATTGGCCACTACTGCCATTACCCGTTTATTTTCTAATTTGACTTGCTTGAGTACGGGCTCTAAATATTCAGTAAGGATTACCTCATTCGCATCAACAGAAACAGGAATAAAGGCATTTTTACCCATTCCCATTATAGAAAGGGCCCTTCCGATAGAGTAATGCGCAGTAGCGGGACCCATAACAACTAGATCACTCGGATTTCCTTCTGTCCAGGCTGCTGGGGCAATAGCTGCTCGGGCAGCAGATAAAGCGGTTAAATTGGCAATGGATCCACCATGGGTAAGAAGACCACTCCCATTGTGTGCATGGGTACTGAAATCGTATAAATCTCCACCTTTAAACCAATTTAATTTTGAAAGCATCCAGTTGATCATAAAACTCTCAAGGGTAGCACCAACGGGTCCCATTTCATATAAAGAACTTGGATTATTAATTGTTCCGTGAATCCAATCAGGTATGCCAGAAAGATCCTGAGGAACGGCTACTTGGTGGCCCATATATCTTGGATTACTAAGATGGTTGGTGTGTTTTAAATAGCCTTGAATAAAATC
>WTIP01000075.1:0-3883 GCA_011525195.1 Flavobacteriales bacterium | reverse complement strand
GCAATTGCTGCCATATCGGAATTTTGTGGGATTAGGGGTCTGAGCAAATCCGCTCTATCAGCGCTGGCCTTTAAATTTTCAGGCACAAAATAAGTCCCTCTCCAATCACCTTCTGGGAAGGTTGTTTCGTGCGTAATATTTCCAGTAAGTGTCCCTTCATCAAAAGGAACGCGGGCAATTACAGCAATATTATTCGCATCACAATAAGGAAATAAATGATCTTCAGGTGCTTGATCAAAAATATTGTAGATCACCTGCACAGCATCGATGAGACCACTTTCTAACGCAATCATTCCATTTTCTGGTTCCCAGCGATTCATACTGATTCCCATGGCTCCAATTTTACCTTCTTTTTTAAGATCTTCAACAACGCGCTGCCATTCCTCTTCGTGGGCCCAGGTATCGTCCCAGGTATGAAATTGCATTAAGTCAATCTGTTCTTGATTTAAATTTTTGAGCGTTTTTTCAGTATAGTCACGAATATGCGCTTGGGGATAGGATTCATCAAAGGAATAGCTAGGTATGGCAGGCCATTTAAAATTTTTAGGGGGTATTTTACTGGCTGTATAGAGTTTTATATCTGAATGATTTTGAAGTAAATTCCCTAAAAGACGCTCACTGTGTCCTTCGCCATAGCCCCAAGCGGTATCAAAAAAATTGACTCCCTTTTCCACCGCTAAAGTTAAGGACTCCATGGATTGGCGGTCATCGGATTCTTTCCATCCTCCCATACCCCACATACCGTAGCCAATTTCACTAAGTTGCCAATTTGTTCTACCAAATCTTCTATAATTCATTTCTTATTTTTTTAAAATTTGAGTTAACCAATTTTCAGCATTTTTACTCCAGAGCGAGTGGGTTCCTCCTCTTCCAAGACCATAACCGTGCCCGCCATCGGAAAAAATATGGAGTTCTGATTCAACTTTATATTTTTTCAATTGTTTCAAATAAGCAAGACTGTTTTCTACTGGAACCACTTCATCGTCTACAGAGTGGATTAATAAAGTAGGTGGGGTGTTTTTATTTATCTGAAGCTCATTAGAAAAATAGGCTATTTGTGCTTCAGTAGGGTTTTTTCCGATAAGGTTTTCCCGTGATCCAGAATGGGTCATTGTCTGATCAAATGAAATTACAGGATATATTAAAATAGAAAAATCAGGTCTTGCAGAGATTACAGTTGCTTCTTCATAGACATTTACTTGATAGTGGGAAGCTAGGCTGGCTGCCAGATGCCCTCCTGCAGAGAACCCCATTATTCCAATTTGAGTAGGGTCAATATTCCACTTTTGAGCATTTTGGCGAACTGTACGAAGTGCTTTTTGCACATCCTGTAGCGGTCCCACAGAAGGATCTTTCATAATGCGGGCGTTTGGCAGACGGTATTTTAATACAAAGGCTGCAATACCCAGACTGTTTAGCCATTCTGCGATTTGATATCCTTCATGGTCGATTGCAAGGATGCGGTATCCGCCACCTGGACAAATTACTACGGCAGCACCATTGGCAAGTTCTTTAGAAGGGAAATAGGCTTTTAAAGTTGGTTCCGTTACTTGGTGAACTCTTAATATTTCCTCTGCCGTACCACCAGTGGCATATTCTTTAACTTCATCGGATTTAATCTGTCCAGGAATACTCTTTTCCCAAAGTGAATATTCTTCTTGGGCGTTGGTGAAATAAAAAGTAAAAAATACAGCTAAAAGAAAACAGGATTTAAGATGCATGTGTTAGGTAATTTTGATTTGAAATAAAGAAATCTAATCGATTTAAAAAATTAAATAATATATAAGTTATAAGGACACCCCTCTTTTCCAGGGAATAAAATCATATTGTTTTAATTGTACCGCTTTGGGAGTCTCTAGACCACTGGCTACTTTGATAATGTATTCCATTAATTCCTCCCCTAGGATTTTGATACTTTTTTCTTTGGTGATCAGTGTACCGCAATCAAAATCTATAAGATCGCTCATTTTTTTTGCTAAAAAACTATTGGAGCTTACTTTGATAACAGGAGCTATTGGATTTCCAGTAGGGGTTCCTAAGCCAGTTGTAAAAAGGATCAGTGTCGCGCCAGCACCTGCTAGGGCGGTGGTACTTTCTACATCATTTCCTGGCGTACACAAAAGAGAGATTCCTGGAGTATTTGCATATTCAGTATAATCTAATACATCGGTTATGGGCGCATTTCCCCCCTTTTTTGCTGCCCCAGCAGACTTCATTGCATCTGTGATGAGTCCGTCTTTGATATTTCCTGGTGAGGGGTTCATATCAAAACCGGAACCTACATGGGCTGCGGCAGTTTCATATTCTTTCATCAAATTTAAAAACTTCTGTGCGAGCTCTTCTGAAGTACAGCGATTTACTAATTCTTGTTCTACACCAGTAAGCTCAGGAAATTCAGCTAAAATCGCTTTCCCTCCTAAAG
The DNA here is from genome assembly GCA_011525195.1 of Flavobacteriales bacterium. GTDB lineage: Bacteria > Bacteroidota > Bacteroidia > Flavobacteriales > Flavobacteriaceae > MS024-2A. Next base: position 1,461 of record WTIP01000075.1, on the reverse strand, counting down.
TAGAAATCAAGTCTGATATTTCACCCAGAGTAGGATTAGCCGTAATTCCAGAAAATCCATCAGATCCTCCACATTCAAGTCCTATATTGAGTTTTGAGAGGGGTGCAGGTTTTCTTTGTATGTCATTTGCTTTTTTTATTTCTTGGAAAGAGTTTTTGATAATCTTTGACAGAAAAGCATCCACTTTACCTTCTTTTTGTTGATCGAAAATTAAAACGGGTTTTTGACTATTGGGCTGAAGCTTTGATAGAGCTGCTTTAAAAATCTCAATTTCAAGATGTTGACAACCTAGGCTTAATACTGATGCTCCCGCAACATTTGGGTTATTTACATATCCCGCTAGCAGCCTTGCTAATGCTTGCGCATCTTCTCGGGTACCCCCACACCCTCCTTGATGGGTTATAAATCGAACTTTAATATTTTCAAAGGGCTTGCTTTTTATTGGACCCGTTTGAATTGAACTTACTTCAGGAAGTTTCCCACTAATTAGCTGACTCAACAATTCCTGTAAAGGTTCTTTTTCAGGAGGATTAAATTCCTTTTCAAAAATATTTTTCAGGGTTCCAATATTCCTATTTTCGCAAAATACCAAGGGAAAAAACAACCAAATATTTTCTGTTCCTACTTGTCCGTCTGAACGATGATAGCCCTGGAAAGTGCGTGTTTTCCACGCTGAAGTATCTGGAGGTGTCCAATGCCAGGGTGCGTTTTTACCTACTACTTTTTGTGTTTTGTGACGTACATTTTCTGTACTTAAAAGTCCTCCTTTGGGAATGAGTTTTAGCACTTCCCCCACCAAAACCCCATACATATATATGGGATCACCGACATCCAATGATTTACACGCAAATTTATGTTTTTGTGGAATTGTCGTTTGTAGTTCAATAGTTTCCCCTTCAAACTGAACTTGTGTTCCCTTACTCAGTTCATTTAAAGCAACTGCCACATTGTCTTTTTCATTGACTTTTAAAATCCGAGTATTTAAATCCATCATCTGCTTAATTTAATTTTGTGCGCACTTGATATCTATAATTAAAATCCAAATTTTTGGGGTAACCACAGCGTAATAGCTGGGAATAGTATGATAAATACCAAGGCAATAATCATGGCAATAAATAAAGGCAATAGCGGCTTAATTACACGTTCAATACTTGTATTAGCGATGCCAATACCTACAAAAAGTACAGATCCTACAGGTGGGGTACATAAGCCGATACAAAGATTGAGTACCATCATAATTCCAAATTGTATGGGATCTATACCTAACGTCTTTACAATAGGAAGAAAAATGGGAGTAAAGATTAATACTGCAGGGGTCATATCCATAAAGATGCCCACAAAAAGCAGTAGTAAATTGATGATAATTAAGATGACTAGACTGTTGTCACTAATACTCAGTAATACCTCACTAAGGCTTTGTGGAATATTTTCATAAGACAGTATCCACGACATAGACATAGA
>WTIP01000008.1:4073-7096 GCA_011525195.1 Flavobacteriales bacterium | reverse complement strand
CCCCCTTCAGAGATATTCCATTCTATAGAGAGTTCAAAACTTTTATAAATTTTATCTGTAACGAGGTCATGAATATAATCACCTTTTGGTCTTAATTCAGGGTCAAAAGTGAGTACGCCCTCTTTGGCCGTCCAAACAGGAGTGACTCCTTTTCTATTAAAGCGATGCCATCCATTTAGTGTTTCTCCATCAAAAAGAGATTCCCACTTCTCCTCAGCTGGAAAAGAAGTTGCACTTATAAAAACTAGGGATAAGAAAATGAGTATAGTATTTTTCATTTTAAGTCTAATATATTTTTTAAAAATTGTTTATCAACAGTACCACCAGCAAAATCGTCAAATGTTTTCTGAGTTGCTTCGATTATATGCTTTTGTATAAAGGGTGCACCCTCACGCGCACCTTGTTCAGGACTTTTAATACAGCACTCCCATTCCATTACTGCCCAGAGGTCACATCCGTATTCGGTCAGTTTTGTAAAAATGGTTTTAAAATCAATTTGTCCATCCCCTGGTGACCGGTATCTACCCGCACGGTCTATCCAATCTCCATAGCCGCCAAAAGCCCCTTTTTTACCAGTAGGCTTAAATTCCGAATCTTTAACATGAAAAGACTTGATGAATTCATGGTAGTGGTCTATATACTCAATATAGTCAAGTTGCTGAAGCACAAAATGACTCGGATCATATAGAATATTTACGCGTTTGTGGTTATGGGTTGCCGCTAAAAAGCGCTCAAAAGTAACGCCATCGTGGAGGTCTTCTCCGGGATGAATCTCATAACATACATCTACTCCATTTTCATCAAACACATCTAAGATAGGTGTCCAGCGTTTGGCTAGTTCTTCAAAGCCCATTTCAACAAGTCCTTGGGGGCGTTGTGGCCATGGGTGCCACGTATGCCAGAGTAAGGCACCAGAAAAAGTAGCATGAGTTTTTAAGCCAAGACGTTTGCTGGCAATGGCTGCTTTTTTCAACGTATCTATAGCCCATGCAGTTCTGGCCTTTGGATTCTTTTTGACTTTATCGGGAGCAAAATTATCAAACATCAAATCATAGGCTGGATGAACTGCTACAAGCTGACCCTGAAGATGGGTAGATAATTCTGTGATCTCTAGACCATAGGAATTTATTTTCCCCTTAAGCTCATCGCAATAAGTTTGACTTTCGGCCGCTTTATCTAGGTCAATAAGAAAGTGCTCCCAAGTAGGAATTTGAATTCCTTTATAGCCTAAATCTGCTGCCCATTTACACATCCCATCCAATGTATTAAATGGAGCTTTACTGTCTACAAATTGGGCGAGAAATAGTGCGGGCCCTTTTATCGTTTTCATTGATTTTCCAAGCTCAGCCATATATTTCCTTTTTTATGAGACTCTACCACTTTTTCAATAAAAAGCATCCCTCTTACCCCGTCGTTCATGGTAGGGTATTCACCGTCAAAAGATTGTTCATTTCGCAGTGCTTTGGCAACGCCTTTATAAATATTTCCCATCGCATCAAAGATACCTTCAGGGTGTCCTCCTGGTAGCTTTGTACCGTCTTGAGCTACTGCAGAGGCATAGGCATTTCCTGGTTTGATAACCCGTCTGGGTTCGTTGTCTGTAAGGTGGTAAAGGAAGTTTGGATTTTCTTGTTCCCATCGAAAAGCGCCTTTTCTACCATAGACGGCTACTGTCAAGCCATTTTCTTCTCCCGTTGCGATCTGGCTGGCTCTAATAACACCTTTAACGGTATCAGAAAACCGTACGAGAACGGTTCCATCCACATCTAAACTGTTGTCTGCGTATACTGTATTTAAATCAGCCAATATTGATTTCACTTCCATACCCGTAAGGTATTCTGTCATCTGAAAAGCATGGGTTCCAATATCACCGATACAAGAACTGATCCCCGCTTTTTTGGGGTCTAGACGCCAAACAGTTTTACGGACTTCTGGATCATGAAGTACTGGATTAATCCATCCTTGGTAATACTGAACATCAACTTTTTGGATTTCCCCGAGTGCGCCTTCAGCAATCATGTGTTTCATATGGCGCACCATTGGATAACCCGTATAGGTATAGGTTACAGCGAAGATCGCATTGTGTTGTTTTTGTAGGGCCTCAAGTTCTTTCGCCTCGCTAAAGGTAGTAGTCAAGGGTTTTTCGCAGATGACATGAAATCCATTTTCCAATAACTTTTTGGCCATCGGAAAGTGTAAAAAATTTGGAGTCAAAACTGAAACCACCTCGATGCGTTCTTCTTTGGGTTTTTTTAGTTCTTCGGAAATAAAAAGATCAAAGTCTTTATAGACTCGGTCTGTATTTACACCAATTTGTTCTGCAAACTTGATATTTTCAGTATAGTCGGGGTTAAAAACACCCCCTGTAAGTTCATAACGATCGTACATAGAAGAGGCGACACGGTGAAGGATGCCAATTAGCGAATCTCCACCCCCTCCTAGAACTCCAAGTCTAATTTTACTCATGCGGATTTAATTTTAATGGTTTCATTTTTAAAAGAAACTAAAAATAAGATTAAAATAATAAATGAAAAAATAGCGGGCTGTACCCATATCGCTTTCCAAAAATGCCCCGTCTCACTTATATATTGATCAGTGAGCCATCCTGCAAATCTGAAACCGATAAGCATCCCCAGACCATAAGTAGCTAAGGTTATAAGGCCTTGAGCTGCGCTTTTATATTTTTCTCCGGCTTTAAAATCGGTATAGATTTGACCCGAAACAAAGAAAAAGTCATAACAGATTCCGTGTAAAATGATTCCAAAGATCAACATCCAGGTATTTTCTCCCGCATCTCCGTAAGCAAAGAGCAAATACCGAAGTCCCCATGCAAGGACACCAAAAACGAGTATATTTTTGAGTCCAAAGCGTGTGAGAAATAAGGGGAGTAAGAGCAGAAAAAAGACCTCCGAAAGCTGACCCATCACCATTTTTGAAGCGGCTGCTTCCATCCCTATTTCATTGAGAAATTGATTGGCATGCTGATAATAAAATGCTAAAGGGATACACACCAATACAGAGGC
>WTIP01000008.1:0-3973 GCA_011525195.1 Flavobacteriales bacterium | reverse complement strand
AGCATATACAGGAGTATATAGGGGTAAAAAAGCGAAAAGCTTTCTGATGCTCCAGCCAGAAATAAAAGGGCTCCTCCCAGGAGGTGTAATACGCCCAATATTTTTTGCGCTGCAAAATACCGATCCGCAATGAGCCCAATTACAAAGGGTGCAATAACAGCACCGATAGATTGGGTTTCATAGGCCAAAGCCAAATCGCTCCCACTGGCATTGAAATTTTGCGACAAAAAAGTACCCATCGTCACAAACCATCCTCCCCAAATAAAAAACTCTAGGAAGAATAAGACCGAAAGCTGAATTTTTACCGTGGATTTCATTTTTAGAGCGTTGAAGCGATTTGCTCAAGTAATTTTTTAGTCGCCTTAACTCCTTCTTCTTCAGAAAGTCGATTTCCTTCGTATTCTACACCAATGTACCCTTTATAGCCAGCTGCTTTCACTATCCCAATAAGCTTGTTGTAGTCTAAGGTTGTTTCATTTCCTTCTTCATTAAAGTCATAAGATTTTGCACTCACACCAAAGGCAGAAGAGATCATTTCTGAGACCCCTTGATAAGGATCGTAGAATTCTTTACAGCTGCCGTCAAAAAGTGAGCCGTAACCCTCTTCAGCAATACAAAAATTTCCAAAATCAGGAAGGGTTCCACAGTTCTTCATTCCAACACCCTCAATAACCTGCATAAGAACAGGAATATTTGAACTTAAGCGGCCGTGATTTTCAACGATGACATTTACTGATTTGTCTGAAGCATAAGCCGCTAATTCTTTGAGACTAGTGATGGAGTTGGCCACCCATTTTTCAGGGTCTTTTTCCCCAAAAAGATTGAGTCTTATGGCGCTACAGCCCATTTTATTAGCCGTATCAACCCACATTTTATGATTTGTGACAGCTTGCTGGCGCACGCTTTCATCCGAACTTGCTAAATCACCCTCACTATCAATCATTATGAGAACATTTTTCATATTATAAGCTTGAGCAAGGCGATTATTTTTAGCAACAAAACTGTCAAGGGCTACCACTTTGTCTTCGCTTTCCATAACATCAGGGTAAAGCTGACTTACATATTCTAAACCTTCAAACCCGAGCTCACTTGCCATTTTGGCAAATTCATAGGGCGAAACTTCCCCAGAGCGAAAACTTTTATTAAAAGACCACTGAGCTAAAGAAAGTTTGAAAAAGGGAGCCTGCTTTGGCGTTTCTTTTTTTGGATTTTGACAAGAGATAAATAAACTTATCAGTAAGAGTGCAAGAGTTGGTTTCATCATATTTGGTTTTTTTGTTTTCTAATTAAACGTTTTAAAATTATTCTAGTCAAAGATAGAATTAACGAATCTATTCAAAATGATTTTAAATAGTGTACCAATCTAAGAATTATATCTAAAAATATATATATTTGAGTCTCTTGAATAAAAAAACAATTATTGATGGAAACAAACTATGATGCGATTGTTGTAGGAACCGGTGTAAGTGGCGGATGGGCAGCAAAAGAATTATGCGAAAAAGGATTAAAAACACTGGTCTTAGAGCGAGGTAGAATGGTAAAACATATTGAAGACTACCCTACCATGAATGACGATCCATGGGATTACAAACATGGAGATGTGATTACAAATGAAACAAGAAAAACCCAAGGAAAGCAAAGCAGAACGGGTTATACAACAACAGAATCTAGAAAGCATTTTTTCGTCAATGACCTTGAGCACCCCTATAATGAAACTCAGCGTTTTGATTGGATGCGCGGTTACCACGTAGGTGGAAGATCACTTACTTGGGGGAGACAATCTTATCGCCTTACAGATTTTGATTTTGAGGCGAATCTAAAGGATGGTGTTGCCATAGATTGGCCAATACGATATAAAGACATGGCTCCTTGGTACAACTATGTAGAAGGCTATATTGGAGTCAGCGGTCAAAATGTAGGTCTTCCACAGTTTCCCGACGGAAATTACCTAAAACCCATGGAACTAACCTGTGTGGAAGATCATTTACAGACAGCTATTAGTAAAAATTACCAAGACAGATTGTTAACAATCGGAAGGACAGCAATCATTACAGAAGGGACTAAACCCGGATTGGGAAGAATGAGCTGCCAGTACAGATCTAGATGTATGAGAGGATGTCCTTTTGGGGCCTACTTTAGTAGTAACTCTTCTACACTTCCTGCTGCTGAAAAAACAGGAAATATGACTTTACGTCCACACTCTATTGTTTCTGAGGTCATTTATGATGCTGAGAAAAAACGCGCATCTGGTGTACGTGTTATTGATAGCGAAACCAATGAGGTCTACGAATTCAATGCGAAGGTTATTTTCCTTTGTGCGTCTGCTGTAGCTTCAACCTCTATTCTAATGCAATCTAAGTCTGAATATTTCCCTAATGGAATGGGGAATGCCTCAGATCAGCTCGGAAGAAATATTATGGACCACCACTTAGGGGTGGGCGCTTCTGCAACTACAGATGATTTCCAAGACAAATATTATACAGGAAGACGTAATAATGGAATTTATATCCCAAGATTCCGAAATATTGGAGGGGCGACAGATCAAAAAGACTTCCTCAGAGGCTATGGCTATCAAGGAGGAGGCTCAAGAAGTCGATCATGGACGTCAAATGTAGCTGAGATGGGTTATGGTGCAGAGTTTAAAAATGAAGTTCTTAAGCCTGGCGACTGGTCTATAGGATTAGGCGGCTTCGGCGAAGTACTTCCTTATGAAGACAATAGAATGACGCTGAACTATGAAAAATTAGACAAATGGGGCTTACCCACTGTTACCTTCGATGCCTCTATAAAAGAAAATGAGCATAATATGCGAAAAGACATGCAACAACAAGCTGTTGAAATGTTAGAAAGCGCAGGCTTTAAAAATGTTAGAGGATATAATGGGGATTATGCATTAGGTCTCGGAATTCATGAAATGGGAACCGCACGGATGGGTCATGACCCAAAAACATCAGTGCTTAATAAACACAATCAAGTTCATGAAGTGCCTAATGTTTTTGTGACAGATGGCTCAGCAATGACCTCTGCAGGAAATGTAAATCCTTCATTGACTTATATGGCTATGACAGCAAGAGCAGCCAATTACGCGGTTGAAGAATTAAAAAAAATGAATCTATAAATACTTATACAATGGATAGAAGAAAAGCTTTAAAAAATATAGGATCAGGATTTGGAGCCATTGCAGTAACCCCTACTGTAGTGAGTTTATTTCAGAGTTGCCAAACAGCTCCTTCCTATACGTTGGCCTATTTTAGTTCTAACGACTTCGAAAAAATTAGACAGCTCATGGAGCTCATTATTCCCTCAACAGATATTCCAGGAGCACTTGAATTAAAGCTTCCTGAATTTGCGGACGGTTATATTGCGGCTGTTTGGGATGCGGAAAGACAAGAGCAGTTTGCCAGTGGATGGAGCGCTTTTTTAACAGCGAGTAGTGAAATTTCAGGAAAAGAGGTTGACCAAATGACGACTGCTGATTGGGATCAGGTGCTCTCTAAATTCTTAAAGGCAGGAAATGAAATTTCTGACTCAGAGAAAGACGCCGCTACTTTTGCAGGGCAGCTTCGTAGTCTAACAGTTAGCGCATTTAAAACCTCAGAATTTATAGGTGAAAATGTACTGGCTTATGCTCCTGTTCCTGGAGAGCAAAGAGGCTGCGTCGATTTGATGGAGGCTACTGGAGGTAAAGCTTGGTCTTTATAGATTGCGTTTATTTTCAGTAATATCAGATATTTTCCAGCTAAAAGATAAATTTTCTCTGCCTTTATTTATTCTTTCTGTTTTCTAAGAGTTTTAAAAAAAGCCTACCATATTTTGTTTTTTTGATAGGATCAGGCAATTCTTTTTTTATAGTCTCTAAAATCTCTAAGCGCGCGTCTGGAATTTTTTTTACTGCTAAATAAGGAGCAACTTCATAGTCCGCATTATTAATAGCAAAATTTGCTGTAAACAAATAGCTCTTGAACTGTAAAAC
>WTIP01000167.1 GCA_011525195.1 Flavobacteriales bacterium | reverse complement strand
CCTTAAATATGTTAATAATTTTCTGAATTCTACCGCATTTTAAGTGCATTTTTGCAAGTTGAATCCCTATTTTAGCGTTTGTAATAATGTAAACTATGAGCGAAGCAGATAAAGTCATCCCTATCAATATAGAGGATGAAATGAAGTCGGCCTATATTGATTACTCCATGTCTGTCATTGTGTCACGTGCATTGCCTGATGTTCGTGATGGTTTAAAGCCTGTCCACCGGCGCGTTCTTTATGGAATGCACGAACTAGGAATACGAGCAAATACTGCTTATAAAAAATCGGCGCGTATTGTGGGAGAAGTATTGGGAAAATACCACCCTCATGGTGACAGTTCTGTCTATGATACCATGGTTCGTATGGCGCAGGAATGGAGTTTGCGGTATCTCTTAGTAGATGGACAAGGAAACTTTGGTTCTGTAGACGGAGACAGTCCCGCAGCAATGCGTTATACAGAGGCGCGTATGCAAAAAATTTCGGAGGATTTAATGGCTGATATCGACAAGGAGACGGTGGATTTCCAGTTAAATTTTGACGATACGCTTAAAGAGCCTACAGTGCTGCCCACGCGGGTTCCTAATTTATTAATCAATGGTGCTTCTGGTATTGCCGTTGGTATGGCAACTAATATGCCTCCCCATAACCTCTCAGAGGTAGTAGATGGGACCATTGCTTATATCGATAATAATGAGATTACGATTGAAGAATTAATCCAAACAATCAAAGCACCTGACTTCCCTACAGGTGGAATAATATATGGCTATGAAGGAGTCAAAGAAGCCTTTTTAACAGGACGAGGCCGAGTCGTTATCAGAGGAAAAGCAGTTATAGAAGAAGTAAATGGAAGGGAATGTATTATTGTCAATGAACTTCCTTATCTGGTTAATAAAGCAGAGATGATTCGTAAAACTGCAGAATTAATCAATGATAAAAAGCTCGAGGGGATTAGCAGTATTCGGGATGAGTCTGACCGTAATGGTATGCGAATTGTTTATATCCTTAAGCGGGATGCGATTCCTAACATTGTCCTTAATAAATTATACAAATACACGGCCTTACAGTCCTCTTTTAGTGTCAATAATATTGCCTTAGTCAATGGGAAGCCTCAAATGCTAAATCTCAAAGACATGCTTCATCATTTTGTTGAGCATCGCCATGATGTTGTTGTCCGTCGTACTACTTTTGAATTGAGAAAAGCAGAAGAACGGGCACACATTTTAGAAGGGTTAATTATTGCTTCTGATAATATCGATGAAGTTATTGCCTTAATTAGGGGTTCTGAAAGTCCCGAGGCAGCTCGTGAGAATTTGATTAAAAAATTTGAGCTTTCAGAGCAGCAAGCGAAAGCGATAGTCGAGATGCGCTTGCGTCAACTTACAGGGCTAGAGCAAGATAAATTACGTACTGAATTTGAGGAATTGATGAAGACAATCGCTGACCTCAAAGATATACTCGATAAAAAAGAACGCCGCATGAACCTCATTAAGGAAGAATTACTTGAGGTGAAAGAAAAATATGGAGACGCAAGACGTTCAACTATTGAATTTGCAGGGGGTGATTTGAGTATCGAGGATATGATACCAGACGAAAAAGTGGTTATTACCATCTCTCATGCAGGCTATATTAAAAGAACCCCATTAACCGAATACAAAACCCAAAATAGGGGAGGCGTCGGTCAGAAGGCCTCCACTACACGAGATGAAGATTTTCTGGAAGATCTATTTATAGGGACAAATCATCAGTATATGCTCTTTTTTACCCAAAAGGGAAAATGTTTTTGGATGCGTGTCTATGAAATTCCAGAAGGCTCTAAAACCGCTAAAGGTAGAGCGATTCAAAATCTCATCAATATTGAGCAGGATGACAAAGTGATGGCGTTTATCTGTACGCAAGATTTAAAAAATGAGGACTATATAAACAATCACTATGTCATAATGGCAACAAAGAAAGGCCAAGTTAAAAAGACGTCCTTAGAACAGTATTCTCGTCCACGTGCTAATGGAATCAATGCGATTACCATACGCGAAGGTGATGAGCTGTTAGAAGCCAAGCTTACCAATGGGAACAGCCATGTAGTTTTAGCCGTAAAATCAGGAAAAGCAATCCGATTTGAAGAGAATAAAACACGCCCTATGGGTAGAGGAGCCTCAGGAGTACGAGGAATTACCCTCGCAGGTGCTCAAGATGAAGTTATTGGAATGGTTGCTGTCAATGATATGGATGCTAATATTCTTGTCGTATCAGAGAATGGGTATGGAAAGCGATCTAGTTTGGAAGATTACAGGGTGACCAATAGAGGGGGAAAAGGAGTGAAAACAATCACCATTACAGAAAAAACTGGTAAATTAGTCGCCATTAAGACCGTAACAGATCTTGATGATTTAATGATTATTAATAAATCAGGGATCGCAATTCGGATGGAGGTTCATTCGCTGCGTGTAATGGGAAGAGCTACACAAGGAGTCCGATTGATCAACCTCAAAGGAGAAGATAAAATAGCTGCTGTTGCTAAAGTAATGAAAGAAGATGATGACGTTGAGGATCTAAATGATCTTGAAGTAAATGATGGCACTATTATTGAATAACTAACAAAAAACAAATTAGATCAATTAAACAATGAAAAAAGTACTATCCTTATTTTTTATTTTCGCTTTAACGGTTGGTTATAGCCAAAAGAAAGAATTAAAAAAAGCATCCAAATTATTTGAGACAGGCGACGTACAGGGAGCTTCAGCCTTATTAGCATCCAGCGCAGCTCTATTTGAAATGGCAGATACAAAAACGTTAAATCAAAAGACGTATTTGGAAGGAAAAATAGCCCAGTCTAATAAAGATTTTGAGCTGGCATTTCAAAATTTTCAAGCATTTCAAGATGCCGGTGGGTCTGATCCTGAATTTGCTGCCCAAATGCAATCCTTGTCTGCTGATATTGTAAATAGCGCTATTGAAGATAATGGGGCTAAGCGTTTTATGGAGGCAGCAAAGAAGCTGTATTTGGCATATCAAATTGATAAAAAGATCAATAGAGACTACCTCTACTATGCCGCATCCAGCGCAGTAAATGGTGCCCATTACGAACTTGCACTCAGTTACTATGATGAACTTAAAGCAATTCGTTATGAAGGAATCACTACCCAATATTTTGGAACAAATGCTGAGACGGGTGAGGAAGTTGAATTTTCGCAGTCGGAATACGAAATTTATAAAAAAACAGATGAGTATACCAACCTCAGAGAGCAACAAACAGAGTCTAAATTCCCAGAAATTGTTAAAAATATCGCGCTGATTTATGCTGAAATGGGTGATAATGAAAAAGCTATGACAGCAGTAAAAGAAGCCCGAGCAGAAAATCCTAAAGATTTAAATCTTATTCTGACGGAAGCAAATCTTTATATCCAACTAAATGAAAATGATCGCTTTGAATCACTGATGAAGGAAGCGATAGAGCAAGACCCCAACAATTCCACGCTTTATTTTAACTTGGGCGTGGTCAATGCACAAAGAGGAAATGCTGAGGAAGCACGGGGGTATTATGAAAAATCCATTGAGTTAAACCCTAATTTTGAGTCAGGCTATTTGAATTTAGTTTCCTTGATTCTCGAAGGAGAAAGTGCCATCGTTGAAGAAATGAATGGATTGGGTAATTCTAAAGCAGATAATGCACGCTATGACGTACTTAAGGAAACGCGTGAAAGTCTTTATAAAGAATGTGTACCCATACTTGAAAAATTAATAGGAATAAGTCAAAACCAAGAGGCCATTAAAACTCTGATGAATATTTACGGTACCCTTGGGGATAATGAAGGATTTATGAGAATGAAAGGAATGGTTGAATAAATCATCAAAAATAAAAGACTGAGAACCCTCTATTTTAGGGGGTTTTTTTTATATAATTTTTTTAATGATACGCAGTTTGTGACTGTGTTGCTGTGACTCAAAATTATAAATCCCTGTTTGATCTATACGGTCTATTCTCACTTTTCCGTGGGCGTGAAGGATATAGTGATTTTCTAATAGGATCCCTACATGAATTATTTTCCCTTCTTCATCATCAAAAAAAGCGAGGTCACCAGGTTCGCTTTCCTCTATAAAACTCAAGGTTTGCCCTAATTCCACTTGTTGTGAAGCATCTCTAGGAATCGGATAACCATTTATCCGATAAACCATTTGAGTTAAACCAGAGCAGTCTATACCAAGCGGTGTTTTGCCTCCCCATAAATAAGGTGTATTTAAATAAAGATAGGCTGTTTTAACCAAATCAGATTTTGGGTGGATTTCTGAATGGGTAGTGCCTTTAAAGCGATGATTTAAATAGTCTGTAGCAGCAGTATTACTTCCCAACACTATTGTTGTCAGCGCCCCTTCTTCATTTTCTAGTGAATCAACAAGTTGTGCACTGAATTGCGGTTTTTGGCTTGTAATTTGCTGAGCCTTTTCCTTATCTATGGATTTGCATTGTTTTTTATCTATCCAACCCGTGTATTGATCTGTCAGTGCGCTGATTTGAAACCACTCTTTTTTACTACTAATGATCTTAAAGCAGTCACCGTAAAGCAATTGAGAGACCAGTTCACTCTGGTGGCTGGGCTCCTTTCTCATAGGGACAATGCTTAAATGACAAACCCCGTATTTCAATAGCTGTATGTTGAATGAAAATAGTGCATCTGCATTGGCAAAAATAGAAATTTTAGAGCCACCCTCCAGTGCATCCTGACTAAAATTCTACGAGAAGAAAATTAGTTTATGTAGATTTGATTTGAAAAACAGCACATTGAAATCGATTTGGAAATTTATTCTTGCGCAACAAGCACTCATCTATAAATCAATCTTGATTTTATTGAGTTCTGTTTTTTTGTTGTATTTATTTCCTAGAGGGGGCCAATTCAAATATGAATTTCAAAAAGGAAGAATTTGGCAGTACCCGGATTACTATGCTCCATTTGATTTTTCCATTCTTAAGTCAAAGGCGGAGTTTGAGGCAGATCAACAAAAAGCACTTCAAGATTTAAGTCCTTATTTGAGAAGTGATCAGACTATTAAAAATGCTGTTTTTGAAAAATTTCCTACTTCCTTCGATACGTATTTTTCTGAAGTTCTCAACACCCCAAAGTATGACAGTCTGTATCAGTTTGGAACTGCTCTATTAGAGATAATCTATCAATATGGTGTATTGCCTCCTAAATCTATTTCAAATGGAAAAACCTCGATTAACCTCATACAGGGGACTCTTGAAATTCCCCTTTCCCTCGAAGCGGTATTTCGCTCAGACACTCTTTTCGAATTTCTCTCTGAGCAAATTTCATCTACCTCATTTTTGGATTATGAGGAGTCCTATAAAGACCTCTTTTTTGAACTGATTACGCCCAATCTATTCCCCGACACTGTGTTTGATGAAAATGCGCAAAAAGAAGTGCTGAGAAATATTTCACAATCTAGGGGGATAGTAAGCTCAGGTTCACTCATTATCAAAAAAGGCGATTTGCTTAATGATGAAGCATTTGAAATCTTAGATTCCCTTCGAAATGAATTTTCCCTTCGACAGGGTGACCAAAGCAATAGCGCAATTGTATTTGGTTATTCCATATTAATTCTACTCTCTTTTACCTTATTGCTGTTATTTCTTCACAAGTATCGGTATTCGATCTATGAGAACAACTTAAAGCTGACATTTATATTTTTTAATATCCTCTTTGTATTTTTATTGGTTACTGCCGTTTTACAATTTGATACAGTCTATCTCTTTGCGGTCCCCATTTGTATATTACCCCTTATAATTAAAGCTTTTTTTGATGCGCGCTTAGGCTTATTTGCTCATGTATTAACAGTTTTACTCATCGGGTTTATAGTACCCAATAGTTTTGAATATGTGTTTATTCAAATTTTAGCGGGAATTGTCACGATTCAGTCGATAAGCCAGCTTTATCGAAGGGCAAATTTATTTATCTCAGTAGGGCAGATTATTTTGGTCTATGGTATTGGATATTTGGCTTTTACAACGATTCAAGAGGGGAGTGTTTTTAAAATTGATTATACACCTATGGCGCTATTTTTATTAAATGGTCTATTAATGCTTTTTGTTCAGCCCCTTATTTATATTTACGAAAAGCTATTTGGCCTCGTTTCAGATATTTCCTTATTGGAACTGTCTGATACCAATGCGGTTTTATTAAAAAAACTATCTGAAAAGGCGCCTGGCACCTTTCACCATTCATTGCAGGTGGCAAATCTAGCCGAATCTGCTGCAAATGAAATAGGTGCTAATGCTTTGTTGTTAAGGGTAGGGGCTTTATACCACGATATTGGGAAACTAGATAATCCATATTACTTTTCTGAAAATCAATCTGGTTTAGTCTCACCCCATGATGAACTCACCCCTAAGCAAAGCGCACAACTTATTATCAATCATGTAAGAGAAGGGATAAAATTGGGCCAAAAATACAAACTACCAGACCGAATTATTGACTTTATTCGGACCCACCATGGCACCTCTTCTGTCTATTATTTTTATAAAAAGCAACTGGAGCTTGACCCTGAGGCAGCAATTGAAGATTTCCTCTACCCAGGACCTCGTCCTTTTTCTAAAGAGACGGCTATATTGATGATGGCTGACGCCGTAGAGGCAGCCTCTAAAAGCCTGAAATCACCCAATATAGAAGAACTAGAAGCATTTATTCATAAAATTATAGAAGGCAAAATGAAAGAATTGCAGTTTAATGAATCTACGATTACACTTTCTGAAATTGAAACCGTTAAAAAAGTACTTTTTAATAAGCTGATAAATGTCTATCAACTCCGTATTGAGTATCCTAAATAATTATAAAAAAGATTGTATTCTTTTGAACTAAAACTTACTTTTGTGGACTTCTTTTAAGGAGAGGTGCCAGAGTGGTAATGGAGCAGATTGCTAATCTGTCGACGGGTAACCGTCGCCAGGGTTCGAATCCCTGTCTCTCCGCTGAATAGTCCTGAAAGCCCAGTGTTTTCAGGACTTCTTTTTTACTCTTGTACGGTATTTGTACGGTAAATCAATTTTAAAATCCTAAAACTTCTCATACACTCCTTTCCCAAACACAGGGGTATGGGTTTTAGAAAAAGGTTTATCTATTTGAGTATGGGGTTGAGATTTGATATGTAACCTAATC
>WTIP01000001.1:2911-7277 GCA_011525195.1 Flavobacteriales bacterium | reverse complement strand
CCCCTTCTAATGTGCGCATAAACACCTCCTTGTTTGTCAAACTTGGCTCCTTTTCGATCTAAATTCTTATAGGCCTCAATTGTATCTTCTATATAGTCGATGGTCCGATCAAATTCTTTATAGGAGTCTGTCTTGTTTTTACAAATTTCCCACATCAAGAGCCTTACGACTTCCTCTCTGTGGAGTTTCATTTTTTCGACAAAAGTTTGCATACACTTTAAGCGTTCCCCTACCCGCATTGTAGGCCATAAACCTTGGCCCCTATTAAAAGCCTTTTCTGCAGCATTTAATGCCTCAAGAGCTGCTGGGGTTTCCATATCAGGAATTGAACCCAACAATGTAGGTTCCAGCCTTCCCTCACTATTGGGAGTTTGAATCGTAGAATAAACTTCTGTTGTATTTCCTTTCCACGTTTTTAGCTGTCCATCAACTAAATAGCGGTCACATTGATAGGGTTTTACTTGAAATTCTTTTGGAATTTCAGCAATATCAGTTGTCATAATGTCTTCTTTTTCTTAGCGTTTTTAGATTACAAATTGAAACAAATTTTCTTTGTTATTCAAATAATCAAATTGGAAGTTATGGATTTTCATTCGTTCTACCAAACCCGCTAAATCTTTTGCATCCTTTAATTGAATGCCTATAACAGCTGGCGCATTGGTACGAAAACTTTTCTTTGAAAATTCAAAATGTGTGATGTCATCATTGGGCCCTAAGATTTCCGTTACAAACTCTTTAAGTGCGCCTGCCCTTTGCGGAAAATCGATAAGAAAATAATGCTTTAAGTTGGCGTAAAGCAAGGCACGCTCACTAATCTCGGGCATGCGAATAATATCGTTATTTCCTCCACATAATAGTGCCACAACACGCTTTCCTTTGAGTTTTTCTTTATATAGATCTACCGCTGCAATAGCGAGAGCACCCGCTGGCTCTGCCACAATTCCTTCTTTATTATAGAGGTCAAGTATCATCTGACATATTTTTCCTTCATGTACCCTTACGACTTCTGTCAGACCAGATTTACAAATTTCAAAAGGGAGGACCCCTACTTGTCGAACGGCAGCCCCATCTACAAAACGATCCATTGTTTTAAGTAGAACCCGTTTCCCTTCAGCCAGCGAATGTTGCATAGAAGGGGCGCCTTCTGGTTCTACCCCTATAATTTTAGTTTGCGGAGAAAGTGCTTGAAAAACAGTAAGTATTCCTGACACCAAACCACCGCCTCCTATGGGAACAAATAAATAATCTATAGGGGACTCTGAATTCTCTAGTATTTCAAGGGCCAAGGTTCCTTGCCCTTCAATGACTTCTTTATCGTCAAAAGGATGAATAAATACTTTCTTTTCTTTTTGGGCGTGTTTTAAGGCTTCCTTTTGACAAGCATCATAGGTATCTCCAATTAAAATAATATGGATATAATGCTCTCCAAACATCCGCACCTGCGAGACTTTCTGCTGGGGTGTAGTAGCGGGCATATAGATATCGCCGTGAATTTGGAGTTTTTTACATGAAAAGGCAACGCCTTGAGCATGATTCCCTGCACTCGCACAAATAATACCTCCTGCTCTTTGTGCGGGAGTCAATGAACTGATTTTATTATAAGCGCCTCGAATTTTAAAAGAGCGAATTTGCTGTAAGTCTTCTCGTTTAAAAAAAACAGAAGCGCTTGTCTCCTCAGACAAACGCTCATTGTACTCCCAAGGCGTCTTTCTAATCACACCTGTCAAACGGGAGACCGCCTCATAAACTCCCTCTAGTGAAGGCAGGCTAGCCATTTATACTATTTTAGTCATCGCAGTCATAGAGGCTCGGAGTTCATATCCGATCATTTCAACTGGGTGATAACGAATAATTTCATTGACATCTATCAATTGTTTATTATCTACACCCTGGTCTTTATTAGCGAGTCCCGCTCCAATTACATCAGATTTGATTCCTTTCATAAAATCTGCAAGTAGGGGTTTTGCTGCATGATCAAAAAGATAACATCCGTACTCGGCAGTATCAGAAATAATACGGTTCATTTCAAATAATTTCTTTCGCGCAATTGTGTTTGCTATTAGGGGGGTTTCGTGTAAAGATTCGTAATAGGCTGATTCTTCTTTTATCCCTGCAGCTACCATCGTATCAAACGCCAATTCTACCCCTGCACGAACAAAGGCTACCATTAAAATACCATGATCAAAATATTCTTGCTCACTTATTTCTTGGTCTGTATTGGTGGTTTTTTCAAATGCTGTTTCTCCCGTAGCGGCTCTCCAGGATAAAAGGTTTTTGTCATCATTGGCCCAATCTTCCATCATGGTTTTAGAGAAATGTCCTGACATGATGTCGTCCATATGCTTTTCAAAGAGTGGTTGTAAAATTTCTTTAAGCTGTTCTGAAAGTTCAAAGGCTTTAATTTTGGCGGGATTAGATAAACGGTCCATCATATTTGTTATACCACCGTGTTTTAACGCTTCTGTAATTGTTTCCCATCCGTATTGGATTAGTTTGGCTGCATAACCGGGTTCAATACCTTCTTCTACCATTTTATCAAAACTCAAAATAGACCCCGTTTGAAGGACTCCACAAAGGATGGTTTGCTCGCCCATTAGATCAGATTTTACTTCTGCCACAAATGAAGATTCTAAAACACCCGCGCGGTGACCTCCCGTAGCAAATGCATAGGCTTTGGCTTGCGCTAAACCATGCCCTTGTGGGTCATTTTCCGGGTGAACTGCTATAAGTGTAGGAACGCCAAAACCTCTTTTGTATTCTTCGCGAACTTCAGAACCAGGACATTTGGGCGCAACCATGATAACAGTCAAATCCTTGCGGATTTGCATTCCTTCTTCTACAATATTAAAACCATGTGAATAAGACAAGGTAGCACCTTGCTTCATTAAAGGCATAACAGCTTCAACAACACTACTGTGGTTTTTGTCTGGAGTTAAATTTATCACCACATCGGCCTGAGGGATAAGTGCCTCATAGGTTCCTACCTCAAAATTATTAGACGTCGCATTTTGATAAGAAGCACGTTTTTGTTCGATGGCGCCAGCACGTAGTGCATAAGCTATTTGTAAGCCTGAATCCCGCATATTTAACCCTTGATTCAGTCCTTGTGCACCACAGCCCACTATGACAATTTTTTTGCCCTCTAGTGCTTGAATGCCTTCATCGAATTCTGAAAGGTCCATAAAACGGCATTGACCGAGTTGATCCAATTGTTGTCTTAGTGCTAGTTGATTGAAATAATTTGACATAGTTCTATATATTGTTGTGTTTAAAAGTATTTAATATTTCTGAGATTCCCATTTTCGCTTTGGTTACAGATATCCTTCCCGAACGAACAAATTGCAATAAGCCATAAGGCTCAAGGTCTTTGCGTAATTGTTCAGTTTCACTGCGAAATCCTGTTTTCTCTATGACAAAAAACTCAGGAGAAACCGTAACGATCGTACAGTGGTTTTGCTTGATAATATTTTGAATTTGACGTTCTTCAAACAAAGCGCTTGACTTTACTTTATACAAGGCGTTTTCTTGGAAAATAGTTTCTTCGTCTGTATGGTAAAAGGCTTTTATAACGTCTATCTGTTTTTCGATTTGTTTAACCACTTTAGCCACTTTTTCCGCAGTTAATTCTACTACAATTACAAATCGAAATACATTTTCTATTTCGGATTGGGAGGTAGAAAAACTCTCTATATTGATGTGTCTTTTTAGAAAAATCGCAGAAATTCGGTTTAGTAAACCCACATTGTTTTCTGTATAAACAGAGATGGTAAATGTTTTTTGTTCCATTTTATTCTAATCTTATATCAGAAACACTTGCGCCAGAGGGTATCATGGGGAAAACATTGTCTTCTTTTTCAACGCAGACCTCAAGGAAATAAGGTTGGTCTGACGCCATCATTTCTTTCACCGCTTGGTCTAAATCTTTTCTTTCAGACACCCGATTCGCGTTGATGTGGAATCCTTTAGCTATAGTGACAAAGTCGGGGTTCACCATTTCTGTAGAGGCATAGCGTTTGTCGAAAAACAATTGTTGCCATTGACGTACCATCCCCAGAAAATCATTATTTAAAACAACAATTTTTACCGCCACTTGCTGTTGAAAAATCGTTCCCAGCTCTTGTATAGTCATTTGGTAACCGCCATCGCCTATAATAGCGACTACTTCACGATCCATAGCTCCCATTTTAGCTCCAATGGCCGCTGGCAAGGCAAAGCCCATGGTTCCCAAACCTCCAGAAGTCACATTGCTTTTTGATTGGTTAAATTTTGCATAACGACAGGCCACCATTTGGTGCTGTCCTACATCAGTGACAATTACTGCATTGCCCTTGGAATGTTTATTAATCATCTCAACGGCCTCTCCCAT
>WTIP01000001.1:0-2811 GCA_011525195.1 Flavobacteriales bacterium | reverse complement strand
GTAACCCGGTCATCAAATCGCATACCGATTGCAATCAATAAATCGCATTCGTTGGTCAATAAATTAGGTGCATAATTACCATGCATCCCAACCATTCCTCTGTTGGAAGGGTGTGCTGTGGGTAAGGCGGATAATCCTAAAATTGTCCATGCAGCAGGAATTCCAGATTTTTCAAGAAAGGCTTTAAATTCATCTTCAGCTTTTCCAAGAATAACACCTTGACCCCATACGACCAAAGGTTTTTTGGCTTCAGCGATCAGCGACACTGCTTCCTCTACTGCCTCTAGGGAAAGTGTGGGATAGGGTTGATAACTCCGAATCCCATTGCATTTTTCATAAGCAAAATCAAAAAACTCAAACTGAGCGTCTTTAGTAATATCAATTAAAACAGGGCCAGGCCTTCCTGATCGGGCAATATAAAACGCTTTTGCCATAATTTCAGGTATCTCACTGGCTTTGGTAATCTGATAATTCCATTTTGTAACAGGGGTAGAAATCCCGATAATATCGGTTTCTTGAAACGCATCAGATCCTAAGAGAGCAGACGCCACTTGACCTGTAATACAAACCATAGGCGTAGAATCAATTTGCGCATCCGCAATACCGGTTACCAAATTTGTTGCTCCAGGTCCTGATGTGGCTAATGCCACACCTACTTTCCCTGATGTTCGGGCATAGCCTTGAGCCGCATGTGTTGCACCTTGCTCATGGCGAGTAAGTACATGGTGAAGCTGGTCTTGAAATTTGTATAACTCATCATAAACAGGCATAATGGCCCCTCCCGGATAGCCATATACCAAATTCGCATCCTCCGCCAATAAACAGCGTATCACAGCTTCGGCTCCAGAAATATGAAGTGTTTGGCCTTGATTAGATTTTAATTGTTCTTTAGATGATGGACTCATACTTATTCGGAATCAGTAACGCAGCCTTCAGAGGCTGTAGCTACACTTTTAATATATTTATAGAGGACACCTTGATTAAATTTATAAGGTGGCTTTTTCCAAGCTGCTTTTCGCGCTTGTAATTCAGCATCGCTTAATGCGACACTAAGGGTGTTTTTTTCAGCGTCTATAGTAATAAGGTCTCCATCTTCAACTAATCCTATGGCCCCTCCCTCTTGCGCTTCAGGAACGATATGCCCAACCACAAAACCGTGGGTACCCCCTGAGAAACGACCATCTGTAATGAGCGCAACGCTTTTCCCTAAACCAGCACCCATTATTGCGGCAGTTGGCTTAAGCATTTCAGGCATGCCAGGTCCTCCTTTAGGTCCCTCGTACCGAATCACAACTACCTCTCCAGGCTTTACTTTTCCTTCTTTAATGCCTTCATTAGCGGCATACTCTCCATCAAAAACACGTGCAGGTCCTTCAAATAATAAGCCTTCTTTACCTGTTATTTTGGCTACAGAGCCTTGAGCAGCTAAATTCCCCTTTAGGATTCGAATGTGTCCAGTCGGTTTAATCGGATTGGAAATAGGTCTTATAACGGTTTGACCCGCAGTTAAATCTGGTACCTCTGCAAGATTTTCAGCTAGGGTTTTACCCGTAACTGTGATACAATCGCCATGTAACATCCCTTCATTAAGCATATATTTTAATACTGCAGGCACACCGCCCACTTGATGTAAATCTTTCATCAAATATTTTCCACTCGGCTTTAGATCAGCCAGAAAGGGCGTGGTGTCACTTATTTTTTGAAAATCATCAATTGTCAGATCCAAGTGCGCCGCTTTTGCAATCGCTAGAAAATGTAAAACAGCATTTGTAGAGCCACCCAATACAGCAATTAAACGCAGGGCATTCTCAAGCGACTTTGCTGTTACAATATCTATGGGTTTTAAATCTTGTTCGATTAAATTTTTGAGGTGAGAACCTAAGGCGGCACATTCTTTTTTCTTATCTGGACTTACTGCTGGATTTGAAGCATTATAGGGCAATGCCATCCCACAGGCTTCAATAGCAGAGGCCATAGTATTGGCCGTATACATTCCGCCACAAGCTCCTGCACCAGGGCACGCATTTCGAATGACACTTTTGAATTCTTTTTCGTCTATTTTTCCTGCTACTTTCTCACCCCAAGCCTCAAAGGCAGAAACGACATCCAACTCTCTATCATTGTGACAGCCTGCTGCAATCGTTCCGCCATAAACTAATATACCGGGACGGTTTAATCGAAGTAAAGCCATCAAAGCACCAGGCATATTTTTATCACATCCTACAACAGTTACGAGACCATCGTAAGACATCGCCTGAACTACAGTCTCCATTGAATCTGCAATAAGATCTCTTGAAGGTAAAGAAAATCGCATACCAGGAGTTCCCATAGAAATCCCATCACTTACCCCAATGGTATTAAATACTAATCCTACCAAATCCTGTGCATTAATCCCTGTTTTTATCTCTTGTGCAAGCGCATTGAGGTGCATATTACAGGGATTGCCCTCATACCCAGTAGAGGCGATACCAATGAGCGGCTTTTTAAAGTCTTCATCAGTCATCCCAATTGCATGAAGCATGGCTTGGGCGGCGGGTTGGGTTGGGTCCTGAGTGACCGCTTTACTGTATTTGTTTAATGCCATGATCGTATTTTGTTTAACGAAAATAAGTTATTGTATCGAGTAAGTATTAATAAGCCTTGAGGGTCTCTTATACTCAACATCGAAATTAATAAATTAAATTACTGATTATCAGTAGGTTTTAAATGTTATTTTAATACATTCAGTAGTAAGAAATTAGAGACACTCATTTTCCATTATCTTTGAAAAAAAATGCGAATTGGAATCGATACCCTTACCTACTCTTAAAG
>WTIP01000022.1 GCA_011525195.1 Flavobacteriales bacterium | reverse complement strand
AAAATCCAATGACCATTGCGGTCGTGCGGGTTCAAGTCCCGCTCCGAGTACTTAAAGAATCCGTAACTAATTGTTTTACATTAAGTTGCGGATTTTTTTCTTTTCAAATGGCAACATATTGGCAACAAATCCTATGCTTTTCTGAAAAAAGAAAAAGCTAAAACTTCACAAGCACTCCTACCCTAAACACAGGGGAATGGGTTTTAGGAAACGGTTTTTCTTTTGAGATATAGGGTTAGGATTTGATATATTAGCTTTTATTTGTATCTTAAAAGAATTACTAACCATAAATCATTTAAAATGAGAAAGTATTTATTACTACTTCCAGCAATCTTTTTTATAAGTTGTAATCAAGTTCCATCAGGAGATCTTAGTGGTATTTTAGATGCCCAAAGTAAAGAAGTGCAGATTACCAAAGAACTAATGCAAAAATATTCTGAAGGGAAATTTCGTGAAATAGCAAGTATGATATCCGATGATTCTGGAGAATACTATTTTAATAATGTTAAAGTCGATAAAGAGGGATGGCTGTCGGCAACAGAAGATCATCATAATTTATTTGAAAATATTCAAAATGATACAAATGGCATAAACCTCACATCTGCAAAATATAATAATGGAACCACATGGTCTATGGCTTGGTTTCAATGGACAGGTAAAGGAAAATATACTGGTGATGATGTGAAAATAATGGTTCATCATGGTTTCCGATTTGAAAATGAAAAAATAGTTGCTGCATATCATTTTTTTGATCCAAGTTTATTGGAAAAAGAACTTAAGGCTGCAGAATCATTTAATAAAAAGTCACAAAGGGTTCTTGGCTTGGCAGAATTAAAAATAAATAAAGGATTTTCAACATCTGATGTTGAAGAATTTTTAGTTAGATTCAGCAAATTTGTAAGAAAAACAGAGCCTGGAACTTATGATTTTGGGTACTTTGTTTCTCCTGATGGGAAAAAAGTTAATTTGGTTGAGAAATACTATACTTCTTCAGACTTCGTCCATCACCTTAATAACTTTGAGCAGAGTGATTATTCCAAAGAGTTCATGAAACTCTTTACTCTTAGTAAAGTGATTGTTGCGGGGGATGCATCAACTGAACTTAAAGCAAAAGCTAAAGTATATGGAGCAGAGCTAAGACCTCAAGTAGGAGGCTGGATAAACTAATAACAGAATAATTTAATCAAAATACCCTCCCAAGCGGAGGGTTTTTCTTTTACATTCATTCTTTCTAAATTAGTGGTATTATTAACCATAAATCAATTTAAATGTTACCACAAATCATTGTCGCTTCGACTTGTATTTTAATTACCCTTTATGGAGTTTTTAAAAAGAACCGCGTATTTTTTAATCTGGGCTATTTTATTTTTGGAATCATTGTGATCGCCTCTGAGATCGGATTTTTCTTGCAAAATCAAGAAACAATTCACTTGGCTACAGCAGTCTTATGGACAATACAATCCTCTTTAGCACTGCCTAATAAATTACAGTATGACGGAAGTAAACTCGCAAAATCAGCAGCCATTAAAATTTATATCTGTTTGGCTTTAATTAATTTATTCGGGATCTATCTCGTTGGGGTCTCAGAGGTCCCTGATGTTGCGCAGTATTTTCATTTAATCCTTACTGTCTTGCCTTTAGTTGCTATCTACCTTGTTCTGACAGATAAAGTAGCGATTTCGAAATCTTAAGATAAAAAGTGAGGGCCTTCTTGAAGGAAGTGCTTTTCTTTTTTATTAAATCTAATTATCTTACAATTATATTAATCATAAATCAATCAATATGAAAAAACTTTTCAGTCTTTTTACGCTCCTTTTCACTTCTCTATTGTTTTCTCAGAATGTTGTAGAGATACATTACAGACATGTACCTAGTGAGCATATTGCTGAATTTGAAGCAAAAGAGATGAACCACTGGTCAAAAGTGAAACAAAATGCAATTGATAAAGGGAATTTATTAGCCACTGCTTTTTTTAGAGTTGCTGATGCTGGTATCCTTAATGATGAGGAAATGCCTACCCATGCATTTGTTTTAGTCTATAAGGATTTTGAGCAATTGGCGAATTCAAATACTATTTGGGCTAGTGCCGAAGAAGTTCTAGGGATGAACCCGAATTATATTTCTACTAATGAAATCTCTTCTACTATGATGATTCAGCGCTATAAATTAATCGATGAACTTTCGCCTTTGAGAGATTTTAAATACGCCGTATGGAATTATGCTAAACCTAAAGATTTAGGCGGATTTGTCAATGAAAATTTAAAACTTTGGAAACCTTATTTTGAAAAAAAGGTAGGTAAAAATGGCCTTGCAGGTTGGGGTATCTTAGCCAGAGTTTATCCTCAAGGGATGAATGAGTCTAGTATTTTGTCCTATGATCATTATACGAATTTAGCAAGTGCAATGAAAGCGCTTTCTCCCATGGATTATGATCAATCAATTTTATCTAAATCAAAAATGTCAGAATATAACCCCAATGGATTTAGATACAGAGTCCTTTTAGAATTACTTCAGTTTCAAGGAAGTGTAAATTAATCTTAAAAAAAAACCCTTCCAAGTGGAGGGTTTTTTGTTTTATAGCAAGAGAAAAAAGTAAAAAAACCCTAAGATTCGGATTCACCCCTTTTTAACATAAATCGATTTTAAAGCCAGGGCACCAAAACCATCAATTTTACAGTTAATATTGTGGTCTCCCTCTGTCAAATGAATATTTTTAACCTTAGTACCTGCTTTGATCGGTTTAGGAGCACCTTTTACAGGAAGATCTTTAGTTACAATCACCGTGTCACCATTAACTAATTCATTACCGTTAGCATCCACTACAGTTGGAGTAACATTCGTATTGCTTTCCTCTGGATTCCATTGCAGGTAGCATTCAGGACAGGCATACCTACTTTGTCCCAATGCGTAACCATAAGGAGAGTCACAACGCGGGCAGGGTTTCATGTCCACGTTCATCTCAATGGGTTTTTAGCTAGGGAAATGGATTACAGTTCCCACCCTTTACGGTATTCGTAATGGAAATAATTATTTGCTTCTTCGCAATTGGTAATTTTCATTTGCGCAGCATCGTATTCCAGGGTAAGGTCTAACTTTTGAGCGGCTACAGCGATATTGGTTAAAAGCATAATTTCGGTAACCTTAGCAGCAATTTCAAAATTATTCGCTGCGGGTCTATTTTCTTTAATCGCATCGACAAAATCCAAATAAACGCTCTTAGGTCGGGCCAACCATTGCTTTGGTTTGGCTGCTGTATTTTCAGGAATCAATTCTGGGAGGGCTCCATGTGTGCCGTGCATCAGTTTTCCTTTTGTTCCGATATAAAGTGCTTCTCTAAGTCCTCTGTTGGCCTCCAATTCTGCTGGGCGCGCTGGTTTGATTCCTCCATCAGACCAGGTCACTTTTACAGGAGGCTGATTTCCTCTAGCTTCAAATTCATAGGTTACACTCTCAGATACAGGGAGGTAGTCATCATTAAATGGGGTAGTAGTTGCCTGGATTTTTGTTGGCAGCCCAAGATCTAAAGCCCAAATAGGAGCATCAAAAGTGTGGGCTCCCATATCACCCATTGCTCCGGTCCCATAGTCCCAAAGGCCCCTCCATGCAAAATGTAAAATATCGGGATGGTAAGGCTTATACTGGGCAGGACCTAACCATAAATCATAGTTTAAGTTTATGGGAACTTCTACGCCTTCAGGACGTTTAAAATATCCCTGTTTCCATACAGGACGATTGGACCAAAGGTGCACTTCACTCACTTCTCCAATAGTTCCCGATTGGATGTATTCTACAGTCTGCATTGTCCCCTCCACATTGTGGCCCTGATTACCGACCTGTGTAACCACATTGGTTTTACGTGCCAAATCTCTTAAAAACCGGGCTTCATAAATGGTTTTGGTCATCGGTTTTTCAACATAAACGTGTTTTCCAGCCTTCATGGCATAGGAAGAGATCACAGCATGGGTATGGTCTGGCGTGGCAATTACTACTGCATCGATATTCTTATCATTATCGATCATTTCTCGGAAATCGTAGTAGGTCTTTGCCTTTGGGTAGCCTTTAATAATATGTCCAGCATAGTTGTGGTCTACATCACAAATGGCATAAATATTGGCGTATTTAAAGGGCTTTTGATCGCCACTATTCCCCCTGTTGAACGGTCTTCTTTCGGGCTGAATACCCCCATAGGGTTGGCGTAAAAAGCCACTCATTCTGGGCCGCTCTACGACCACCTCTGGCGTCGCAATATTTCCAATAACCTGTCCGCCACGACTTCCTACTCCTATCGCAGCAATATTGACTAAATCATTAGGTGAAGGATAGCCCAAGCTAGTAATCGTACTACTAGGAACGATAGATATAAGTGAAGCAGAGGCCGCTTTCTTTATAAAGTCTCGTCTTGAGCCGGCAGGGGCTTTTTTAGTCTGTTTTTTTGCGTTTTTCAGAAGATTTAATTTTTAGTTATTGAGAGAAAGAATCAAGCAGTTTTTAAATTTAAATTATTGAATTTGTTCGATATAAGCCAAACATTTTTTTACCTCTTGTACAGCATCTGAACCTTCAGGAATGTCGTACTCCAATTCAATAGTTACTGGAAAAGTATAGCCATTCTCCTTAATTAATTTGATAACATCAACTATTGGCGTATCTCCCGATCCCCAAACTAAATTTCCACCACCATTACTTTTTTTCTGGCGGTCTTTGAGGTGCATACTTACAATTTTATCGGATTTGGTTTTGATAATTTCTAAGGGGTTTTCATTTTCCGCTGCGATATAATGTCCAAAATCTAAATTCACTCTATTTGCATCGGACTGGCTTAGGGCAGTATCCCATAGCGTCGGGGTTTGCTGCTCATGTCCGTGATACCCAATAAGGACTCCTTCTTCTTCAGCAATTTTTGCCAAACGGGCGGTATGTGCATCGTCTTCAGGGTGTTCTAAAGTAACATGACTCGCTCCTAGGGCTTTGGCGGCACGCATACCATAGCGGATGTCGTCATCGGTATTGTTTTTTCCAAAAACGCTGGGTTTAAAGGCATAAATTGAGATACCCGCTTCATCATATAAAGCCTTTAGCGCTTCAAACTTTTTTAAGTCTACCGTTTTACGCCAAGCTTGAACTTCAGCATTATAGGCTTCTCTCTGTGCTGCCACTTCAGCAGCAATGACTTTTTCTTCGTCCGTAAGGGGTTCGTTCCGGTATTGTTTGATGAGTATTGCCATTTTAGCACGATCGCTCATCATACTTTCAGGGGCACCTGCAAAAGGCTCAGCATGGTTGCCCATAAGCTCAATATTTTTAATACCAGTTTGCTTAACATAGTCTAAAATAGCTAAGGGTCTTTGGTCTTCCATTGTTCGGAAGGAATAGGTTTGTAGACCTAGGGTGATTTCATTTTTTTGTTTGGTTTCAGATTGGCACGAAATGAGTCCCATTACGAGAAGGACGATCGCGGCAAGTTTTTGTGTATAAGCTTTCATGTATTTGTTTTTTTTATTCGACAATTTAAATTTCAAAAAGTTTAATTGTTGAAAAGTAACACAATAATTTTTTTAATAAAAGAATTAAGTCTCAGAGAACAAGAGTTTTATATTTTTGCTGGTATAAATTATAATTTTGAAAAAACTCGTCTATTACTTTGGATTTACTTATCTCAAAAAGAGGTATGCTCTTCCGCTTCGCATACTGATAATTAGCTATACGTTACTATTAGTTATTGGACTTGTTTATGATTTATCCAATGATCGGATAGGGTATTACACCACAACTACTGATTATTTGCAAATACTTTTTACTGACCCCAATTTTTATTACCTCTATATAGCCCCCTACCTCATTATTTTTATGATTTCCTATCTCTGGGCTTTTTTTATTTCGCTGGAACAAAAATCAAATCAGCAGCAAAAAAAGAAAATGAAAAAATAGACAAATTACAAGCAAGCCTTCTAAGGAGTAGAGGTGCTGTTTTTTTCAAAATAGGTCCTGATCTTAGAATAATAAATTTCTTTAAAAGAGCGAATGCGAAGATCAGCCAAGCTAAGGTCTTGATTTTTTGAATGGGGACTGTCGAAGCCCACACAAAATAGCCCTGCCCGTTTAGCAGCCAGCACTCCATTGGCAGCATCCTCAATCACCATACAATTTTCTCTGTCAAAGCCCGTAGCATGTGCGGCTTTAATAAAGAGTTCTGGGTCAGGCTTTGAGGCTTTTAAATCTGCACCACTGAATTTTGCAATAAAATAGGGGTCTAAATCAAAGCGCTTGAAAATACGATTAATATTCACCATAGAGGCTGAAGAGGCCAATACTAGACGAAGTCCAGCATCACAGTAATTTTGAATGAGTGGTCTCACCCCTTTAATTAATTTAAAATCTTGTGCTTCCTCGAGGAGTTGCTTAAAATAAATTCGTTTTGTTTCAACTAGGGTTTCCGCTTTCAGATTTAAGTTGAAAGTGTTGACAAGCTTTTGGCAGATTTCGAGCGTAGCTTGACCCGTAAAAGATTGGTAAAGTGAGTCAGAGACCTCGAGCTGATAGTCTTGAAACATTTTTTGATAGGCGCTATAATGAAGTGGTTCACTATCTACTAGGACCCCATCCATATCAAAAATGACTGCTCTGAGCATCGCTGAACTTTTTCTGAACCTCTCCTTGAGTAGGATTAGTTTTGGTGAAAGTGATCTGAAATAAAAGAGAGCACTTTGGGTAAAGCAGACCTCCAATAAGTCCAAGAGTGGCCGCCATCTCGAATTCGAAATTCGTGTTTCACCCCTTTATCACGCATTTTAATATGCATCAAGCTATTGGCTCTATATAAAAAATCATCATCTCCACAATCGATATACCAACGTACTGAATTCAGTACGTTTGTCTCCATTTGATCGACTAATTCCAAGGGATTATTGCGCTGAGAATAGCGTTTAAAATCTTTCTGAGTGTAATGAGTCGCATCATACCCCAAATAAGTGAAATCTTTCATTTCTTCTAAACTTTGTGGCCCTAAAGAGGCACTGAGGGGTGCCGCTGAGGAGAATAAATCAGGCCTTCTGAGCGCATAAATAAAGCTACCCCCTCCACCCATAGAAAGGCCTGAGATGGCACGAAATCGCTTATTTTTTTTTATCCGAAATCGGTCTTCTACATGGGGAATTAATTCGTTAAAGAAAAAATCTTCATAATTCCAATTTCCTGAAAGTGCATTAATATAGCCTGGTGTGCCAGTATCCGCATCGGGCATAACAATTATCATGGGTGTAGCCTCCCCATTTGCAATCGCTTGCGTTGCGATATGGTGCACCTCTCCAAATTGAATCCAGCCCGTATGATCATCAGTATGGCCATGTAGCAAATAGAGTACAGGATAGGCCCGAGATGAAGTTTCATAATCAGGGGGGA
>WTIP01000104.1 GCA_011525195.1 Flavobacteriales bacterium | reverse complement strand
GATGAAATGGCCTATAAATTTGGAAATATTGGGAATAATGACTGGTATCTTTTTATGGGTTTAACAATTTCATTTACCTTTGGCGATCTTCCGTGTTATTGTAAGGAATAGATGAAAAAAGGACCCAAACATGTTGCAATTATTATGGACGGCAATGGCCGCTGGGCCAAATTGCAAGGTAAAAACAGAGTCAGCGGTCATAGACAAGGGGCAAAATCGGTTCGTGAAATCGTGGAAGAAGCGGCAAAAAGAGAAGTCCAATACCTAACTTTATTTACCTTTTCTACCGATAATTGGAGCCGTCCTAAAGACGAAGTCAGTCTGTTGATGAAATTATTGGTAAACTCTTTAAGAAAAGAATTTAATAAACTCATACAAAACAATATCCGGCTTCAAGCTGTGGGGGCTCTTAATGAATTGCCATCAGCGGTGAAAGAGGAGCTGGACTATGTTATAGAAAAAACAAAAAATAATACGGGGCTTGTACTTTCACTGGCACTAAACTACGGTGGAAAAGAGGAACTTACAGAAGCGATGAAAGCCATCGCCTACAAAGTTAAAAATAGCATAATTTCCCCTGAAAAAGTTGACCAATCCACCATAAATGAGCATCTTTACACGCAAAATTTACCTGCCGTTGATTTGCTTATTAGAACAAGTGGTGAAGAACGGATAAGTAATTTTTTATTATGGCATATTGCCTATGCAGAATTGTACTTCACAAAAACGCTTTGGCCTGATTTTACTAAAGAAGACCTTGAAAAAGCATTTGTGGATTACGCTAAACGAGAGAGAAGATTTGGAAAAACGAGCGAACAACTCACATCTTAATAGGTTTTACTTTTACCTAATAGTAGGCCTTTTTCTTCTTTTAGGACAAAACTCCCAGGCACAAACAGATCGCTTTGTAAAAGGGAGAACCTATACGATAGACTCTATTAAAGTTAGTGGATTAAAAAGTTTTAATTCACAGACCGTAATATCCTATAGTGGGCTTCGTAAAGGTCAAGAAATAACACTTCCAGGGGATAAAGTAAGTGAAATCATCAATAAACTTTGGGGCTTAGAACTTTTTAGTGATATCAATTTTTATATTACTGATGTTCAGGGAGAATTTGTAACTATAGAGATCGAAATTGAAGAGCTTCCAACCCTTACAGAAGTTAAAATCAATGGAGTTAAAAAAGGGAAAGCAGAAACCCTCATAAAAGATACTGAACTTACAGCTGGCAAAAAGCTTTCTGAAAGTTTTCTTACCAATACAAAAAATTATATTCAAAATAAATTTATAAAAGAAGGCTTTTTAAATACAAAAGTAAACCTCAATACCCTACTCGATTCAGTAGGAAGTAATACCTATAAAATGGTGGTCAATATTGACAAAGGTCCTAGAGTCAAAATTGATCAAATTAATTTTAATGGGAATGAAGTTTTTAAGTCCACAAAGTTGAAATCCAAATTGAAAAAAACAAAAGAGAAATCCTCCTATCGCTTTTGGAAAAAATCAAAATTTGATGGTAAAGAATTTAAAGAAGACCTCATAAAACTTGTAGACTTTTATAAAGAAGAAGGTTATAGAGATGCCCGCGTGCTTAGTGATACCCTAATTAAAAATCCAGAAGACCCAAATTCTGTTGTTTTAAATCTGGACATAGAAGAGGGGCGAAAATACTATTTTGGTGATATTAAATTCATAGGTAATACCGTATATGGGGATAATATCATTCAGCAAATCTTAGGACTTAGTAAAGGAGATACTTATAACGGAGTACTGCTCAAAAAACGCATTGCTGACACTTCAAAACCTGACGGCAATGACATTACAAACCTCTACCAAAACAGTGGGTATTTATTTTCAAATATCAATGCTGTAGAAGTAAGTGCTGTCAATGACACTATCAATTTTGAAATAAGAATTACAGAAGGAAAGCAGGCCAATTTTAATAGGATTTATGTCGAGGGTAATACAAAAACCAATGACCATGTCATCTACAGAGAAATCCGAACCAAACCAGGGGAACTCTATAGCAAAGATCGGCTTGTACGAACAGTTAGAGAGTTGGGACAGCTTGGTTTTTTTGATGCAGAACAAATTAATCCACAAATGGAAAATGTTAATCCCAATGATGGAACCATTGATGTAAAATTTGATCTTGTAGAAGCAGGCGCAAGTCAAATTGAATTGCAAGGAGGGTATGGACAAGGGGGCTTTATTGGTACGCTGGGCTTGTCTTTTAATAATTTTTCAATGCGTAATATTTTTGATGGAAAATCCTATAAGCCACTCCCTATGGGAGATGGTCAGACGCTCGCATTACGACTCCAGGCCAGTCAGTTTTATAATACTTATAGCTTCAATTTTGCCGAGCCTTGGCTCGGTGGTGAACAACCTGTACAATTTTCTACTTCATTGCAACACACCATCCAATACCGCTATGACTTTTTTACAGGTTTGGCTGACCGAAATCAATATTTCCAAATCAGCGGTGTCACAGTTGGACTCGCCAAAAGGCTTCAAGTACCTGATGACTTTTTTCAATTGTCCCAGTCGCTTTCTTATCAATACTATAATTTAAATAACTACTATACTGGACTTTTCACTTTTGGAGACGGCGAAGCCAATAATTTTTCATACACAGTGAGTCTTTTGAGAAATAATACACGTGTAAATCCTATTTTCCCTACAGGGGGCTCCTCTTTTAATATCAGTGCAAAATTAACCCCTCCCTACTCCTTAATAAGCGGTAAAGATTTCTCAAATCTTGAAAATCTCCCTGAGTTTCAGGACGAAAACGGCGATCCTTTAGTTGATAAAATTGACCAAGAACGCTTTCGCTGGTTAGAATTTTATAAAGTTAAATTTAATGGTACTTGGTATACGCGAATTTTCGCTGATCTTATCTTAAAGACACAAGCAGACCTAGGTTTTATCGGGTTTTATAATAAAGACCGTGGCAATATTCCTTTTGAACGCTTTTTCTTGGGAGGTGATGGTATGGTTGCCTATGCCCTGGATGGAAGGGAAACAATCGCACTTAGAGGATACCCCAATCAGTCCCTCTCTGGAAATAATGGTTCTGTGATCTACAATAAATTTTCACTCGAACTAAGATATCCCATCACTTTAAAGCCGAGTGCTTCTATCTATGCCCTTAGCTTTTTAGATGCAGGTAATGGTTATAACAGCTTTAGAGAATTTGATCCTTTTAATTCGAAGCGCTCTGCAGGTGTGGGTGTCCGAATTTTTATGCCCGCCTTTGGATTATTGGGTATTGATTTCGGCTATGGGTTTGATAATGTAAATGACAATAGCTCAGGCCCCAATGGATGGGAAACTCACTTTGTTATTGGACAGCGCTTCTAAACAGATACAAGAACCCAACTACCACATACTAACCCCCCTAAAAATTCGTTATGAAACTAATGAATCTAATATTTAGAAATACACTTTGTTTACTCCTGCTCATCATTAGTAGTTTTACTGTATTTGCCCAAAGAGGAACGCGTGTAGGGTATATTGATATGGACTATATCTTAGAATCCGTAGAAGAATACAATAAAGCGAGTTTACTGTTGGATAAAACCATCGAGAATTGGAAAAAAGAAATTGAGTTAAAAAAACTTGAGCTACAACAATATCGCGATCAACTAAATGCTGAACGGATTATTTTAACACCCGAATTGATAAAAGACAGAGAATTAGAGATTCAAGATTTTGCCACAACAGTGATTCGGTTACAAGAAAAGCGATTCGGCCCTAATGGAGATATGATAATTCAAAGATCAAAATTGATTCAACCCCTCCAAGACCAAGTGATGACAATTGTAAAACAAGTCGCAGAGGAACGAAAATATGATTTTATTTTTGATCGATCTTCTTCAGCAACAATGTTGTATTCCGCAAAAAATTACGATATTAGCGACCTAGTTATTAAACGCATTAACAGACAACAAAAAATACAAGAAAGACAAAACCAAATTGAAGCCTTAAAATCCAAAGCTTCAACCAAACAAAATTAATAACCAACTAATTATGAAAAGCTTATCTACACTTATTCTCAGCTTATCGCTACTTTTTACACCCCTTGCCGTATGGGCGCAATCTAAAGTTGCTCACATCAATACGCAGCAATTAATCAGTGAAATGCCGGAGGTGATTGCGGTGCAAAATGAATTAAAAAAATTAGAAGAGCAGTATGCGAAAGAAATGGAAAACTCTGTAAAAGAATTCCAAACTAAGGCACAAACCTATCAAGGTGATGCTCAAAATCAAACAGATTTAATTAATCAGCAAAGACAAGTAGAGTTACAAGAAATGCAACAGCGTATACAAGAATTTAGAGAAACTGCTGCGCAAGAGCTTCAAAAACGTTCTGCTGACATGATGAGACCGCTTTATGAAAAAGCACGAGCTTCGATAGAGAAAGTAGCTGCAGCCCAAGGGTTCGAATATGTTTTGGATTCTAGTCCAGGAGGAAGTGTCATAGTGTCTAGTGGCAAAGACCTATTGGCTGATGTAAAAACTGACTTAGGGTTTTAATCTTTTTTAAACCTCATTCTAAAACCATCTTCGGATGGTTTTTTTATTGCTCTTTTTGAAACCAAGAGGCATACATCAGGTAATTATTAGCGATACGCTCAAGTTCCTTTTGCTGCAGTGAATCCTCTATATTCTTGATTTTTTTTGCCGGAACACCTGCGTATATTGAACCTGCCGGCACATGGGTTCCTTGAGGAAGGACTGCTCCCGCAGCTATTATACTATTTGACTCTATAATGCAATGATCCATCACTATACTCCCCATACCGATCAAGACATGGTCTTTTATGGTACACCCATGAACGATCGCATTGTGCCCTATAGAGACGTGGTTTCCTATTTGGGTTGTTGACTCCTCATAAGTAGCGTGAATAACCGCGCCATCCTGAATATTTACCCGATTCCCAATCCGAATTTGATTCACATCGCCACGTACTACCGCCTGAAACCAAACCGAACATTCATCACCCATTTGCACATCTCCTATAAGGGTGGCATTCTCTGCAAAAAAGCAAGATTTCCCATAAACAGGCGTAAACCCTCTGACTGATTTCACTAACATTAGTTAAAAGTACAAAAGAAATAAGGGTATTTAAATTAAATGTATTTTAAAATACGTACTGCTTTGACTATTTTTGATGTGTTAAAAAAATGCGATGAAAAATTATCAGATGAGTGCCTTTACAGAAAAAGGAAATCCTTGGGCGAAGTTTAAATTTAATCAAACAATTGGTCCTGAGGAGGAAATTCATTACCTCAATATTGACCAAGCTAAAGGGGCTCCTTTAATTCAACAGCTTTTCTATCTACCTTTTGTAAAATCTGTCCGGTTGGCTGAAATGCATCTTGAAGTGGAGCGTTTTGATATACTGGAATGGTCTGAAGTAATTGAAGAGGTTCAGGAACAACTCCAAAACTATCTCAACGAAGGAGGGGTGATTATTGAAATCGCATCGAATGATAAGATCCCTGTGAGTGTATATGCTGAGAGCACTCCAAATCCAGCTGTTATGAAGTTTGTTGCCAATAAACCACTGGTAAGTCAAAGTATGGAGTTTAAGACGATAGATGAGGCTAAAAATGCGCCCCTTGCTCAAAAACTTTTTCACTTTCCCTTTGTCAAAGAAGTTTTTTTTGATGCCAACTATATTTCAATTACTAAATATGAAATATCACAATGGGACACTATCGTAATGGAGTTAAGAAAATTCATAAGAAAATATATTGAAGAGGGAAACCTGATCATTACAGCGCTACCCGAGCAAAATAAAATAGCTAATGAAGAAAGTACAGCTGATTTAGGACCTACCGAAGCACAGATTGTTTCTATACTTGAAGAATATATCAAACCTGCTGTAGCTTCAGACGGAGGCAATATCCAGTTTGACTCCTATAATGCTGAAAACAAATCAGTTCAGGTTATTTTACAGGGTGCTTGTAGCGGATGCCCCTCCTCAACTTTTACCCTTAAAAATGGCATTGAAACCATGCTTAAAGACATGATGCCTGGAAAAATTGAACAGGTCATTGCCTTAAATGGTTAAATTGGCTTTTAGGGGGTGTTGTTTGGAATTCTTTGAGATAAAAAGGCTCAAAGTAAGCTAGAGATTCAAAATCTTGAGCATTGTATTTAGCCCAGGCCATTTCAATCATCTCTTTCGCTTCGGGGTGACTAGGCAGTTCAGGAAAATCTGCTTGAATTTGCGGATGTAAGGCTTGAAATTTTTTAGCCCCATCCCCAACTACGACCACCTTCTTTTCTTGAGCGATTTCTAAAAAAGACCGCGAGTCTAAGACTAAAGCAGTAGTTTCTTGGATCCATTTTTTATCCCCATCAAATACAGCGGTATATACCTCCATCCGGCGAGCATCTAACATAGGAACTATAAAATCTGTAGATTCAGCAACAGACTGAACAAGAATTTCTAGTGAATTTAAAGCAATTAAAGGAAGGTCCAAAGCAAAGCACAATCCTTTTGCAGCTGCCACCCCTATTCTAAGTCCCGTATAAGATCCAGGACCCTTACTGACGGCTATAGCATCTAGTTGATCAGGTGAGGTAGCGGTCTCTTCAAGGACTTCGTTTATAAAGGTGTGTAACTTTTCACTGTGACTAAAGGAGTCTTTGAGGAGTCGCCTTGAGGTGAGTAATTTCCCTTTTCGTGCTAAAGCCACTGAACATTGTTTGGTAGCTGTTTCAAGATGCAGAATTGTAGCCATAAAGAATTATAAAACCCCTCCAGAACTCCCTCCGTCAACTTTTATTACGGAACCATTTGTGGCGCTAGATAGGGGACTACAAAGATAGGCAATTGTTGTAGCAACTTCCTTCACTTCTGCAAAGCGCTCCAAAAGTGAATGTGGGCGTTCATTTTGAAAAAATAAGCGCTCAATTTCTGCTGGATCTTTTTTTTCTGAGGCAGCCTTATCCGCAATGAATTTTTTGGCCCCTTCTGTTAAAGTAGAGCCAGGAACAAGGGTATTTATGGTCACCCGAGATCTTTTAGTCAAATGAGAAAGTCCTTTAGAAACAGCGTGAAGTGCAGCCTTAGTCGCGCTATAAGAGATCATATCTGAAGGTACTAGATAGGCGCACTCGCTCGAAATAAAAAGAATACGCCCCCAATTTTGCTGAAGCATGGTGGGTAAAAACCTTTTGGTTAACTGTACTCCACTCATAATATTGACTTGAAATTGGGAGTTCCACTCTTCTGCTGAGGTGGTGTAAAAACTTTTAGACGTATAAATCCCTACATTATTGATCAATATATCGACGGAAGGGAGTGTACTGAGTTGTTTTTCAACTTCAGCAGGTTTCATAAAATCTGCCACAAAAGCCGCTACTCGCGCACCAGGTACTTCTTCTTTAAGCTGATCTACTGCTTTATAGGTAGAGGCTTGCTGACGGCCATTAATATAAACCTCAGCACCCTCTTCTAAGAGTAGTTGAGCTGTAGCATAACCAATACCTGCTGTAGAACCAGTAATTAAAACTGTTTTTCCTGATAATTGTAGGTCCATAAAAATAAATTAGAATACTAAAATACTTTTTTCGTACCAAGTGCAAGCCTTTTATCTAGTTAGATTAAAAA
>WTIP01000063.1 GCA_011525195.1 Flavobacteriales bacterium | reverse complement strand
CAACTTCAGAAAATCTACGTTTTGAAAGACTTTCTGTCAATGAAAATTGGATTTGGATTACAAGATCATCTATTAAAAAAAGCCAAAGAATTGAATTTTAATAAAGTTTGGCTTTCAGTGCTTAACAGCAACGAGAGAGCAATAAATTTTTATAAAAAAACCGGGTTTGAAAAAATCGGTAATCACGATTTTCAAATTGGAAAAGAAAATTTCGAATTTATTGCAATGAAAAAAAACCTTTGAAAACAAAACACTAATAAGTTGTGTTCAAAATGATTTGTGAGAATATACAGTATTCAGAGGCCGATCGAAAAGATTGAATTGTGTTGCAACTTTGAAAAAGGGGGAGGTTGATTAATAAAAAACCTTCAAATCATACCCCACAAAACTCATCCTCAACTTATCACAAACTCTTCCATTAGTTTCTCCTATTTTATGTACAAGTTTTAACAGGGGGTGATTTATGTAAATAAAACCTGTCCCATATGGGACAGAAACTTAAAATTGATTTGTTTTAGTTGGTTCGAGTCCAAAAAGGACCTAAACTTATTTCTTTTCTCCTGAAAATCAACTTATTAAATCCTGTTTTTAAGCCATTTCAGGGCAATAAACATTGAATTGCATTGCTGTCTAACAAAAGTGCCTAAAACCATGCTTAAATTGGCTTAAATGGAGTGTTTTGGAGTATTAAGAAGATGCGCTTTATACCAGTAATAACTGAGGTTTATGTAGAATGTAGAAAATTTCTCCCTCTATATATATATATTATTATTATTATTTTAATTAATATAAAAAGAAATTAAAATTGACATTATCGACATGGCCCTGATAATCAGAAAACTAACTGTCGTAAAATCGACATAGTACACTAACACTACAATAACGACACAATCTGGCCGATTACTTCAAACTATAGGAAAAGCTTTTAATATCCTCTATGGCTTGATTGTGGATTTCAGGAATCTCTAAAGGAAAAATGTTTTCAGCAGCATGGACTGTTCCTTTAATAATTTTAGTGCTAACGCTAATACCAGCTTTCTTTAATTTATCTGAATATGCTAATCCTTCGTCTCTAAGCGGGTCTAATTCATTTACAGTAATGGCATGAGGAGGAAGGCCTTCTAGCATACTAGTATCAGCATGATATGGCCAAGCAATAGGGTTTTTACTGTCAATGCCGTCATAAAGTGAAGCCATTAAACCAAGCATGTCGACCCTTAGAAAGTATGTATCATTTTCAGTTAATGATTTTAGTTCAGTGTTTTCCTTGCCGTATAGGTTGGATATGTATGGGCATTGTGCATAGACTCCATCAATATAGTTTACAATACCGTCTTGTTTTGCCTTTAAAGCTGTAGCGATTGACAGATTACCCCCGCCTGATTCACCTGAAACTATAATTTTTGAAATCCCTAATTCTTTTTTGTTGTCATAGACCCATTTCAAGGCCGAAACACAATCATTAAGTCCAGCAGGAAAGGGATGGTTTCCAAGAACACCAGCAGTATTTCTAAATTCAACGCCTACAACAATAAGACCTGTTGAAGCAAGTTTGTGTCTCCAATAAATATAATTTGGGTCATCTGCTTTCATAATTGCCATTCCTCCGCCATGAAGATGAAGTATGGCTGGCATATTTACACTAGCATCTGCAGGTTTAGTTATATATAATTTTATTTCATTGCCATCATCTCCAATTATGGTTTTTGTTTCGTTAGTTAAACCATCAGGCAATTCTACATTAGAGAATATGGCTGCAAATACATCTGTATAAACTGGCTCTAGACCGTTATTAAATTCTTGAATTTCTTCTCTACTTGAATCATAAGTTACAGGCGGAGCGGGCGCTACTCCGTCTAAACCTATATTTATCATTGCCTGAAGAAGATTTTGATTAATTCTTTTATCATCATTTACAGTTAGGTTTTTATCTCCTAACCTTCCTGGCAGTTCTTCATTTTGCTTTTTGGGAGTAGTATTACAAAAAAAATGTTCCTACTATCTAACTTCAAGGTGG
>WTIP01000164.1 GCA_011525195.1 Flavobacteriales bacterium | reverse complement strand
TAGCGTTCTTAAAAAATTGAACAGCCATAGCTTGTTCATCCATTTTAAGAGCGATAAGCCCAAAATTATGATTTGCATCTGGATGTTTTGGGTCCAAATTTAGAATTTCTAAATATTTTTCTCCAGCCAAAACCAGATTGCCAGATTCATGAGCTGAAATGGCATGTTCAAGTGTAGTGTCAACATTATCTAACATATACTATATTCCCTTCTATTCGCAGGGTCGTTGCAATTTCCGTTCCAACCTGCACAAAATATACTATGGCATTTGAAGATTGGTAAAATTCTTGAATTCAGAAGATTTTAATCTGATTTTTCAGATTGTATTTTATGGATGAGTAATTGAATGAGTTTTTTATTTCTTTGCTCTTCATGCTTTCCGTATTCATCTAGACTGTACAGCTTCAAAAGTTCCGCATCTAATCCATCTTCCACAAGCTCCGACCAACTTGCATCGCTCCCCTGAAACATTTCACTATACATCGTTCCATATCTTTCTACATAGCCCTTTATTCCCTCAGGAGCATTCAAATGTATGGTTTGAAAAGGTCCCATAAATGACCATCTGAGGCCAAGCCCATGGGAGATTGCCTTATCAATGTCCTCTGCAGAAGAAATATTATTTTTTATCAAGTTAAAGGCTTCTTTCAGCAAAGCACCTTGTAGGCGGTTTACTACAAAACCTGGAGTTTCCTTTTTTAATTCTAAAGGTTCCTTACCTATTGAAAGTATTATTTCTTTTACAGTCTCCTTAATGGTCTCTTTGGTGAATGGTGCAGGGACAATTTCAACAGCAGGTATTAAATGAGGAGGGTTTATCGGATGAGCGACAACACACCTGTAGTTACCCGGTATATTGGCAGCATAAGCAGATGTGGGAATACCTGATGTGGAGCTTGCTATGGGTATATTAACTGGTGTTACTTTATCGATTTTATGGGTAATCTCTTTTTTAATGTCTAGATCTTCTGGGCCACTTTCTTGAATGTATGTACATTCTTTGACAGCTTCTGAAAGACTTTGAGAGAGATGAATTCTGTCTAAAGATTTTAGTACCGTGCAATCTTCAACTAATCCATGATTTTGTAGGTTACTCAGATTAGCCATTATTTTTTCTTTTGCGGTTTCAACAATGCCTTCTACTGGATCAAATAATGACACACTCCAGCCAGAGCTTAGGAAAGTAACTGCCCAAGATTGTCCAATAAGACCGCAGCCTATTAACGCTACTTTTTTTTTGTGATGGGTATTTTGTTTTTTTAGAGCCATACCAGAACTGCCATTCTAAATTTTTTGTTTGAAAATAACCTAACAGAATGTACTCTGAAAATTAAAATGAAACTATATCTGTGGAGTTTAAAAATGAAAAAAGCTTGTTTTTGCGGTAAAGTGACTATGGAGTTTCCCGACAAGCCGCTTCTTCACTTTATGTGTCACTGCTCCGATTGTGATTTGCTATGGAATGGGGCCTATATGGGTTTTGT
Organism: Flavobacteriales bacterium; assembly: GCA_011525195.1. Classification (GTDB taxonomy): domain Bacteria; phylum Bacteroidota; class Bacteroidia; order Flavobacteriales; family Flavobacteriaceae; genus MS024-2A. The sequence goes on along the minus strand of WTIP01000164.1, from coordinate 539 downwards.
TTATCCAACAGATGAAGTTTCCATTGGTGGTGAGAAATCTAATTTTAAATATTCTGCTGGTAGCGGTTTAATTTTAGAAATTGATTTTTGCTCGCATTGTGGCACTAAAGTAGCCTCGCGCCCTGAAATTGTAGACGGACTAACTTATATACCAGCGGGATTTTTAAAAAATGAAATGGAGTTTTCACCGCAAGTCGAAATTTTTGCATACAACAAATACAAATGTTTTGGTGATCCTGAAACCTTGGTCGAAAGTTTTGATCACAACGGGACATTAGAGCGAATTTCGGCTGTAATAGAGGCCATGAACCAAGCATAATCAATTACATGTCTTTATATGTCGTCAATAATCTTTAAAAGAGTTTGCTTATCAATTTTTTTGGGGTCGTACTCAAGTTTAAGTCCATCGATTTCTTTAGTGACCTTTCTATTTTCTTCGGTGTTGCGACTTAAAACATAACTTGCGATTGGCTTATCAATTCCTTTTGCTTTCACATCAATTTGGGAGGAAGTTTCAAACTTATCTTTTATTAAATTAT
>WTIP01000106.1 GCA_011525195.1 Flavobacteriales bacterium | reverse complement strand
TCTTTTAGTTTTTGATTGACCTCAATTTCAGACTGACTTTTTTCACTGTGCACCAAGAGTACATCTTCCCATCCTGCTGTTTGCGCACCTCCTTCACTTATTAATTTATTAATTCGCTTGACATTTTCATCATATAAACCTTGGTAGAAATCGATTTCGGGATGGGATTTTAAATAGTCAGCACACAGGGGTGATTTTCTCCACACTCCATAGGGCAATTCGTCAGCACCAATATTAAAAATTTTCATGGGTAGGTCAGCTTCGCTGTACATCGCTTTTATTTCATTAAAAACTTTTACAAAAAAACGCTCTGAAGCGGGTTCGCAGATGCAAATGGTATTGTCGTGAAACAGCTGTGCAGAGGTATATTCACTTTGGTCATTGGGATCGTGGAGTCGGTATTCATTGGCCCACGCTTCCTCACCTTTTGCTTTGTAATTTTCATACCTATTTTTCATAGCGACTATAGCTGCTCGAGCATGAGAGGGAAAACTGATTTGTGGGACCACCTCGATGTGCCTTAATCGGGCTTCTTTTAAAATTTCGATATAGTCTTCTTTACTCAGGAAGCCGCTACCCGGACTCGGTTTTATTCCAGAACCCGATCCGTACATAGGAAAAAGACGGTCTTCTTCTTTTTCGGTATAGCCACGCTGTCCTCCAATACTTGTTAATTCAGGAAGCCCTGGAATTTCCAAACGCCAGCCTTCATCATCACTAAGTCGCAAATCCAAAAGGTTGAGTTTATAAAATGCCATATAATCCAATACTTGTAGGATTTTTTCTTTTGGGTAAAAATTTCGGGCCAAATCCATCATAAAGCCCCGACTTTTAAAGCGCGGTTTGTCTGATATTTCAAGCAACGGTAGTCTTTTTTGTTCGCGCTCCGCTGTAAGTAAAATCTGATGCAAAGAGCTGAAGGCGTAAAAAACTCCCTTGGATCCAGAAGCGTGGATTTTGATGTCCTCGGAGGTAATGGCTAAATGATAGGCTTCTTCGGCTAAAGAGGCCTCTTTGATGAGTTCAATCCGCGCTTCCGCAACCTCCTCAGTAGATAGTGTGAGTTGAAGTCCTTGCTTGATACGTTGACTTAAAAATTCACTTTCAGCCTCAAAGGGACCATAATCAATAAAAAGCGATTGAGGCCGTTCTCGAGAATCTTGGGTAAGCCTTAGTTGCTGGGGTTTAGGCACAACCCAATAAAGCGAATCTTGAGGCAGAGTGTTTAATCCTTCATATTGCGCATAGCGTTCAGCGGCAGAGGGTATTTGAAGGCCTTCAAGACCTTGTGCATTTTTCCAGCGTATTTGAGGATTTAAATCAAATAAAGATCCTGTTTTGGCATTGCGAATAAAGAATCCAACAGGTCCCATAACCAAGCGGGTCATAATACCCGATTGTATGGCTGAAAATATAAGTGTTTCCCCTGGATTTACTGTTTGATCTGTATGTGAATTCAAAACCCAGTATTGACTATTTTTTGTAGGTGTTATCGTCATGCCTTTTGGTAAACTTTCAGGTTGTAGGGAACCGCTAAATTGATTCCAATGCAATGACCATTGTCCTCCTTCCCAAACTTCCTGACTGGAATTGGTCAGCGAAAAAGTAACTTCCATTTGGTTGTTAACGTGGTCAAAATTAGTAACTGTAAATACGATAGACGATTCCAATGAAGGGGGGGATTGGCATTGATAAAAAAAGAGGAACCCTAAACAAATAAGGAAGGTTTTTTTCATTCGGTTCTGTTTTTATTAAAAGTAAGAATAAAATTTTTTTTATTCTCTGATTTTAAAACTCTTGATTGCTTTGTTAGGTTCGATAATCGAATAGCCGTCCCAAAAAGTAGGGTCATAATCCTGTAAATTTTCAGGAAGGACGATGGGTTTTTCTACAAAGGCATCAAAATCAGTTTCAGTAATGGGGGTGGTTTCAAAGACAACCAACTGATACTTTTCGAAAATCCTAGTACTGATTTCTAAATCCATTTTAAGTTCATTTTGTTTATTCCGCCCTTTGACCACCTTATTTTT
>WTIP01000019.1 GCA_011525195.1 Flavobacteriales bacterium | reverse complement strand
GGAAATTTTTAGAAGTAAAAAAATAAAAAATTACCCTCCCAAGTGGAGGGTTTTTCTTTTTATATCATCGGCATATCCTCTTCATTAAGTTCAGGAAGTAAATAGTGTTAAATAACTATAGTTTCATATACTCTACAATAATTTGTCCTAAATTCCAGCTTGGTATATAGTAGGTAAAGGGTGTGTCAGTAAGGATTTCATCAAATATGCGCCGTTGTAATACAGTAGAATTCCCAGTAATTATGGTCAAGGAAAACGCGCCTTTGCTTTTTTCTTCCTCAAGCGTAGCTGTGACAAGTTCAAGCGCTTCTTTATGACGTATTAAATGTAAATCTAGTGTACGGATAAGGTCAAGAATTAGTTTTGTCTACTTTTTAAATACCGCTCTATATGCATTTGATCTAAAGAATCTGAATCGCCATAAGCGGCTCTTAATTCAGTAAGACGCTCATGCAATCTTTTTTGAACCTCTTTATAATCAGGATCATTATAGCGGTTGTTCATTTCTGAGGGATCCTCTTGAAGGTCATAGAGTTCCCATTCGTCTATATCGTAATAAAAGTGAATCAGTTTATAACGCTCTGTTCGCACACCGTAATGCCTTTTTACCATATGTACAGAAGGATATTCGTAATAGGTATAATACAAAGCGTCTCTCCAATCTTTTTCTTCTTGACTCGCTATTTTTCTAAAGGAAGCCCCTTGCATGTCTTTCGGAATTTCTACTCCTGCATAGTCTAAAAAGGTAGGGGCAAAATCTAGATTTTGTACCATCTGATCTAGTTCAATCCCAGCAGGGATTTCCTTAGGATAACGCATTAAAAGGGGGGTTCTTAGTGATTCTTCATACATAAAGCGCTTATCGAACCAACCGTGTTCGCCAAGATAAAATCCTTGATCAGAGGTATAGACTACAATCGTATTTTCTGTAAGCCCTTCTTGTTCCAAGTAATCCAAAACCTCTCCTACTCCATCATCAACAGACTGTATGGTTCTAAGGTAGTCTTTTAAATAGCGGTTAAATTTCCACAGCGCAAGTGCTTTACCCTCTAGTTTTTGCGCTTTCATGGCTTCATTTTTTGGGGTGTAGGCATCTAGCCAAGTCTTCTTTTGCTCAGGATTAAAGCGTGCTAACTCTCGGTCAAATCCCGTAGGGTTCCCATAAGGATCCGTAAGCATTTTAAAATCGTGACCCCATCGGCCATGGCCTCCATTACCATGTGCCTGAGCAAGCTGCTCTTCGCTCGCAGCAATCAACATTTCTTGCGTTTTGGCAGCAGTGCCCCTATTGTTGTAGTCATCAAAAAAATTGGCAGGGGGGTCAAAAGTTTGATCATCAAACAGGGTGAGGTATTTTTCTTCAGGTTGCCAATTTCTATGGGGGGCTTTCTGATGGTATAAGAGTAAAAAGGGTTGGTCTTTTTTACACTTATTTTTTAACCAATCCAAAGCTAAATCGGTCGTGATACTTGTAACATAACCCGCTATTCGCTTTTTTATTCCATCTATTATAAAATCAGGATTATAGTAATGTCCCTGACCCGGTAATACTGCAGAATAATCAAATCCCTGAGGAAGCCCTCTTAAGTGTATTTTTCCAACTAGGGCTGTTTGGTAACCTGCTTTTTGGAGGTGTTTGGCAAAATTATCTTGGTCCCAGTTAAAATCTTGGATATTGTCTACTTTCCCATTGACAAAACTGTGTTTACCAGTAAGCATCACCGCCCTACTGGGTGCACAAATCGAATTGGTAACAAATCCTTTTTGAAATAAAGCCCCTTCATGGGCTATACGATCAATATTTGGAGTTTTATTTAAACCCTGACCATAGGCACTGATTGCCTGATAAGCGTGGTCATCAGACATAATAAAAACAATATTCGGAGGCGGGGCTTGCTCTGGCTGACAAGACCACAATAGAAGACCCAGAACTCCAAAAAGACAGATTCTTTTATGCATAAATATCCTTTTTTTAAAGATAGGAATTAAATTAGGAAAGAAGGATTAATTCTTATAACCAAAGCGTTTGAGC
>WTIP01000115.1 GCA_011525195.1 Flavobacteriales bacterium | reverse complement strand
GAAGGCGCACGCCTGGAAAGTGTGTATTCCAATTGCATTGGAATCGAGGGTTCGAATCCCTTCCTCTCTGCAAAAATAAATATGGAACATATTTTTTTTTATCTTTAGTCGCATTTAATTAAAAGAACAAACATTAATCAAAATGAAAAAATTATTTATTGCCCTTACGTTATTAGGTTTTATGGCAACAGCCAATGCATCAACTGTAGTACCTAATCCGACTACTACGGTAGCTGCAACTAGTGTACAAGATATGGAAGACGAAACTGTGCCTGCAGAATCAGCTTCTTTTACACAGGAGTTAAAGAAACGTTTTATTGAAGGAGGTCCAGGTTTTATGGGAATCGTACTTATTTGTTTGATTTTAGGACTCGCCATCGCTATAGAGCGTATTATTTTCTTAAACCTTGCTACTACCAATACCAAAAAGTTAACCGATGGTGTCGAAGAGGCACTCTCTTCAGGTGGTGTTGATGCTGCAAAAGAATATTGCAGAAACACCAAAGGTCCTGTTGCTTCTATTTTTTATCAAGGTCTAGACCGTGTTGATGAAGGAGTAGAAAGTGCTGAAAAAGCAGTTGTTGCTTATGGAGGTGTTCAGATGGGACAGTTAGAAAAAAATGTATCCTGGATTTCTTTATTTATCGCCTTGGCGCCTATGCTTGGGTTCATGGGAACGGTAATCGGGATGATTCAGGCCTTTGATAAAATTGAAGCTGCGGGTGATATGCAGCCTTCACTTGTTGCAGGGGGTATTAAAGTGGCCCTTTTGACTACTGTATTTGGTCTTATTGTGGCGATTATCTTGCAAGTATTTTACAACTATATTGTTGCCAAAATTGACAGTATTGTAAATGACATGGAAGATGCTTCAATTACTTTGATTGATATTTTAGTTGCACAGAAAAAGTAATTAACCTCTAACAGCTATTCTCATGAATATTCAAACAATTGTCAAAATTACAAGTGCTGTTTTTGGTTTGCTAGGTGCAGTATTCCTGTTTAGAATAATAGGAACTGGAGACGAAGAAATCAAGATGGCTGCCAGTATGGGAGACTTCGGAGCGGTTTCACCTTTAGTTTCTCTATCGATTGCGATCTTAATGATTACAGTAGTGGTTACACTTCTGTTTTCTTTACTTAACCTTGCTTCAAGCAGTCAAAAATTAAAAAAATCACTTCTTTTTATCGGTTGCTTTGCTGTCGTATTAGGGATTGCATTTGCTGCTTCTGAAGGAGTCGAAACACCACTTAAAGATGGAGAAATTTTGTCTGCTGCTGGTTCACGATGGGTAGGTACAGGCATTCGTATGTTTTATATCCTAGCCATTCTTGCCATTCTTTCAATGGTTGTATCAGGAGCTAAAAAAATACTTAACCGATAACGTTATGGCTAAAAGAGCAGCACCAGAGGTTAATGCGGGATCCATGGCGGATATCGCATTCCTCTTATTGATTTTCTTCTTGGTCACCACTACTATCGAAACAGACAGTGGATTAAACCGTAAGCTTCCGCCTATGGAAGACCAAGTGGATCCTCCTATTATTAGAGAGAAGAATATTTTTACTGTTGTAGTTAATAAGAATAATCAACTGCTAGTAGAAGAGAAATTGACTGATGTAGCCGAGTTGAGACAACTCGCTATTGATTTTCTCGATAATGGAGGTGGAGTCGGTGAGGAAGCCTGTGATTATTGTCAAGGAGCACGTGATGAAGCTTCTTCTGACAATCCCGATAAGGCTATTATCTCACTGAAAAATGACCGTGAAACTTCTTATAAAGTTTATATCGCTGTGCAAAATGAATTAGTTGCAGCTTATAATGACTTAAGAAATCGCGAATTTCTAAGATTATATCCCAATGTTGGTTTAAATTTTGTGGATGCCGAAAAAAAATACGACGATCCACGAACTTCGGCAGAAGTTGCTGAAGATTTAAAGCCAAAATTAGATGTGGTTAAAAAAATGTACCCACAAAAGCTCTCAGAAGCGGAACCTAATAAAACAAGTTAAAGAATAAATTATGTCAAAATTTAAAAAGAAAAAAGGAGGTGATTTACCTGCTATTTCTACGGCTTCTTTGCCAGATATCGTTTTTATGCTTTTGTTCTTTTTTATGGTTGCAACTGTAATGAGGGACAGTACATTAATGGTTGCCAATAAATTGCCAGCCGCTGACCAGATTCAAAAACTGGATAAGAAAGACCGAGTCATGTATATTTATGCAGGTAAGCCATCAAGCCGTTATGAAGACAAATACGGAAAAAGTGCAAAAATTCAATTGAATGATAAATTTGCCTCTGTGGGTGAAGTAGGTGCTTTTATCCTAGCTGAAAGAGCTGCTAAGCGTCAGGAACTTCAGAATGTTCTTACTACTGCCTTAAAAGTAGATAGTGAAACAAAAATGGGACTGGTTCAAGATATTAAGCAGGAGCTACGTAAGGTAAGTGCTTTAAAGATAAATTATACGACTCGTGTGGGTGACTATTCCCAAAATATTAATTGAGTTGTTTTAAATTTAATTATTTTAAAAGTGCCTTTTTCAGGCACTTTTTTTATTTTCATGTAAGATGTTTTTGCAACGAATTTTATTGCTTGTTTTTCTTTTGACTTCGTTCCTTAGGTTATACAGTCAAGAGAACGCCGCTTTAAATTCGAATTTTTTTAGAGAAGATCAGTTTTATTTTGGAGCCTCTTTTATGTTACTACAAAGCGCTGAACCCGAATTTCAACCTCAGGGATTATCGCGCCATTTACAGTGGGGTTTTATCAGAGATCTACCATTAAGTCGATCAGGTAAATTTGCTAGTGGTATTGGACTTGGTATGAGTTTTGAACGCTATACTACCAATTTAGATCGTATTTCTGAAAACACCGTATTTCCGCTATACGCTGTTTCAGTAACCACTCATTCACCTTTATACTTTACAAAACACGCCTTTGAACTTCCCCTAACTTTTCGATGGCGCAATGCGACGCCAGATGACTTCGCCTTTTGGAGAATTTATGGAGGTGTATCACTTCAGTGGAATTACTATAATAAAATAAAACAGGAGTCAATGGAGATAAAAAACAGTAATGAGCTGCAAAAGTTGGGTACGCTGGCCCATCTAAGTTTTGGCTATAATACTTGGAATTTTTATCTAGCCTATCAATTAAGTTCCTTTTTTGAACCTACTGCACTTAGTGATGAAAGTTTTGCGCGTGATCTGAATCCTATTAAAATAGGATTAATCTTTTATATTTTATAGTTCTTTTCTCAGCCGTGCTACAGGAATATCAAGCTGTTCTCTGTATTTTGCAATTGTTCTGCGTGCAATTCTATAGCCCTTATCTTTCATTAGTTTTGAAAGTACCTCATCTGTGAGTGGCTTCTTTTTATTTTCTTCTGCGATAAGCTCACTTAGGGTTTTCTTTATTTCAATCGACGAGACATCTTCACCCTCTTCATTTTTTAACCCCTCCGAAAAGAATGTTTTCAGCAGTTTTACCCCATAAGGGGTGTCGATGTATTTGCTGTTCGCAACCCTAGAGATTGTAGAGATGTCCATCCCCACCTTATCAGCAATATCTTTTAAAATCATGGGTTTGAGTTTACGCTCATCTCCTGTTAAAAAATAGTCTCTTTGAAGTGCCACAATCGCATTTATCGTTAATGACAAGGTTTGATGTCTTTGTTGCACAGCATCAATAAACCATTTTGCAGCATCAAGTTTTTGTTTGATAAACTGAATCGCCTCTTCTTGATTTTTTGTTTTATTTTCACTCTCCTGATAGCCGATTAGCATTTCTTTATAAGTATCAGATACTCTAAGCTGCGGTGCATTTCTTCTATTGAGTTTTACTTCAATTTCACCTTCTTCAATCGTAAGGATAAAGTCTGGAACAATATGTGTATTTTGAATGATACTGGATAATGCGCCTCCTGGTTTGGGATTCAGTCTTCCAATGAGTGCTAATGCACTTTTAAGTTCATCCTCACTAATTCCAACCCGTTCTTGTAATTTGTCGTAATGTTTGTGACTAAAATGCTCAAATTCATCGCGAATTATTTTGAGAGCATTTTCTACCTCAGGTCTGTCTTGTTTCTTTTTTTCCAATTGAAGCTGCAGGCACTCTTTTAAGGAACGGGCGCCTACTCCTGGAGGGTCTAGCGTTTGAACGGCTCGTATTACTTTTTCGAGCTGTGCTTTTTCAGTAAAAATATTTTGGGTAAAGGCCAAGTCATCAGTGAGTTCTTCATTTGTCCTTCTGATATATCCACTGTCATCTATACTTCCAATCACAAACTCAGCAATATACATTTCGTCTTCATTTAAAATCAAATTCCCTAATTGATCTAAAAGACTTTGATGAAAGCTAATGCCTCCACTTACTGGAACAGTCCGATCCTCATCATCTGCGCTGTAGTTATTGGCATATAGCTTATAGGAGGGAATTTCATCGTCGCTGAGGTATTGATCAATTTCGATTTCATCCGCTTCAATGGAAGTTGTTTCTTCAAAATCACTTTCTTGATTTTCTTCTTCAAGTTTAGCTGTACCGCTTTCTAGGGCAGGATTTTCTCCCATTTCAGACTCAATTTTCTGTTCCAAATCAAGCGTAGAAAGCTGTATCAGCTTCATCAATTTGATTTGCTGCGGGGAGAGCTTTTGAGAAAGCTTTATTTGGAGCTGTTGTTTTAACATGGTTAAATCCTTAGACAGTCTTAAAGGATAAAGATAGCTATTTTACTTTTTTCTTATTAAAACGATGCATTTTGAGGCGTCCGAGGGAAGGGTATTACATCACGTATATTTCCCATTCCGGTAGTAAATTGGACCAGACGTTCAAATCCTAATCCAAAACCGCTGTGAGGCACACTGCCAAATCTTCTCAGGTCAAGGTACCACCACAATTCTTCTTCCTCTATATTCATTTCTTTAATACGCGCCTCTAAAACCTCTAATCTTTCCTCACGTTGAGAACCTCCTACGATTTCACCTATTCCTGGAAATAGGATGTCCATCGCTCTAACTGTTTTACCATCTTCATTTCTTCGCATATAAAAGGCTTTTATATTCGCAGGATAATCATAAAGAATGACAGGACAATTAAAATGTTTTTCTACTAAATAGCGTTCGTGTTCACTCTGGAGATCTACGCCCCATTCTTCAATTGGGTATTGAAATTTTTTCTTTTTATTGGGTTTAGAATTACGCAATATATCGAAGGCTTCAGTATAACTGATTCGCTTAAATTCATTATTGACTACAAATTCTATTTTTTCAAGTAAACCCATTGAACTTCTTTGGTGTTGGGGTTTACTTTGCTCTTCTTTGGTGTAGCGTTCGTCCAAAAATTTTAAATCCGTTTCGCAATTTTTTAAAATGATTTTGAGCACCTTGGTAATAAATTTTTCAGCCAGATTCATATTGTCATTTAAATCATAAAAGGCCATTTCAGGTTCTATCATCCAAAATTCAGCAAGGTGTCTTGTTGTATTTGAATTTTCCGCTCTAAACGTAGGCCCGAAGGTATAGACATCGCCCAGGGCAAGTGCATACGCTTCAGCTTCTAGTTGGCCTGATACGGTTAAATTGGTCTCTTTGCCAAAAAAATCTTGTTTGAAGTCAGGATGTCCTGTATCATCAAGGGGTGGATTTTTAGCATCTAATGTAGAAACCCGAAACATTTCACCCGCTCCTTCTGCGTCACTTCCAGTAATAATCGGCGTATTGACATAAAAAAAGCCTTCTTCTTGAAAAAATTGATGAACGGCTTGAGCCAATGCTGAACGTACCCGCATCACCGCTGAAAAAGTAGCAGTGCGTACCCTCAAATGTGCTTTCTCTCTGAGAAATTCAAGACTGTGTTTTTTAGGTTGGATGGGGTATTTTTCAGGATCAGAGGGTCCTAATAGCTCAATTTCTTTTACTTGTAGTTCGACTTTTTGTCCACTTCCTTGACTTTCTATTAAAACACCCTTCAGTTGGATGGCTGCCCCTGTAGTTACTTGTTTAAGAAGTGATTCTTCAATTGCTTCAAAATCAACTACACATTGAAGGTTGTCGAGTGTGGAGCCATCATTAAGTGCAATAAACCGATTGGCACGAAAGGTCCTCACCCAACCCTGTACACTAATTTCTTTTCCCGTTTCAGTTGCTTCTAGTACGGCTTTAATTTTCTGTCCTTTCATTAGTTATGATTTAAGATTCATTATTGATGAATAATCGGGGCTGTTTTAGATCAAAAATGACTTTAAATTTCAAGCGATCGTTCCTGTTTTTAAATGCTGCAAAGATAGCGTTATTTCATAAAAACTGAAGTTGCTGCTCCTCTTACTTAGGAGTCTAAAATCTCGATTTTCGGTTTTTTGATTACTTTTTCATTACTAATGGTGTCCTGTAATGAAATAAGCAGTGAAGGGAGTAAGATTAAATTTGCCAACATTGCCATCATTAAAGTTACTGCAACGAGACCGCCCAAGGCTTGCGTTCCACCAAAATTAGAGGATAAGAAAACAGAAAATCCGAAGAAAAGTACAATAGAGGTGTAAAACATACTAATTCCTGTTTCTCTCAATGCTGCAAATACGGCTTTATTAATTTTCCAGCCATTGGCAATCAATTCTTGACGGTATTTGGCTAGGAAATGAATTGTATCATCTACCGAGATACCAAAGGCAATACTAAAAACAAGTATAGTTGAGGGTTTTAAAGGGATGCCAGTAAATCCCATGACGCCTGCCGTAATAATAAGCGGAAGTAAATTTGGAATTAGAGAGATAATAATCATTTTGAATGATCGAAAGAGAAAAGCCATAAAGAGGGCAATTAATAAAATGGCAAGACTGAGTGATAAAATGAGATTATTAATCAAGTATTTCGTTCCTTTTAAAAAGAGGAGTGCTTTTCCTGTCATTTCTGCACCGTAACGCTTGGCAGGGAAAATTTTAAATAGAGCCTCTCTCAAGTCTGCTTCGATTTCTTCCATGCGCTCAGTATTAATATCTTTCATGTAAGTGGTAATTCTTCCGTATTGCCCTGTAGGGTCAACATATCCACTCACAAGCGCATTATTCCCTCCAGCACCAGCAAGATAGGGGTAAATAAAGGTGTTTTCCTGTGATGTGGGTAAAGAGTAATAATTTGGATTCCCATTATAATAGGCTTGTTTGGCAAATTTTACGACATTCACAACAGACAAGGCGGGGGCAAGTTCTGGAATTTCTTCAATAACCTCATGAAGTCGATTCATACGTTGGAGTGTAGCCGGTTTCACAATTCCATTTTCTCGCTTACTGTCTATCCAAATTTCTACGGGAACTACCCCATTAAAGACCTGATCAAAAAATTGAATGTCCTGGAAAAATTCTTTGGATTTGGGCATGTCTTCAATTAAGCTTCCTGAAATTTTAATCTGATAAATTCCAGTTATCCCAACTATCAATCCCAATAGTGATACGATAAAGACATTTACCCTTTTCTTTTTCACTTTATCTTCCATCCAATTGACAAACAGTTCAATAGATTTATTTTTTAAATGTTTGAGGTGCTTCTTTTTAGGAATAGACATCAAGCTATAAGTAATGGGAATGATGAGCAGCGACAAAATAAAAATGGCAATAATATTAATCGAAGCCACCACACCAAATTCTTTTAAAATTTTACTATTTGTCAAGATAAAAGTTGCAAAGCCCGAAGCTGTTGTAAGATTTGTCATTAATGTGGCGTTCCCCACCCGTACGATGACCCGTTGTAATGATTTGGCTTGATTTTTATGTTTTGCAATTTCCTGTTGATACTTATTGATAAGGAAGATACAATTAGGAACCCCGATTACAATGATTAAAGGAGGGATTAAGGCAGTTAGCACAGTAATTTCATATTCGAGCCAACCCAGGATTCCAAAAGCCCACATCACCCCTACCGCAACAACAATGAGGGAGATAAAGGTGGCTCTAAAAGACCGAAAGAATAAAAAGAAAATAAGTGTAGTAACTAAAGTAGCACCAAGGACAAATAGTCCAATTTCATCTACAATATTTTGTGCATTAAGTGTACGTATATAAGGCATTCCAGAGACACGAATATCCACTTTATGTGTTGTTTCAAATGACTTAATCAAGGGAATAAAGGCATCAATAATAAAGTCTTTTCGCAAAGCGGTATTGACAATTTCAGGATCCATATAGATAACGGAACGCACTGTATTACTCTTTGCCTCAAAGAGTAGATTTTCATAAAAAGGAAGTTCTAGAAATAATTTTGCTTTAAATTTTTGAAGGGCTTGCGCATCACTGGCACCTGCAAGGGGCACTTCTTGAAGTAAAAATTTTTGATTTTTTTGATCTTTAACGAGCTCTTGGAGGTTATCAGTAGAAAGGACTAAATTAATTTCTGAAAAAGCTTCAAGTTTTTTATTGAGTGTACGCCATGCTTCTCTTTTTTCTGGAGTAAAAAATAAAGAGTCTTGAAATGCAATAACAATAACATTTCCTTCTTCACCGAAGGTGTCGGTAAATTTTTTGTAAAGAATATTTTCAGGATGATTGTCGGGAAGTAAATTGGCTTCAGTAAAAGTAAACTTCATATACTTCCACTGGGATGTCCAAAAAAAAGTCAGCGCCACAATAGCTGCCATGAGCAGCCCCCTGTTGCGTAAAATTAGGCGCGCCACGAGCCCCCAAGTAGATGATTTATTTTTCTTTATCATGAAGCCTTAGCAGCTCTTCAAGCAATGGTTTATTTAGACAGTTAGTATTTCTTTTTCTTTAAGGCTAAATATTTCGTCCACTTTTTTGATGTATTGGTCTGTCAATTCTTGTACATCAATCTCATAATTTTTTTGGATATCTTCAGAAGCCTCAAATTTTTTTATTTCATCATTAGCCTCTTTTCGAGCAGTACGAATTACAATTTTTGCATTTTCCGATTCTGCTTTGGCGAGTTTAGCCAAGTCTATACGGCGTTCCTCTGTTAAGGGGGGAATATTGATAATTACCGCTTCGCCATTATTCATAGGATTAAAACCTAAATTGGCAATTAAAATCGCTTTTTCGATATCTGGAACTAGATTTTTTTCCCAAGGTTGTACGGTAAGTGTACGCGCATCCGGGGTATTGATATTAGCCACTTGAGCCAGCGGTGTAGGGGTGCCGTAATAATCTATTTTCACTGATGAGAGCATAATAGGGTTGGCTTTACCGGCTCTGATATTTAGCATTTCTTTTTCTAAATAAGCAATGGCTTGGGTCATCCCTTCTTTTGCCGCTTCTAAAATAAAATTCATTTCCTCCATAGGGTGGTGTTTTAAAGATCAACTTTTGTTCCTATTTTTTTACCTTCCAATACCTTATATAAATTATTGGGTCTATTCATATCAAAAACGATAATGGGAAGTTTATTTTCTTGACTTAAAGTAAATGCAGTAGTATCCATTATTTTAAGCCCTTTTTTCAATACTTCATCAAAGGATAGTGAATCAAACTTAGTGGCTTCTTTGTTTATTTCGGGGTCTTCAGTATAAATACCATCGACTCGAGTGCCTTTGAGAATCACATCAGCATTGATTTCTATAGCTCTGAGTACAGCTGCAGAATCTGTGGTGAAATAGGGGTTTCCTGTTCCTGATCCAAAAATAACAACCCGTCCTTTTTCAAGATGACGCGTGGCTTTTCTTTTGATGAAAGGTTCTGCAATCGCTTCAATTTTTATGGCTGTTTGAAGGCGTGTAGGGACATTATTATTTTCTAATGCGCCTTGTAAAGCCAGGCCGTTGATTACTGTAGCTAACATCCCCATATAGTCTGCTTGCACACGGTCCATGCCTTTACTGGCCCCAGAGATTCCCCTGAAAATATTTCCTCCCCCAATGACAATTGCGATTTCAATTCCCTGATCAAAGACTTTTTTTATTTCTTTGGCGTAGTTGTCTATTATTACGGGATCAATGCCGTGGGTTTGGTTGCCCATGAGTGCTTCTCCACTCAATTTCAATAAAATCCTTTGATATTTCATTCTGAGAAAAGTATCAACAAATATAAAAATTAAACAAGAATTTATAAGACCTGAGCAATAACAATATTGTAGATGGACACTTGAGTAAAGCCTTATATTGCTTTTAAACTTAAGTCAATACTTTTTGCTGCATAGGTCAAAGCACCCATAGAGATATAATCAACCCCTGTTTCGGCTATTGCTACCAGGTTCTTTTCAGTAATATTACCTGAAGCCTCTGTAGGTTTTTTGCCTTCGATTAAGTTAAGTGCGTCGATGAGTTCTGCTATACTGTGATTGTCAAGCAATATTTGATTAACAAAAGAAAAAGGAAGCGCTTCTTCAATTTCTTGTTGATTTCTACACTCAACCACTACTTCCAGTGATTTACCCAGTCGGTGTAAATAGGCTTCTGTTTGTTGCAAGGTTTTTGTCATGCCACCACAAAAATCAATATGATTGTCTTTAATCATCAGCGCATCAAAAAGCCCCATACGATGATTGATTCCCCCGCCTATACGAACCGCCCATTTTTCAGGGTATCGAAAATTAGGAGTCGTCTTGCGTGTATCAAGTAACTTACACGTTGTATGGCTAATTTTTTTACTCAGCTGATGGGTGTAGGTAGCAATCCCACTCATTCTTTGTAGTGTATTTAAGACCAATCGCTCAGTAGCGAGTATGGACTGGACTGAACCACTAATACTGAAAACTTTTACTCCTTTTTTAATTTTAGCCCCTTCTTCAATTAAAGGATCAAATTGTAATTTAGGGTCATAGTAATGAAATATATGAGCGGCGAGTTCTAGTCCTGCAATAATTCCCTCCTCTTTGGCCCATAACACAGCCGTGTTTTGACGCATAGGATCAATACATGACCTGCTGCTGTGGTCTCCACTCCCAATATCTTCGTTTAAAGCAGCTTTAATAAAAACCTCAAACTCTGAGCGGTATTGTGTATAGAATTCACTTGACATAATCATGGTTATAAAAAACACCTTGGTTTTGAGTCCTTTCTTGTGATTGTTTGGTGATTAAATAGGCGATACTTACCATATTTCTTAGTTCACATAAGCCATTGGTGAGCTTATTGGAATTGTAAATTTTTGTAAGGATACGATACAGTTGATCAATTCTTTTTTCGGCTATTTCAAGTCCTTTTGTGGTTTTAAAGATACCCACATATTGTGTCATGATTTGCTGTAATTCACTTCTATAATTTTTAAGGTCTTTGATTTCAGTACTGTTGGAGTAGGCATCACCTTTCCATTCAGGGATTGTATTATAAAAAGCCTGATCGGGTAGATTTTCATTCAGCGATTCTAGTGTATGAGAGGCGGCACGTTGTGCAAAAACCAAAGATTCAAGCAGTGAATTTGAAGCAAGTCTATTGGCTCCATGAAGACCAGTAGCACTGCATTCTCCAATAGCGTAAAGCCCTTTAAGTTTAGACTCACTATTGCTGTCTACCTTAATCCCTCCACAGAAATAATGTGCCGCTGGCACAACGGGAATCGGATTTTCAGGTAAGTGAATTCCTAGTTTCTCACAAGTAGTAAAAATTGTGGGGAAGTGTGTTTTCCATTGTTTGAGTTCAATTTCAGCCCCATCAAGCCACACATAAGATTCTTCTTGTTTTTCGATTTCTGCTTGTATCCCCCGAGCCACTATATCTCTTGGAGCCAATTCTGCTCTGGGATCATGGTTTAACATAAAACGTTCCCCCTTCGAATTTAATAGTTTGGCTCCGGCCCCTCTAACAGCCTCAGTAATTAAAAATGTATTTCCATTGACTTTTGGGTGTAGGGCTGTCGGGTGAAATTGCACAAAAGGCAAGCCTTCCATCATAACTTTTGCTCTGTAAGCCGCCCCTAATCCGTCACCAGTAGCAATAGAAGGATTGGTGGAGTGCGCATATAAACTTCCTGCACCTCCCGTAGATAAAATCGTAATTTTTGAAGTGATAGTTATGATTTTTTCTTCTTCTTGCGAAATCACATAAGCGCCATAACAGCGATTAAATTTTTCTTTTGCGTGATGATCTGTAATTAGATCCACCAATGTATGACGCTCGAGAAGTTGAATATTTGGAAATGTTTTGATTTTAGCAATTAATGCTTCCTGAATGTGTTGTCCAGTTTGATCTTGATAATGAACAATTCTTTTTTCAGAGTGCCCTGCTTCTTGTGCTAAGTCTAATTTTTCTTTTGTTTTATCGAATTGTGCCCCCCATTTCATTAGCTCTTGAACCCGATCATGACCTTCTTCAATTACAAATTTTACAACCTCTGGATTGCAACTGCCCGCTCCTGCTTTAAGGGTATCAGCAATATGCTTTTCAAAGGAATCATTGTTAAAGTTAGAAACCACAGCAATTCCCCCCTGAGCATAGCGGGTATTACTCTCATTGAGGTCACTTTTTGAAATTAATAAGACCGAGAGTTTAGGATTTTTTTCCCCAAGATTTATGGCATAAGTCAATCCAGAGATTCCAGTGCCAATAACCAAAACATCTACCGTCATGTGGTCCCTAAATTTAGCATACGCTCAATAGGCTTACGCGCTTTTTCGATTAGTGTTTTATTTAGGTGTATTTCAGGTAGCTCGTGAACCATGCAGTTATATAATTTCTCAAGGGTATTGAGTTTCATAAAAGCACATTCACTACAAGCGCAAGTATCATCTTCTACAGGTGCGGGTATAAATTTCTTATCGGGACATTTTTTTTGCATTTCGTGTAAAATACCTGCTTCAGTAGCTACTATATAGGTTTGACTACTGTCTTCTTGTACATAACGAAGTAAACCAGCGGTACTTCCTATATACTGAGCGATTTCTAAAACGGGAGATTCGCTTTCTGGATGGGCAATAAATTGAGCCTCAGGATCCGCTTTTGCTAGTGCGATGATTTTGTCAAAAGAAAAGGCCTCATGCACTATACAAGCACCCTCCCATAAAATCATGGGTCTTCCTGTTTCTTTGATGAGGTACTTTCCTAAATTTTTATCAGGGGCAAAAATAATTTCTCTATCCTTTGGAATACTTTCGATTACTTGAACAGCATTACTTGAAGTGCAAACAATATCACTAAGGGCTTTAATTTCCGCAGAACAGTTGATATAGGTAACTACCACAGCCTCGGGGTGTAATTTTTTAAATTCCGAAAAATCACCAGGAGGGCAGGAATCAGCCAAAGAACATCCGGCTTTTAAATCTGGTAAGAGTACTTTTTTTGTTGGGTTGATAATTTTTGCTGTTTCTGCCATAAAGTGGACACCAGCAAAAACAATGATATCAGCTTCTACTTCAGCTGCTTTTTTTGCCAAGTAGAGACTGTCACCAAGAAAATCTGCCAATTCTTGAATTTCAGGCTCTTGATAATAATGGGCTAATAAAACTGCATTTTTTTCTTTTTTTAATGCTTGAATCGCACTTGGCAAGTGGATTCCTTTTTCTAAAGGTGTTTTTAGATAACCGTTTTTTTTAAGCTGTTGCTCTACAAGACTGGGATTGTCAATCATTTTATTTTAATTCTTTTTCAAGCTAATATTTTTTGGTGAGTTTTCATCATAAACACTCTCCATTGTATAGGCATCTTCAAGTGCAAATTTACCAATTTTTGTTCTACAAAGAGAAGTGAGGTGAGCACCTGTATCTAAGGCCTTACCAAAGTCATCTGCAAGACTTCGGATATAGGTTCCTTTACTGCAGCGCAATAAAAAGGTGACTTGGGGTAAGTCAATATGTTGAATTTCAAATTTGCTAATATGCACTTTACGCGCTTTGCGTTCTGGAGAAAGGCCTTGTCTTGCGTATTCATAGAGCCTTTTCCCCTCTTTTTTTAAAGCGGAATAGAGGGGAGGAAACTGTTCAATTTCCCCCGTAAATTGGGCGGTCATTTCCAGGATTTGTTGCGGCGAAAGGTGGGTAATTGAAAAATGCTTATCCGGTGTGGTTTCAAGGTCATAGGAAGGAGTAGTAGCACCCAAATAAAAGCTTCCCGTATATTCTTTTTCTTCTGCTTGAAGCAGTGAAATAGACTTGGTCTTTTTTCCTGTACACAGAAGAAGAAGTCCTGTAGCGAGTGGGTCTAGTGTTCCAGCATGGCCTACTTTAAGTTTTTTTAATCCTGTTTGTTTTTTTAAAAAAAATCGAATCTTATTGACTACTTGAAAGGAAGTCCAACCTAGCGGCTTGTGGATTAAAAAAACTTGACCCTCTACAAGCGATTCTCGATCAAATACTTGCTTAAAGAAATCCATAGACCAAACTGATTCCACCTACAATAAAGCAGTAGAGGCTAAAGTAAACTAATTGACTTTTCTGCACCAAGGCGAGCATCCATTTACACGCTAAAATCCCAGTAAAAAAGGAAGCAATAAAACCGATAATAAGAGGAATAAGATCCAATTGCTGTGGGGCGCCTCCATGGTCAAGAATGGATTTTACCATACTACCAAAAATAAGCGGTAGCGCCATCAAAAAAGAAAACCGAGCGGCTCTTTTTCGGTCAATTCCCAATAGGAGACCTCCCGCTATAGTGGAACCACTACGCGAAATTCCAGGAAGGATAGCGATGGCTTGAATGAGTCCGATTAGGATTGCTTTTGGGAATGAAATACTTCCAGTCCCTACAGGAACTTTTTCTGCCACAAAAAGCAGTACAGCTGTAATTAAAAGCATAGCGCCCACTAATACAAGATTTTGGTCAAAGAGAACGGCAATTTGTGCTTCTAAAAATAAACCCACCAAAACAGCGGGTATCATTGAGACTAATAGCTGTACAGCAAAAAGCTGTTCTTGGTTCTTTTGAAGCGAAAAAATACCTTTGAATAAATTCAAAATATCGGTCCAAAAAATATAGAGTGTACTCAGCGCTGTGCCCACATGGAGTGCAAGTGTTAAAAATAAACTTTCTTCCCCCTGCGTTTGGAGTCCAAAAAGTGCTTTTACAAGCTCAAGATGCCCACTAGAAGAAATGGGTAAAAACTCAGTAATCCCTTGAATGATGCCTAAAATTAGCGCTTCAATTGTATTCATTTTTGATTTGCTTCTTGGGTTAGAATGGAATACATGGCGATTCCAAAACCTAAGAGCACCAAAGTCGGAGCCAAACGAATACGTCTGAAATTAAAAATAGCCTCATTAAAAAAGTTTGGATCATCGCTCCCGCCACCAGACATTAAAATAAAGCCAATGGCAATTACAAAAAGGGCTAAAAAAAGAAAACGGTAATTTCTCTTTTGAAATAGTAATTTTTTTGGGCTGTTGTTTTGTTTCATTGCTTTTTAATAAATGGCATCAGATTTTAAATTGAGATAACGCTGTGTGGCAAAAAATGTACTTATTCCTGTAATACCGATGCCTAAAGTTAAGACACCTATAAAAACCACAATCAACCCCATGGGATTGTCAAGCATATTGAGTTCAGGAAAGCGTCTATTAAGTTCTAAAAAAACAAATCCCAAACCTAAGAGCGCTAAAAATGAGCTGAGTACCCCGAGCCTTAAATGGGTCAAGATAAAGGGTTTTCGAATAAAGGATTTAGTAGCCCCTACCAATTGCATGGTCTTGATAATAAAACGTTTCGAATAGATGGAAAGACGAATGGAGCTATTGATAAGGAGTAGGGCGATCGCAATAAAGAAAAGCGTAGTAATACCCAATACATAAGAAATACGAAGAATATTTTCATCGAGTAAGGTTACTAAGGGTTGGTCAAATACTACTTCATCTACAAAATCAGCGGTTTCTAATTCGGCTTTTGTTTCAGTAAGACTCACCGTATTGACATAGGCTGCATTAAAATAAATATCAATCGAATTGAGCAGGGGATTGTACCCTAAAAACTCTAAAAAATCTTCCCCGATATCTCTTGCATATTGAGCGGCGGCTTCTTCTTTTGGTATATAATTTATTTTTTTTGTAGCCGGATTGAGTTGTACTTTTTTCTGCAGCTGGGTAATTTCAATATCCTTGGCATTGTCTTTTAGATAGACAGTCATCACAATTTGTTCTTTGAAATAAGAGGCAATATTTTGGGTATTGAGAAGAAAGAGCCCCAAAATACCTACAAAAAATAAGACCAAACTTATGCTTATGACTACTGATAAATAGCCTGTGAGTACACGTCTTTTCTGAAATTGTTCTTGAAAACTTTTGGCCACAGTGAATATTTGTGTAAAAATAACAAAGAATTAGAAGAACACAACGGGCAATTTCTTCTTTTCCTTTTTGACATTCAATCAATAAGCGTATTTTTGTGCCTTTCTAGACCCTTCAAAATAAATACGTGGGATACGACTTCAAGAATATTGAAAAAAAATGGCAGGCCTATTGGGCAAAAAATCAGACCTTTAAAGCTGATAACCACTCAAAAAAACCCAAATTTTATGTCCTGGATATGTTTCCCTATCCTTCAGGAGCAGGCCTGCATGTAGGTCATCCTCTGGGTTATATAGCGAGCGATATCATTGCTCGTTATCAAAGGCATAGAGGTTTTAATGTACTTCATCCTCAAGGCTATGACTCTTTTGGATTACCGGCAGAGCAGTATGCCATTCAAACTGGCCAGCATCCAGCCAAAACCACTGAGGAAAATATTAAACGCTATCGCGAGCAATTGGATCGGATGGGTTTTTCATTTGATTGGAGTCGAGAAGTAAGAACGTCAGCTCCAGAATTTTATAAATGGACGCAGTGGATCTTCCTTCTTTTATTCGATCACTACTACTGTAAAGAAGCAGATAAAGCCAAATCCATAGCAGAGCTTAAAAAGTATTTTGAAAAGGAGGGCAACCTTACCATCAAAGCAGTTTGCGATTCGGACACCCCTTCTTTTACGGCGGAGCAGTGGCATTCTTTTGATACAACCAAAAAAGAAGCCCTTTTATTAAAATACCGGTTGACTTACCTCTCTGAAACGGAGGTGAACTGGTGCGCCGATTTGGGGACTGTTTTGGCCAATGATGAAATCATAAATGGAGTTTCTGAGCGGGGAGGTTTTCCAGTTACCAAGAAAAAAATGAAGCAATGGAGTATGCGGATAGGGGCCTATGCGGAACGTTTACTCCAAGGTTTAGAGGAGATTGATTGGCCAGACTCACTCAAAGAAATGCAGCGTAATTGGATTGGTAAGTCTAGAGGGGCAAAAGTTTTTTTTCAAATTGAGGGTCACAATAAAAAAATCGAAGTTTTCACGACACGACCCGATACGATATTTGGCGTTACTTTTATGACATTAGCTCCTGAATTAGATCTGGTTCAAGAATTGACGCATCCTGATTATAAAGGGGCAGTAACAGCCTATATAGAAGAGACGCAAAAGCGCACTCAGAGAGAGCGAATGGCAGACGTCAAAAATTGTACTGGGGTTTTTACAGGGGCCTATGTTATTCATCCTTTTACAAAAGAAAGAATACCCATTTGGATTGGGGATTATGTACTTGCAGATTATGGTACAGGTGCTGTAATGGCTGTACCGTGTGGTGACCAACGCGATTATGACTTCGCAAAAAAATTCCAAATTCCCATAAAGAATATTTTTAAGGGGGTTTCTCTAAACGAAGAAGCATTTACAGACAAAGGGACGGCTGTTATTGATCAGTCTGATTTTCTTTCTGGCCTTACACATAAAGAGGCCATGAAAGTCGTTATTCAAGAGCTTGAAAAGCAAAAATGTGGGGAAGGCACTATTAATTACAGACTTCGGGATGCAATTTTTAGTAGACAACGCTACTGGGGTGAGCCCATACCGATTTATTATAAAAATCAACAGCCACAAGCAATCCCTGTTAAGCAGCTACCACTGACATTACCTAAAGTCGAAAATTATTTACCCACTCAAGAAGGAGCACCTCCCCTAGGAAATGCTGATCAATGGGCTTGGGATACCAAAAAAGAAAAAGTAGTTGCAAATAAATACATTGATCATAAAGATGTTTTCCCATTAGAATTAAATACCATGCCTGGATGGGCAGGAAGTTCATGGTATTTTAATCGCTATATGGATGCGGCAAATGACACTGCCTTTGCCGGGGAGGATGCTTTAAATTATTGGAAGGAAGTAGATCTTTATCTCGGGGGTAGTGAGCATGCCACTGGACATTTGTTATACTCCCGTTTTTGGCAAAAATTCCTTTATGATTTAGGTCTTGTCCCTGTTCATGAGTACGCCAAAAAATTAATCAATCAAGGGATGATTCTAGGAACATCTGCTTTTATTTATCGCAAAGCCGGCACCCAAACCTATCTGTCTTCTAATTTAGTAGACTCTACAGAAAAGGTAGAGCCCATTCGTGTAGATGTTAATTTGGTTAATAGCGCAGATGAATTAGATATCGAAAAAGTAAAACAATGGCAGCCCCAGTTTAAAGAGGCCATTTTTGAAAGGTATCAGGGTACTTTCAAAGTAGCTCGAGAGGTTGAAAAAATGTCTAAATCCAAATACAATGTGGTTAATCCTGATGAAATTTGCGCACAATATGGAGCGGATACCCTCAGAATGTATGAAATGTTTTTGGGACCTATAGAGCAGGCCAAACCATGGAATACGGCAGGAATATCAGGAGTCTATAACTTTTTAAAGAAATATTGGCGCCTTTTTTATGAGGAGGATCAATGGATTGTTCAAGACAGTGAACCCACAAAAAAAGAGCTTAAAGTATTACATGAAACAATAAAAAAACTCAGAGAGGATATTGAAAACTTTTCATTTAATACTTGTATTAGTGCTTTGATGATAGGTGTCAATGAACTGACAGCTTTAAAATGTCATAAAAGTTCAATACTCTCTCCATTAACCATTCTTCTTTCCCCATTTGCCCCACATATCGCCTCGGAGTTATGGGAGCATTTAGGAAATAAGACGCTACTGGATTTTGAAGAATTTCCTTTGGCTGAGGCCTCTTATTTAGTGGAGAATACAAAAAACTATCCCGTATCATTTAATGGAAAGATGCGCTTTACTTTGGAGTTAGCACTTGATTTAGATCAGTCTGCCATTCAAGAAGCAGTATTAAATGATTTAAGAACAGTGGATTATTTGGCAGGTAAAACACCAAAAAAATGGATTATCGTACCAAATAAAATAATCAATATTGTATATTAATCTAACAAATCAATAGACCTCAAGTTTAACCAATAAATTTATAAAGATGGGTACTTATTACATCCTTATATTACTGATTTCACTCGCAAGTATGTGGGTAAGCAATACGCTAAAACGAAAATTTAAATTTTATTCTCAGAAGCAACTCAGAAACGGAATGTCAGGAAAAGAAATAGCAGAACAAATGTTGAGTGACCATGGCATTCGTGATGTTGAGGTAGTTTCTGTTCGCGGAGCACTCACAGACCATTATAATCCCCAAAAAAAGACTGTTAACCTCAGTGAGTCTGTCTATCACGAACGCAATGCGGCCGCAGCTGCTGTAGCAGCCCATGAATGTGGCCATGCCATTCAGCATGCGCAGGGTTATGAATGGCTCCAGATACGTTCTACTTTGGTACCAATGGTCAGTGTTGCTTCTAACCTCTCTATGCTAGTGATAATTGGGGGTTTAGTACTCATGCAACTCGTACCTTACGGCTTTACTATTGCAGCAATAGGTGTGGGTCTTTTTGGTTTAGGCACTCTTTTTAGCTTTATTACACTTCCTGTAGAATACGATGCGAGTAATCGGGCCTTGGCGTGGCTACAGCGAAAAAATATGGTCTCTCGCGAAGAGCTTGCCGGAGCGGAAGATGCGCTTAAATGGGCAGCAAGGACCTATGTAGTGGCTGCAGTTGGTTCATTGGCTACATTGGCCTATTTTGCCTTCCAGGTATTTGGGGGAAGAAGAGATTAAACTATACTTTAAGTTGCCGATTCAATTGCTGTTGAAGCGAAATAAAAGTCTCAGTTCTTGAGACGCCTTCTACAGATTGGATTTTCTTATTCAAAAGTTCCATCAAATGTTCGTTGTCCTTGCAGAGTAATTTGACAAAAATACTCCAGTTCCCGGTGGTATAATGACATTCTATAACTTCGTCTATTTGTTCTAACTGCTTTACCGCTTCGGGATTTCGGATGGCCTTATCTAGATAGATACCAATAAAAGCTAATGTTTTATAACCCAGAATTTTTGGATTCAAAATAATTTGCGAACCTGAAATAATTGCTGCTTTTTCCAGTTTTTTTAGTCGTTGATGAACTGCTGCGCCTGAAATGCCAGTCGCTTTAGAAAGCATCATTATGGGTGTTCGTGCATCTTGAGAGAGCAGCCTTAATATGATTTTGTCAATGCCGTCGATACTTATAATTTGTTCAGATATTTTCATTATTTAGTTTAAAATGTAAGGTATAAACTTTATTTTTGTTATAAAATTAAATAAAAAAAGTGAAAAACATCAAAAGAAAAATGAGGCTTTTTGGAGCGTTCTTTATGCTAATCGGCCTACTTTTAGGGGCTTTAGGGAGTCATTACTTTAAAAGTATCTTAAGCGCTACTGCACTCGAAAGTTTTGAGGTTGGACTCAAGTATTTAATCTATCAGGGTCTGGGATTACTCCTGCTTTCTGGTCTTGAATTCATAACTGAGAAGCAAAAAAAAATACTTTATTTTTTGCTGGTGGGGGGCACATTAGTATTCTCAGGAAGTATTTTTATTTTGTCTTTTAAGTCTTTGATGCCTTTTTCTGTCTCTTTTTTAGGGCCCATGACACCCATAGGGGGGACAGCACTTATAGTGGCATGGTGTTATGCATTTTCTGTTTTTTACACAACCAAAAATTAAAGGCTATTTATTCACTGTTTCCACATACTTTTCGATGGCCATCGTCATCGAAGGGGTTTCAGGGGTGGGTGCCATGATATTAATCTTAAGTCCCGCCTGCTCTGCAGCTTGGGTTGTGGAATTGCCATAGACCGCAATTCGGGTATTATTTTGTTTAAAATCAGGAAAGTTTTTAAATAAAGATTCGATTCCTGAAGGGCTAAAAAACACGAGAATATCGTAATAAACATCTCTTAAATCAGATAAATCACTTACGACAGTGCGGTATAAAATGGCCCTTTTCCAATTGATTTTCAGCTGATCGAGAAATTCAGGAACTTCAGGTTTTAAAAGATCAGAAGTTGGAAATAAGTAGCTTTCTTTACCCAATTTTTTAAATGTACTTTCCAAGTCTTTAATGCTACGTGTACCTACATAAATTTTTCTTTTTCTGTATACAACATACTTTTGAAGATAGTAGGCCACCGCTTCAGATTGACAGAAATATTTAGTAGTGTCAGGTACAGTAAAGCGCATTTCTTTGCAGAGTCTAAAAAAGTGATCTACTGCATTTCGACTGGTTAGTATGATATTTTGAAAATTATTGAAATCAATTTTTTGTTGTCGAACCTCTTTTCCCGAAACGCCTTCTACATGAATAAAAGGCCTAAAATTAACGGTTAACTTATGTTTTTCTTTCAGTCTGCTGTAGGGAGATTTATCTGAAGAAGGTTCGGGCTGAGAAACTAGTATAGTTTTCACTTTCATGGTCGGTCCAATTACAATTGTGTTTCAATACTCATAAAATAGATCCAAATCCAAGGAGCTATTTTGAATGCGCAAAGATAAAGAATAATATAAATTACATCCCTTAAGTGTGCCCTAAAAAAGGGAAAAATTATTCTAAATTGCTGGATAAGCCAAAGAGTGAAGAGAAGAAAAATAATACCCTCAAACAACAACGCTGGAAGAATACTGTAGTTTTTGAAAAATAAGAGTGCTGTTAAATAAATTGCCAGCTGGGTGGCATAAGAGAAATTTTTATAAATAAGTGGCGCTATTGGGTTTAAAAAGCCCAATTGTTTTGCAATAAATTGGAATAAATAAAACCGTAAGGATAAAATAACCAAAAGACCCATAAAAAGAAATACAAATTCAAAGCTGTAGTTTAGTGTATAGGGGAAGTAATGTGAAAGTGAAAAATAGGCCATCGCTAGTGAAGAAGTAATCAATAAAAAGCTGAGTATATTAAAATAGCTTCTGTAGTTTAATTCTTTTTCATGGCTAAACCTTCCAAAATAGTGATGCATGCTAAAAAGATTGAGTAACCCTATAAATCGGTTAGAAGCCAATCGATACATCAAGAGGATGATAACAATATTAATAAAAAAAATGAGGCTCATCCAATCTGCCCTGAGATCAGCTTTATAGATCCAGTCTTCCATAGGCTAAAATTAAGGGTTTTCTAAAAAATTATTATAGGGATCAATACAATAAATTGTAAAGACATTTGGTACTTTTACGATTGATTCTATGGAAAAAACACTCATTATCATTCCGACTTATAACGAAATTGAAAATATCGAGTCTATTATCGAAGCGGTATTTTCTACTCCAGTAGCAGTAGTTATTTTGGTTGTAGATGATGAATCTCCAGACGGTACTGGACAAAAAGTCCTATCGCTTATGGAACGCTTTCCCAAGCGTTTATTCTTAGAATCCCGTTCTAATCGAACAGGACTTGGTTCTGCTTATGTTCATGGATTTCAGTGGGCATTAAGGAGAAATTATGCTTATATTTTTGAAATGGACGCTGATTTTTCTCACAATCCCAAAGAAATTCAGCCCATGTTAGCCTTATTGGAGAAAGAAGCGGATCTTGTAGTTGGGTCGAGGTATATCAAGGGTGTTAATGTAGTGAATTGGCCACTGAGTCGAATTTTATTATCCTATTTTGCTTCACTTTATGTCCGATTGATTACAGGAATGCCTATAAAAGATGCTACAGCGGGTTTTGTGGGTTATCGTAGTGAAGTGTTAAAAGCGATTGAGATTGATCAAGTTAAATTTGTAGGCTATGCCTTTCAGATAGAATTAAAATACAAGGCTTGGTTAAAAAAATTTAAATTAATTGAGCATCCTATTGTTTTTACTAACCGAGTAAAAGGAAAATCAAAAATGAATGGGAGTATAATTTGGGAAGCGCTGTATGGTGTTTTATTTTTACGGCTCTTTAAAACAACATTTCGATGAGTCCATCACAAAAACTTATAAAGAACGGTACGCTGATTAATGAAAATCAAATTTTTCAAGCAGACCTCCTCATCGAAGGTAAGCGCATAAAAAAAATAGCAGCAAGTATCCATTGTGATGCGGATATCCCGATTTTTGATGCCAAAGGAAAATATATTATTCCAGGACTTATTGATGATCAGGTTCACTTTAGAGAGCCAGGATTGACCCATAAAGCCTGTATAGAAACAGAATCAAAAGCAGCCTTAGCAGGGGGCATAACTTCCTTTCTTGAGATGCCCAATACTTCACCACAGACAACTACCAGAGTGGAATGGGAAGCCAAAAATGAAAGAGCCTCAAAAACCGCTTATGCAAATTATGCTTTTATGTTTGGTGGGACCAATGATAATTTAGAGGAAATAAGAGCACTGGATATCCAGCGTGTTCCCGCATTAAAACTTTTTTTAGGCTCCTCTACAGGAAATATGTTGGTCGATAATCCAGAAGTCTTGAAATCTATTTTTAGCAGTACACCACTTGTGATAGCCGTTCATTGCGAAGATGAGGAAACCATAAAAACAAATTTAAAAGCCACTATCGCCCAATACGGCGATCAAATTCCAATAAGTGAACACCCCAAAATTAGAAATGAAGAAGCTTGTTATCTCTCTTCCTCTCAGGCAATAGCATTAGCCAAAGAAACAGGAGCAAGACTTCATGTTTTTCATATTTCTACAGCCAAAGAGCTAGCACTTTTTGAAAATAATCTTCCCCTTGAGGAAAAGCAAATTACTGCTGAAGTATGCATACACCATTTGTGGTTTAGTGATGCTGACTATGAAGAAAAAGGAACCCATATAAAGTGGAATCCGGCCATTAAAACCCAAGAAGACCGCGAGGCCTTGTGGGAAGGCTTAAATTCTGATTTATTGGATGTACTCGCAACAGATCATGCTCCTCATACGCTTGAAGAAAAAAATCAAATATATACCAAGGCGCCCTCTGGAGGACCCCTTGTTCAGCATGCATTACCCGCATTGCTCAGCGCGTATCACCAAGGAAAAATCCGCTTAGAGAAAATCGTGCAAAAGGCATGTCATAATCCAGCCCTTCTTTTTGATATTAAAGACCGAGGTTTTCTACGTGAAGGCTATTTCGCCGATTTGGTCGTACTCGATATAGAAAAAGAATTTGAAGTAGTAAAAGAAGACTTGCTTTACCATTGTGGTTGGTCTCCTTTTGAGGGAATAACTTTTAAGGGGTGTGTGGAACAAACACTTCTTAATGGTCAATGGGTTTATTTAAATGGAAAGGTACACCCTAATTCTGCGGCTATGGCGTTAACATTTGATCGATAATGAAGAAGTTTTTTTATTTTTTTGGATTAACATTCATAGTCTTATTGACGAGCTCCTGTAGTGATACAGGGGTTGTAGAAAAGCCTGAAAACTTGATTGAAGAAGAGCGCATGGAGCAAATACTTTATGATTTATTAATGCTTGATGCCATGAATACATTTAACCCAAAAAATCCAGATTTTGAGGCGGTATATGGTACGCCTTACCTTTATAAAAAATACGGAATAGACAGCTTACAGTTAGTAGAGAGTGATGCTTACTATGCTAAATTCCCCAGGATCTACTATCGCATGTATGCTACTGTAATGAAGAAAATGCAAAGGGTAAAGGACAGTTTAGGGGAATTGGATAAAAAACAAGAGTATCAGTGAGAGGCTTTATAGGCCTTCCCAATGGCTGCTAAAACAGCATCGATAGGCTTGTATTTAAAGTCAAGTTTCTCTTCTATTTTTGAACCGTCATAGGTTTGCTTACTGCACAAGCTTTCCACAGTAGCTTGATTCAGAAAACTTTTTTTAAGCCCCAGTGCATAAGCTACTTTATCCAAAATAAAGAGGGTATAGAGGAGGCTTTTAGTCAAAGGAATTTTAGGCGAGCTAACCCCTAACTGAAGTGCGATTTTTTGGATTAAATTTTGATAGGGAATATTTTTAGAAACCAAAATAAAGCGCTCATTTTTTATAGGTGAATTCATCAATTTAATCAAACAGTGAACGACATCCTCTAAAGCAACAACACCCGCATTTCCAAGGGGGTAAAAATTCATTCCTTTTGCCACTCTTTTTATGAGTGTTCCACTACTTCTATTCCAAAAATAACCCCCTAGTATAATCCCTGGATTTACAATTACTACCTCCAAGCCTTCTTGTGATCCACGCCACACTTCAAGCTCTGCACCGTATTTTGAGTAGGCATAGGGTGTATGTAACAGACTAGGATTCCATGAGAAGTCTTCATTAACTTTTTTTACAGTAGGTTCTACCCCCAGTGCAGCTATAGAACTCACATAGGCCATTTTCTTTACCTTATACTTTACGGCTAAATTCACTAGGTTTGCTGTTCCTTCTCTATTTGTTTTTATTAATTTCTCGCTGTGATAGGAAGCAAAAGAGACTTTGGCTGCGCAATGATAAATTTGATCAATATTATCAAATGCTTTTTCAAGATTGACAATATCATTTAAATCGGTCTGGTGCCATTGGATTTGTTCAAAATAAGTGGGTTGATCGGGAAAATTATGAGAAAAAAAATCGGCTACCTCTTGCAGGCGGGATGCCGAGCGGTAAAGCGCTCGTACTGGGAAATTATTTTTTACACAGGCTAGTAAAAGATGAGCGCCTACCATTCCCGTACCTCCCGTAACCAAGATCATAAAACGAAAGTACACTTTTTTAAATTTGATTTTTGGTTTCCCTCAGAGAAATCTATCTTTACTCAAAAAATAAATGCCAACTAATTTTGTTCAAGAACTGCGTTGGAGGGGCTTACTCCACGATATTATGCCCGATACAGAATCTCATCTGTTAGCGGAATCCACTACTGGTTATATCGGATTTGACCCAACAGCAGACTCACTCCATATTGGAAGTTTGGTGCAGATCATTATCCTGATGCATTTCCAAAAAGCGGGACACACCCCCATTGTTCTTATGGGTGGTGCTACAGGAATGATCGGGGATCCTTCAGGTAAATCGGATGAGCGGAATTTATTAGATCAGTCTACTTTAGAAAAAAATTGCCTAGGAATACAAAAGCAGTTTGAGCAATTTTTAGATTTCAATTCCGAACAACCCAATGCTGCTCGTCTTGTCAATAATTACGATTGGATGAAAGCCTACAGCTTGATAGAATTTTCAAGAGATATTGGAAAACACATCACGGTAAATTATATGATGGCGAAAGAATCTGTTAAAAAGCGCTTGAGTTCTGAGGCGAAGGTAGGCATGTCTTTTACAGAATTCACCTATCAGTTACTCCAGGGGTATGATTTCCTTCACCTCTATAAAAGCATGGATTGTAGACTTCAGCTGGGAGGAAGCGACCAATGGGGTAATATTACTACAGGGACTGAATTAATTCGAAGAAAAGAAGGGGGAAAAGCTTTTGCCATAACCTGTCCCCTGATAAAGAAAGCGGACGGTTCGAAGTTTGGCAAAACTGAAGAGGGTAATATTTGGCTGGATAAGACAAAAACTTCAGTTTATAAGTTTTATCAGTTTTGGCTGAATACTTCTGATGAGGATGCACTTTCCTATATAAAGATTTTTACATTTTTAAGTGAAGACGAGATCAATAAAAAAATTAGAGCGCACAATGAAGCTCCGCATTTAAGAATCCTTCAAAAAGCGATCGCCGAGGAGGTTACTGGTTTAGTGCACGGAAAAGAAGAAGTTGATAAAGCGATAGAAGCTTCTCAGATTCTTTTTGGTAAAGCAACCAGAGAAACCCTTCAAAAATTAGATGAGCTTACTTTTTTAGAATTATTTAATGGAGTTCCCCAAGCCACTATCAGTAGCGCCCAACTAAAAGAAGGGATGGATCTAGTTGCCGCACTTGCCACTGAAACAGGGTTTTTGAAATCCAATGGAGAGGCACGAAGAGCAGTAAAAGAAAACGCCATTTCAGTTAATAAAACTAAAATTTCTGAGACTTATCTATTGACTCATAAAGACTTAATTGCGGATCGGTATATTCTCTTACAACGCGGTAAAAAAAATTATTACCTCTTAAAAATAGAGAATTAAACAACCATTAAATTGCATCCTCTTACTTCAGCCTGATCAAATCGACCCTGTATTTCAAATCCACCATCTGGATAAAGAATGCCTAGGTCTTCTGTTGCGATAAAGGCACAGGAATCAATATTTGCAAGATCAATAATATTGACACCCCCTGTTTTTCCATATTCAATAAGCTCAAAAGGGTCTTCAGTTGCCCGAGTTAGAACTTTCATCCATGGAGGGCAGTAAAAAAGCCCATTTCCTTTAGAATAAGCCTGACTCAGTAATTCAGTCATTCCATATTCAGCATGAATAGCACTCACTCCGAAGTGCTCACCTAGGTATTTATGAAGTGCTGACTTGACCCATTCTTTTTGCATTCCTTTCATTCCTCCTGTTTCCATTATCAGCGTATGATTCAGCTTCCAGTCGTATTTTTCTGCAACCTCAAGTAAAGCAAAAGTAACCCCCAGTAGAATCGTTTTTTGCTCTTTTTGCTCTAATAGATCTAATGTGTATTTAAGCTGTTCCCATTCGTTGAGATAAAAACCGCTTAGAGGATGCTTTGTTTTTTTAATTAACGCATTTGCCATGTAGACTAAAGAAGCATTGTCCCTTTCTAAATAAGAGGGGAGCAAAGCAACTAAAGCATATTCTTCGATGGGTCCGTAAAATAACTCAAATCCCTTTTCAAAACTCTGATGATAGGTTTGCAAGTCTCCTACATAGTGTTTGGATCGAATTTGCCCCGTAGTACCACTAGATTCAAAATAATTTACTGGAGGAGGGTCAGGGCTATAGATTTTATGTGTCTTAAAAAACTGTATGGGTAGAAATGGAATCTCTTGAATTGTTTTGACCTCAACAGGATTTGTATTGATCAAATCACAATAAGAACGGTAAACCGTATTATTTTCATATTGATAGGTGAAAAGCGCAAGCGCTTGGGCAGCAAATGCTTCGGAATTTGTAATCTGATCAAATTGCTTAAATGCGTCCCTCATGGGGCAAAATTAGTTAAAATTACGGCTTAATATTAGGGAATTACCAGTCGTTTTAGACCTGTTTTATGGTCTTGCTCGAGTTTTAATATATAAATGCCAGAACCCAATGTGCCCAGAAAAATACTTTTATTTTTTGTGCGTAGTTCCAATTTCTTTTCTCCTAATATATTATAAATACTGAGGTGCATTTCCGAATTGCTTGCACTTTTTATAAAAATACGTCCCTCTTTTACTGGATTGGGATAAATGGAAAATTGAAGGGGTTCTTGCGGGTATATACTAAGGTGTGGAGAAGAAATCAGCGTGTAGCGTTCAGGGCGTGTTGGGAGTGAGAGTAAAATAGCCGAATAGAGAATAAAGAGGACGCTTTTCATTGGGACTAAATTCTCGCTAAATTTAAGTATTTATTATTAATATTAATACTTTGGTAACATAAAGAACTTTATTATTGTCTTAAATTTATTCAGTTAATAAAATGAAGAAAGAAGAAATTAAAATTCTTTTGGTTGATGATGCACCTGAT
>WTIP01000166.1:4934-7797 GCA_011525195.1 Flavobacteriales bacterium | reverse complement strand
CCTTGAAACCAAAATCCCCCGCCCATATATCCAGCCACCGGATTGTGTGTGCTAAGAGAAATTCCAAGTTGTGAAAAGGCACTCAATGCAGTGCTATTACTGGTTTTTTTTTGAATGAGCTTGTGGTCGCTGATAAAATAGACACCTTGACTGGAAGTAAAAATTACTTCATTTAAATTTTGGTTTTGTGTATGGTTCCATATCCCTAATTTGTAAACGGATTTTAGTAAACTATCTTTTTTTATTTCAAATTGAACTTCGTTAATTAGTACAACACCCTCATCTTTTTTTAAACTCCAGTTTAAAGAATTAGGATTTTCGCTTTCACTCCCTGTATCCCCATCATATATAGCATGAGCAAAGTGAATATTATCATTTAAACTCCAGTTAACAATAAATCCTAATGTTGTTAAAGGAAACACTGATGCAGGAAAATTTTCAGAAAGGTCAGGTTGTGCTCCAAAAGAGTTGTTTATAAAATTTAGCCCAGTATCAGATATAGCAAAAACACTATTTAAATCATGCTGTCCAAGGAGGAAGGAAAAAGATTTGTAACTCTGTTGATACCATATTTCATAGAGTCGAGTATTGGATTCTGCTTCTATGTTATTTGCCATCTGAAAATCCCCTAACAATTCAGAGAGTGAATTACCATGGTTATTTAAAAGATAGACGAAAAAATGTCCTCCTCCCCATAAATCAAGTACTTCTAAATCAAAATCAAAAGTTAAATCTATATTTCCAAGAAAGGCAGATCCTGTTTCTATCCCTCCCTTAAAATTGGATGCCAAATCAAATGTATATCCTCCCTCAATTAAGATTGCCTTAGACTGTTTTTGAGCATTTATAAACTGAACACCAACTAATAGGAATATCAAAAAAATAAATAATCCAGTTCTAGTAAGTAGTTTAGTTTGAGTGAAAAGGCGAAAAGATTGTTTGAGATTTAAAGACAAACGGAGAGTATTTATTACAAAATTAGACATAAATAAATGACTAAGATTTAATTTTTTACTACGAATAAATTTTATTTTTGAACTGTGAATTTTTTAGCCCATGTATATTTATCGCGAGACGATTTTGAAGTTGCGCTGGGCAATTTAATAGCAGATCAGGTTAAAGGAAAACAAATTCAACATTATCCCTTAAAAATTCAAAAAGGAATTCAGCTCCATCGATCAATTGATCATTTTACAGACAACCATCCATTATTTAGGGCTTCTGTTTCTGCGCTTTTCCCCGAATATAGACATTACAGTAGGGTTATAGTCGATTTGTATTTTGATCATTTTCTAGCGGCAAATTGGGGTGCCCACCATTGCCAAACTTTAGGAGAATTTTCTTTTGAATTTTATCAAAATATCCAAGCCTATCCTGTTGATTTACCCGACCCCATAAATCACTTTCTTGGCGCCTTGGTTAAGTATAATTGGTTTGAATATTATCAAACAGTTGAGGGCCTAAAGGCTATTATGACTCAAATGGACAAACGCACTCGTTTCGATTCAAATTTAGCGGATTCCGCCACGCAATTAGTCGAAAAATATTCCTACTTTCAATCCCATTTTTTAAAATTTATGCCTCAAGTTATTTTGTTTTCAAAGCAAAAATTAGCGCAACTATGAAAAAAAATCAGCTCATTCATATTTTTCTTTTTGGACTTTTTAGTTTCACGTTTCAATTCTGCTCAACCGAAAAACAGCCCCGCGGGGCTGTAGTAAGTGCGCGAGAGGAGGCCTCTAAAATTGGTATTGAGATTTTAGCACGTGGGGGCAATGCCTTTGATGCGATGATTGCTATAGATTTAGCCCTTACAGTTTGTTACCCCAATGCGGGAAATATTTCGGGGGGCGGCTTTTTAGTCTATCGGCAAGCGGCAGGTACAAGCGGTAGTTTAGACTACAGAGAAAAAGCACCAATGGCAGCTACAGAAGACATGTATTTAGATAAAGAGGGGGCAATTGTTCCAAACAAAAGCACCCTTGGTGGCCTGGCTGTGGGGGTGCCTGGAACTGTAGCGGGACTGGAGGCAATACATCAAAAATTTGGTTCTTTACCTTGGGAAGAGTTGGTACAACCCGCCATAGATTTAGCAAAAAATGGATACCTCGTAACCGAAAAACAAGCCAAAAGTTTTGCCTCAAAGCGAGCTGAATTTATCCAAATGAATGGCGATTCAACCTTCTATGCTCAAAATTTTGAGGCGGGATCAGTCGTAAAAAATCTAGCGCTTGCAAATACTTTAGAACGTATTGCTGTAGAGGGAAGTGCTGGTTTTTATCAGGGACCTAATGCAGAGGCATTGATCCAAAGGGTACAAGAAACAGGAGGGATTATGACTTTAGAAGATTTAAAAGCGTATAAGCCTGTTTGGAGAACCCCTATTTACTTCAATTATAAAGACTTACGACTTATCACGATGGGTCCCCCCTCCAGTGGAGGGATTTGTTTGGGTCAAATTATGAAGATGATTGCACCCTATGATATTGGTCAGTACAAACAAAATTCTAAAGAAGCCGTACAAATAATGGTTGAAGCAGAGCGCCGTTCCTATGCAGACAGAAGTAAATATCTTGGTGATCCCGATTTTATCTCTATCCCTTCAGACAGTCTGCTCGATACGGCTTATTTAGCTGCTAGAATGGAAAATTTCAGTTTTAATGAGGCAACCCCTTCTTCGGCTATAGAACCGGGGAGTATTATTTGGGAAGAAAGTGAGGAAACAACGCATTATTCTATCCTTGATAGCATGGGCAATGCAGTAGCGGTAACTACCACTTTAAATGGAAGCTATGGGTCCAAGGTATATGTCGAATCAGGAGGTTATTTTTTAAATAATGAAATGGACGATTTTAGCAGCAAG
>WTIP01000166.1:0-4834 GCA_011525195.1 Flavobacteriales bacterium | reverse complement strand
TAAATTCATTAAAAAACTTCAAGCTAAAGGATACGATATAAAAGAAGCGTATACACGAATTATTGGGAGGGTGGATGCGATTCATCTCTCCGAAGATCAAAAAATAACTACGGGGGCTGATCCGCGAGGTGATGACAAAGCTGTTTTACTTTATTAAATAGGGACTTAAATAAAAAGACCGCCAGAAAATCCTATTTTTGCAGCCTAGTAGCTATGAATAAAACCAAGCAAACAATTCAAATTGAAGGTGCGCGCGTCCACAACCTGAAGAATATTGACGTAGCGATTCCGAGAAATGAATTAGTCGTTATTACAGGGCTTTCTGGAAGTGGAAAATCGTCTTTGGCTTTTGATACCCTTTATGCTGAGGGACAACGCCGTTATATGGAAACTTTTTCTGCTTATGTACGTCAATTCTTGGGATCTATGGAGCGCCCTGATGTAGATAAAATTGACGGGCTTTCTCCGGTCATTGCAATAGAGCAAAAAACGACTTCCAAGAGCCCGCGTTCTACAGTGGGAACCATCACAGAGCTCTATGACTATATACGCTTACTTTTCGCACGAGTAGGAACTGCTTATAGCTATACCACCAATGAAAAAATGGTGCGTTATACAACTGAACAAATTCAAACGCTTTTAGTCAAAGATTACTCAGGACAAAAAGTAGTTTTATTAGCACCCATTGTAAAAGCCCGTAAAGGGCATTACCGAGAACTTTTTGATTCACTTGCTAAGCAGGGCTTCTCCAAGGTGCGTGTCGATGGTCAACTTGTTGATTTAAAACCAGGCATGAAAGTAGATCGGTATAAAATTCACGACATAGAACTCGTTATTGATCGGTTATCTATTAAAAATGACGAAGAAGGTTTAAAAAGACTGAGTGAGTCTCTAACTACAGCGCTTCATTATGGGCAAGACGTTATGATGGTCATGGATTACGATACCCAAGATACGCGCTATTTTAGTCTAAATCTGATGTGTCCCACTTCGGGTATCGCTTATCCTGTTCCTGAACCCAATACTTTTTCTTTTAACTCTCCAAAGGGAATGTGTCCAAGCTGCAAAGGCTTAGGAATTCAGTATAAGGTAAATATCAAGAAATTGATTCCCGATGATACGCTGTCAATAAGCCAAGGAGGGCTGGCCCCACTAGGAACCAAAAAAACAAGTTGGACATATCGACAAATCGAGACCATCGCTACTTGTTATGACTTTTCACTTGCAGATCCTATTCATAAAATTCCAGCAAAAGCCCTAGAAGTTATTTTAAATGGAAGTCATGAAAAATTTGAAATTCCCTCGCGTACACTCGGCATCACAAGAACCTATAAAATCGATTTTGAGGGATTACTCCACTATATCGAAAATTCCTTCAATGAAGCGGCAACAGCGAGTATTAAAAGATGGGCTTCCGGCTATATGGACAGTTACAAGTGTTCCGTATGTGAGGGCTCTCGTTTACGAAAAGAGGCGCTCTATTTCAAATTAGATCTAACAACTATTGCTGATCTTGTCAATATGGATCTTCAAGACCTTTATCAGTGGATTCAATCTTTAGAAGCCCGTTTAACTCCCAATGAAAAGAAAATTGCAGTAGAAATTATTAAAGAAATTCGGGTACGCTTAGAGTTCTTACTCAATGTAGGATTAGATTATTTACAACTCAACCGTTCATCCAAGTCACTTTCTGGGGGCGAAGCCCAGCGAATCCGTCTTGCTACTCAAATTGGTTCTCAGTTAGTGGGTGTACTCTATATATTGGATGAACCCAGTATTGGATTGCATCAGCGTGATAATGACCGCCTGATTAATTCGTTAATTGCACTTCGAAATCTAGGAAATTCAGTAATTGTTGTTGAACATGACAAAGAAATGATGCTTCGCGCAGATCACCTCATAGATATGGGACCTCATGCAGGAAAAAATGGAGGAGAAATCATTTCTCAGGGTTCACCCGAAGAAACTTTACATGCGTCTACGCTTACAGCTCAATATCTAAAGGGGTCTATGGCACTTGCGCTCCCCCAAAAGAGAAGAAAAGGGAATGGACATTCTCTCAATCTTTATGGTTGTAAAGGAAATAACCTTAAAAATATTAATGTAGAATTTCCTCTTGGTATGATGTTGGGAGTCACTGGCGTCTCGGGCAGTGGGAAGTCTACACTTGTCAATGAGACCCTCTACCCTATTCTGAATGCACATTTTTTTAATGGAGTTAAAGTACCCCTCCCTTATGATAAAATTGAAGGTTTAGAGAATCTCGATAAAGTGGTAGACATTAATCAAAGCCCTATCGGAAGGACGCCGAGAAGTAATCCTGCTACCTATTGCGGTGTATTTAGTGAAATAAGAACCCTTTTTACACTCACTCCAGAAGCACAAATAAGAGGTTATAAGCCCGGAAGATTTAGTTTTAATGTAGTAGGTGGTCGCTGTGAAATTTGCCAAGGCGGGGGGATGAAAATTATAGAAATGAATTTTTTACCCGATGTCTATGTCGAATGTGAAGGCTGTCAAGGTAGAAGATTCAACCGAGAAACTTTAGAAATACGGTATAAAGGCAAATCAATTTCTGATGTACTCAATATGTCTATTAATGAGGCTTGTGTCTTTTTTGAGGCCTTACCTAAAATTTACAGAAAGCTTAAAATGATTCAAGATGTTGGACTGGGATATATTACTTTAGGACAGTCCTCTACGACCCTTTCTGGTGGTGAAGCCCAACGAATAAAACTTGCAAGTGAACTCTCTAAAAAAGATACTGGCAAAACTTTTTATATTCTTGATGAGCCTACTACAGGGCTTCACTTTGAGGACATCAGAGTATTAATGGATGTGCTTAATAAATTGGTAGACAAAGGAAATACTGTACTGATTATAGAGCATAACTTAGATGTCATCAAACAGGTAGATTATATTATTGATATTGGTCCAGAAGGAGGTCGTAAAGGAGGGAAATTAATTTTTAGTGGTCGCCCTGAGGCACTTACTAAAAATAAACAAAGTCATACTGCTCCCTTTCTCGCTAAAGAAATTGAAGCACATTTTAATCCAGTAGTAACATGAAAAACAAGCAAATAAAAAACTGGACTGAAATCAAATCAAATGACTCCTGGGCGCTTTTTAAAATCATGAGCGAATTTGTAGAGGGATATGAAAAGTTAAGCGCAATAGGTCCCTGTATTTCTATCTTTGGTTCAGCACGAACTCAAGCGGATGATCCAGACTATCAGCTCACTGTAGAAATTGCTGAGGGGGTCGCCGCTTTAGGCTATGGAATCATTACAGGCGGAGGGCCTGGTATTATGGAAGCCGCCAATAGAGGTGCCCAGAAAGCAGGTGGAATCTCTGTAGGATTAAATATAGAATTGCCTTTTGAGCAAAATGCAAATCCTTATATAGACCAGGACAAACTCATGAATTTCCATTATTTCTTTGTGCGTAAAGTCATGTTTGTGAAATACGCACAAGGATTTATTGTTATGCCAGGAGGTTTGGGTACTTTAGACGAGTTATTTGAGGCCATGACACTCATTCAAACTGATAAAATATCCAAATTCCCCATTATATTGGTTGGAAAAGCCTTTTGGGAAGGTTTAATCCATTGGATCAAAGAAACTTTAGTCAGAGAAAATAAAATAAGCCCCAAAGATTTAGATTCTTTTTATTTGGCGGATAGCCAAGCTGAAGTAATTGAGTGTCTGAGTAAATTTTATGCACAGGATAATTTCAAGCCGAATTTTTAAATGAATAAAAAACAATTAAGAGGGGTTATTTT
Organism: Flavobacteriales bacterium; assembly: GCA_011525195.1. GTDB lineage: Bacteria > Bacteroidota > Bacteroidia > Flavobacteriales > Flavobacteriaceae > MS024-2A. The sequence continues at coordinate 1,053 of WTIP01000166.1, read as the reverse complement.
TACGCTTTTGGGTGTTACATCCCAATTGTGGGGACAACTAACTTATCAATTTGAAATTGAATTAAATAGTGAGACAGAGACGATGCTGGTCTCTCAAACTATTGAATTTACAAACACCTCGAATGAAGCATTAGCAACTCTTTATTTATATGATTGGGCCAATTCCTACCGAGGTGCGCCCTCCCCCCTAGCCAATCATTTGGCAAATGAATTTAATCGTAGTTTCTATATTACGGCTGACAGCAGACTGGGCGCTACCCAAATCAATACAATTAAAGCAAGCACGCTTCGCGAATGGTCACGTTTAACCGAGCAACTGGATATTTTAAAAGTTGAACTTAATGAGGCCTTGCAACCCGGCGCAAAGTTGGCTATAGCTTTAAATTACCAGGTGAAAATTCCAGATGATAAATTTACAGGGATCGGCATTAATTCTGCTAAAAGATTTTTTTTAAGAAACCTTTTTATCACAGTGGCACCTCGGTATGATAATGCGTGGTTATTAAATAGTAATTTAGGATTTCGAGACTATAGCAGTATACCTGGAAGCTACACTTTTAAATGGACTTATCCATCTGAATACAACCTTATCAGTAATCTAACGGAACTTAGTACGGTTTTAACGGGCGAGTTAAAAACCACGGTTTTGGCAGACCAACAAACGCTCGCCCCTGAGTTTGTCTTTGACTTAAAAAATGAATTTGAAACCCTTGTAATAAGCGAAGATTTTTCGATTGTAACGGATATTTTACCCTCAAAGAATGCGGAAGTGAATTTTGAATCCTCACTCAAAAAAATAGACCGTTTTACAAAGACGATTTTGGCAGAATTGCCGACTAAAAAACTTCTCGTACTTCAAAAAGACTACGCCAAAAATCCAATAGTAGGGATTGGTCAAGCCCCCTCATTTTTAAATCCTTTCTCAGATGATTTTGTCTATGAAACACGTTTTATAAAAGCCTATCTGGCGTCTTATCTAAACGAATTACTGGTCATTAATAAGCGAAAAGATCATTGGATTACAGGGGGTATTCAAACCTATGTAATGATGAA
>WTIP01000121.1:17701-28692 GCA_011525195.1 Flavobacteriales bacterium | reverse complement strand
CTTTAGAATAATTAAAATATATAATGTTATTATTCACCCCTTTAAGCAAGTCTTTATACTCGGAAATTATTTCATCAATTGATGGTTTAGGAGTTTGATTTTCAATTAATAGCGTTTCTAAATCAGGTTTATATGATAGCCTTTCTACTTCTTGTTCACTGAGCTCAAAATCCCTTTTTTGTGGATTCCATACATAAAAAGTTTCTATACTATTGTTTTGAGGATAATGTAATATTTCTAAATATCTATATTCTTTATTTTCATTTGAATTTTTGATCTGTACCCTGACATAGTAATTAAAGAATTGTGATTTATTTATCGTATTTGTTTTAGTCTGATAAGACTGCCATATAATATTTTCTACAGATTCAACAACAAAAAAATTGTCGAAAATGTAATTTTTAATTAGTTCATTAATATTTCTATTCAATTGTGGTATTATAACCCCCTTATCATTAATCCTTAGTAACTCAGTGTTGAATATAAATCTTTCGATTTTAAGATATTCACCTTCTTGAGCTGATAGTAAACATGTCAAAAAGACAAAAGCAAATATAATAGGTAATCTTTTCATGCTGTTAATATAATATAGAATAATTTACATATCAAATCTTGTCTCATTATTCCAATAGAAAAACCGTTTTCTAAAACTCATCCGCCTTTGTTTTAGGTGGGAGTGCTTGAGAAGTTTTAGGATTATAAAATTGGTTTGCCGTATAAATACCGTACAAGAATAATAAATAAGCCCTGAAAACACTAGGTTTCCAGGACTTAATAGTGGAGTCGGCGGGATTCGAACCCGCGTCCAAACAAGTGATTAAAAAGCCTTCTACAAGTTTAGTTTTTGTTTCATTTTCGAATGTATACTGACCAAAAACTGCCTATATACACCTTAGCATCTTTATTGAAAAATACAATCGATGCCTTTGTATTTCGATGTTGACTTTTATGGTGCCTCAAAACAGATCGCCGTCAACAAGGGCTATCCAGAGACATCCAGCTTTCCGACCTAGTCAGAACTTGGCATTAACGTACTATAATTCAGTTAATTATGCAGCTAGAGCGTAATTATTTTCGCCATTTAAAAGTGTGAACTATGAGATTTACGAGCTTTAATTCAGCGCTCGACTTGCTTACCTTTTCATGCGTCCTGCTGTCAAAACCAGTCGACCCCATGAATTTCAATGAACAGATTCAAGCTGTAAATTTACAAATATTAGACCAAAAGGGCAGCCTGCCCTTTTTTAATACTTTAAATTTTAGTTGCCTGTACGCAATTTCTTTTTTTATAAATACAGACACTAGAATTAGTGATATATTTGCTGCGCTTAAAAACAGACATGATTCCAACCAAAAATATCGCGATTATCGCGCACGTAGATCACGGAAAAACCACATTGGTAGATAAAATACTTCACCATTGCAATTTATTTCGTTCTAATGAAAGTACGGGAGACCTTATTTTAGACCACAACGATCTTGAACGTGAACGTGGAATTACTATACTCTCTAAAAATGTAGCGGTAGAATATAAAGGAGTTAAAATCAATATTATTGATACCCCAGGACACGCAGATTTTGGAGGAGAAGTAGAACGTGTTCTTAATATGGCAGACGGTGTATTAGTCTTAGTGGATGCTTTTGAAGGTCCCATGCCACAAACCCGTTTTGTACTTCAAAAGGCTTTAGAACTCAAATTGAAACCCCTTGTAGTGATCAATAAGGTGGACAAAGAAAATTGTACACCCGAGCAGGTACACGAGGCTGTATTTGATTTGATGTTTGAATTGGGTGCCGAAGAATGGCAACTCGATTTTCCTACTCTATATGGTTCAGCAAAAAACAATTGGATGTCCTCTGACTGGAAAACCCCGAGTAGCTCTATAGAACCTCTTTTAGATTGCGTACTAGAAGAAGTGCCTAGCCCCGCAATAAAAGAGGGCAATACACAACTATTAATTACTTCCTTAGATTTTTCATCATTTACAGGAAGAATTGCAATAGGGAGATTGCAGCGTGGTGAACTCAAAGCAGGAATGAGGACTACCCTCATAAAAAGAGACGGCACCCAAATACAGTCAAAAATTAAAGAATTACACCTTTTTGATGGCTTAGGTCGTAAAAAGGTGGAGGCAGTAACAGCTGGTGACCTTTGTGCAATTATTGGTTTAGAGGGCTTTGAAATTGGAGATACAGTCGCAGATATTGATGCTCCTGAAGCCTTGCCGACGATTTCTATTGACGAGCCTACAATGAGTATGCTGTTTACGATCAATGATTCTCCCTTTTTTGGTAGAGAAGGTAAATTTGTAACTTCAAGGCATATCAAAGAACGCCTGGCACGCGAATTAGAGCGTAATCTCGCTTTGAGAGTAGAAGCTACTGAAAGTGCTGAAAAATTTATGGTTTTCGGAAGGGGGGTTTTGCACCTTTCTATACTCATTGAGACCATGCGACGTGAAGGCTATGAACTTCAAATTGGACAGCCACAGGTAATCATCAAAGAAATAGAAGGCAAGAAAATGGAGCCTATAGAAGCCCTCTCTATAGACCTACCTGAATTAGTTTCTGGTAAAGCCATTGAGATGGTTACCCAGCGAAAAGGGGAAATGTTGAGCATGAGTCCCAAAGGAAATCGAATGTTGTGTGAGTTTATAATTCCCTCCCGAGGGATTATTGGGTTGAGAAATCAACTTCTTACTGCAACAGCAGGCGAGGCGATTATGAATCATCGTTTTATTGAATACAGCCCTTATAAAGGAGAAATCCCCGGACGTATTAATGGTTCGCTCATTTCTATGGAAAAAGGATCGGCCATTCCTTATTCTTTAGATAAGCTCCAGGAACGTGGAAAGTTTTTTATTGCTCCAAATGAGGAAATCTATACAGGTCAAGTGATTGGAGAAAATTCAAGGCAAGACGATCTTGTGGTAAATGTTACTAAAACCAAAAAACTTTCTAATGTGCGGGCTGCTGGCTCAGATGATAAAGTTAAATTAGCACCCCCTATAAAATTTTCATTGGAAGAGGCTTTAGAGTATATTCAAAAAGATGAATATGTTGAAGTTACCCCAACAGCCGTGCGTTTGAGAAAAATATTTTTAGATGAAAATGAACGCAAAAGAAGGCAAGCTTAGGCCTCGCTTTTTGCAACAACCTCTTGAATAACGCCTTCTGTACACTGATAAATTTTACCAGGGAACTTAACGATCATATTGTAGTCATGTGTAGCCATAATAATGCTAATCCCCCCTTTGTGGAGTTCTTTAAATAATTGCATGATTTCACGGCTGGTTTCAGGATCTAAATTTCCAGTGGGTTCATCTGCAATAATAAGCTCAGGATGGTTTAATAAAGCCCTTGCAATTGCAACCCTTTGTTGTTCACCACCAGAAAGTTCAAAAGGAAATTTTGAAGCATCATAATCTACATTTACTAATGCTAAGACTTCTTGTACTCGCTTATTAATTTTTTGTTTCTGATTCCAGCCAGTCGCTTTTAAAACAAAAGTCAAATTATCATGGATGGTTCGGTCAGGAAGGAGTTTAAAATCTTGAAAGACAACACCCAGCTTTCTTCTCAATAAAGGAATTTCTTTGTCTTTTAGGTTTTTAAGGTTGTAACCCACACAGTTTCCTTCTCCTTGTGAAAGGGGTAAATCACCGTAAAGCACTTTAAGTAAACTACTTTTTCCAGCTCCTGTTTTTCCAATTAAAAAAACAAAATCACCCGCATAGATTTTAAAATTTAGTGCTTTAAAAATTACCTTATTTTCATTTTGAATTGTGGCATTTTCTAAAGCGACTACAGTACTACTCATGCTGAATTTAGGATTTGACATTAAAGTTATGTTTTTTGGATAAGACCTTCTTATTTTGTTGATAAAATTATACCTTTCCCCTTCATTTTGCGTTATAGTAAAGAGCGAAAATAAATATCTTTACCCAAATGAGATTACCTTTAAAAATAGGTTTTAAAATAATGCGCTTTGCATTCTTATCTCCTGTTTTTCTCTGGGGTCAGCTCTATCACTCCCAGGGTGTTGAAGATCTAGCAAAGCGATATTTTGGATTGGGTTATCTTCCCGCTTCCTGGCAAGCCAGTATTTTTGCCGAAGATGCTTATGCCAGTGCTGATGAACAGCAAGACAATCAATTTATATTACTTTCCAATGCATTGCGTCTCAATTATAATGCTGCTGAGGAAATGCTCAACCAATTCAAAACAGAGTATCCAAACTTTAAAGAAGCCAATACAATAGATTTTGATATTGCGAATTATTATTTTAATAACGAAAAATACCGTTATGCTTTAAAATGGTATGCAAGGGTTACTGAAAGTCAACTTCCTAAGCTCTCTTTGGCAACCTTTAATTTTAATAAGGGCTATACCTTATTTTCAGCAAAACGTTTTGAACAGGCCCAACCCTTTCTCGAAAAAGTAAAAGACGACAAAGAATACAAGTCTGATGCCCATTATTATTTAGGGCATATAGCCTATCAGTTAAATGATTTCGATTCTGCTGCTGGTGCATTCAATCGAATTTCTGATTCAAGTCAAAAAGAGGATTTGACTTATTTTCAAACGGATATGAATTTCAGATTAGGTCGTTTTGAACAAGCGATTGAATTAGGGAAAAAAGTTTTGCTTAACGCCACAGCAGAAATCTCTTCAGAGGTATCAAAAATTATAGGCGAAAGCTATTTTAATTTAAACAACTTTGCAGCAGCCCTTCCTTTTTTGGAGGCGTACAAAGGCAAAAAAGGAAAGTGGGATACTACCGACTACTACCAGCTGGGTTTTGCATATTATAAAACAAGTGCCTTTGAAAGTGCGTTGTCACAATTCAATAAAATTTCAAATGCAAAAAATTCAATCGCACAAAGTGCTTATTATTATCTAGCTGATTGCTATTTGAGATTAAATAATAAAATGGCTGCCCTAAATGCTTTTAAAAAAGCTTCTGAAATGACTTATGATATAAATATTCAGGAAGACGCTTTTTTTAATTATACCAAATTGAGCTTTGAACTGGGAAATCCCTACCAAACGCCTTCACAAGTTATAATCGATTTTTTAGAAAAATATCCCAAGCATGAACAAGCAGAACTTATCAGTGAGCTGCTTGTCAGCTCCTACACTAAGACAGGTAATTATCAGGCTGCCATCCAAATACTAGATGAAAAGAGTGGATATAAAGACAAGCAAACCTTAGAACGGGTTGTCCTGCTGCAGGCCATTAGTTCCTATGCCAATGCAAACTATAGTGAGTCGAGTGATTTATTTAAGCGTATTTTAAAAATTAAAGAAAATCGTTTTTTTGAGGCCTATGCTCTCTACTGGCTGGGCCGCTCAATGTATGAAAGAAATCAATTTGACGAAGCTTTAGACTATTTTAAAAACTTTAAAAAACACCCCAATTATAAAGAAGTTGAATCTTACCTCCGGGTCGATTACGATATGGGATATGTTTATTTTAAACTCGGGGAATATTCAGCTGCCCTAGAGGCTTTTGAGCGTTTTGATGAACTTAACAACAGTTTGGATTCGAATTTACAGCGGGATACATTTCTGAGATTAGGTGATTGTTCTTTTGCTATGAAAAATTATTGGTCTGCAATGGAGTTTTACAATAAAGCCATTGCTTTAAATGAATCAAAAGGCGCTTATCCCTCTTTCCAAAAAGCATTGAGCTATGGTTTTGTGGACCGCAATCCCAAAAAAATAGAAACATTACTTCAAATACAGCAGAAGTATTCTAAAGATCCTCTTTTAGACGATACCTTATTTGAATTGGCTTCTGCCTACAGTAGGGCAGAGGAGTCTAATAAAGCCCTAGAGGCGTATAATCAACTTTTAGCCAATTTTGAAACCAGCCCCTATCTTGCTCAAGCTGCGCTCAATAAAGGATTGATATTATACAATACAGAGCGCTTTGAAGAAGCCAAAAGGGTACTTCAGGAAGTGGCATTGAATTACAAACGTTATGCAGTAGGGGGTCAAGCGGTAAAAACCCTGCGTGAGATTGCCATAGATCAAGACTCAGTATTTGAATTTAGCCAGTGGTTACAAGGTCAAGATTTAAATACTTTTTCCGCTATAGAATTAGAAAAAACTTCTTTTGATGCTGCAGAAAAGCGCTTTTTAGAAGGAAATTCTAATGCTGCAGAACGTTTACTTTCAGAATACCTAGTGCGTTTTCCTGAGGGGACGTATGCATACACAGCGACTTACTATCTTGCTGAACTATATTTTGAGCGTAAAGACTTCGACTCAGCACTAACAGCCTATCAAACGCTTGTTGAAGGGCCCTTGACGAATTATTCTGAAAAAGCACTGGTTCGTCTTACAGGCTTAATGAAAAACAAAAGTGAGAGTATTAAGCTTATTCCTTATCTAGAAAAATTAGATACCCTTGCCTCGTTCGAGGAAAACAGACGCTATGCATTACTTAATTTAATGCAAGCCAATTTCACAGAGACACAATATGAGAAAACCCTAGACTATACTGAGCGTGTATTGCGACTTCCTGAATTGGAACCGAACTTAAAATGGGATGCCTTGCTTTTAAAAGCAAAATCAGCACTGGCTCTTAGAGACAGTCTCACTGCAGCCGATACTTACCGTCAATTAGAAAATGCACCCAATCCTGATCGGGTAGCAGAGGCCTTGTATTTTAAATCCTATCAATTGTATTCGACAGAAAAGTTTGCCGAGTCCAATATGGAAATAGCCAAAATCGCACAACTTGGAGGATCCAGTGGGATCTGGAATGTAAAAGCACTCATACTTTTAGCTAAAAACTACAATGCCCTTGATGATCCTTTTCAGGCAATTTTTGTCTTGGAGTCTATGATTGAAAATTTTGAAGATTTTCAAGAAGAAAGAGAGGAAGCAAAACGATTATTGGCCCTTTATAATCAGAATCTAAACAAAACTCCTAATGCGACCGAATAGTCCTTGCTGTTTTCTTTTTATCTTCGGATTGATGCTTGGTTCTGTTCTAGCGCAAGATCAAGCTGCAGAAGCCTTGGCTACGCAAGAAGTATTAGTCGTTAAATCATATAGTCCAAGTCTTTCTGATGCTTTTAAAATTAGAACCGCCCCGCAACTCCCGGATAGTTTAAAGCAACAAAAAAAACGTTTGGTTTATAAAATAAAACCAGTCGCTGTCAAGTCTACCTTTGAGCCCAATAAAGCCAGTCCTTTAACACTAAAAAAACGGACTTCTTCGACTCCTTTTAATACTTTATTTAGTGGAGGTTTAGGGGCTTTCAAACAGTTGTATCTAAATACATCCAGTGTGGTTGAGCTCGATCGAATGCAAAGCGTAGGTTTGAGTTTTTATAGAGATGGTTTTAATGGGCAATTTGAAAATGCCATACTCGATAATGCGCAAAGATTTAGCCAGTTTGGAATGCACCATAATCTGAGAAGCACTTCTTATAATGTAAATACACAGCTTCAATTTACGGGACAGCGCAATAACTATTTTGGGCTTTATGAGCGCGACTGGGATCCTTTTCTCCTCACGGCTTTGCTTCCGGAAATCAATAGAAATTATTTTAAGTTGAGAACCCATTGGGATTGGTTTGATTCGGGACTGAGGAGTTTAAGTTTTCAGGCGAATAGTACTACCGATAATTTTTCTACAGCCGAACAGCAATTGGCTATTGGATCTACGTTTTTTGCTTCATTGGGCGATGGAAAACTAAAAGGGGCTGTTGATATACAAGGACTCAATACTGTTTTTGATCAACCTTTTTTTCAAGGGCAAAAGCAGGAATTCACTCAAGGCCTTGGAAAGGCAAGTCTTTATTGGCTGTATAACAATAAAGAAGTAAAATTAAAACTGGGCGCGGGAATTGCTTATTTAGAAGGTGATGCAACGCTCAATTCCAAATTGAATTACTATCCTGTAATTGAAATCTTTTATCAAAAAAAGAAAAGTGTAATTGCCCCTTATCTAAAAGCACAAGGAGGAGTGCAACTCACCTCTTACAGCTCTTCTTCTTTGAAAAATCCTTTCTTAGCTCCCATTACAGCCTTACAACCTCAATATAATCGATATAACGCCTCTTTGGGGATAAGATCTAGTTTATCATCAATTTTAAATTTTGATTTGGGTTTGCTCTATGACCAGGTTGAAAACTTTCAATTTTTTAAAAGACTGCCTTTTCAGCGAGTAGCGGACACAAATGCCTTTAGACTTTCAAATGCTTTTGAAAATGCCTATGCAGACCTAAGTCTTTATGGTCTCCGCGCGCAATTGAGAATTGATTTAGCAAAATATAATTTCATCCATTTTGAAACAGCTTACCGCTATTTTGATATTGGAAATGGACAGACTTTATTAAATACTCCCTCCCTACAAATGAATTGGAAAAGTCAATTTCGTTATAAAGAATTCCTCACGGTATCATTTAATGGGGAAGTATGGGGAGATCGTCAGGCTTTAAAACATATCATTCTTCAAGACCAATTGAATACAAGCAGTTACGCGGAAGAATTTAAGCTACCGCTCTTTGTCCGGTCAACGGCCTCGTTTACAGTAAAATTAAATTCACAATTTGACACTTTTATTAAAGCCCGATATACTACTGAGGGCATTCATGGGCAATGGAGCTTTTATCAGGAGCCCAATCTGTTGCTCTTGGGAGGAATTACCTATAAATTTGATTTTCAATACTAGTTAATAAAATTGAAATATTCCTATCTGATAAACTTTACAATTTCACTACATTTGCCCAGTTTTAATATGAAAAGATCCAAATCGCAAACCTTATTATGAAATCAAAAAAATTTTTAATTCTATTTTTTCTTTTTGGTTTAGTCCTTACCTCCTGTCAGAGTAAGGTAGATCTAATCGTTCACAATGCAACTATTTATACGCTTGGAGAAAATCGCTCGAAAGCTTCTGCTTTTGTGGTTAATGAGGGAAAGTTTTTAGATGTTGGAGATGAGGACTTATTAAAAAAGTATACTGCAAAAAAAGTACTAGATCTTCAAAGTTTACCTGTTTATCCTGGCTTTATAGATTCGCATTGTCATTTGTTGAGTTTGGGGCTTAGCTTGAATAATGTAGACTTAGTGGGAACCAAGAGTTTTGATGAAGTACTTGAGCGTGTGCAGCGGTTTGCTTCAAATAAAACTTTGAGTGCGATACAGGGTCGTGGATGGGACCAAAACGATTGGCCGACCAAAGAACTGCCTACAAAAGAGCAATTAGATGAACTTTTTCCTGATATACCCGTGGCATTAAGACGCATAGATGGCCATGCCTTATTGGTTAATCAGAAAGCCCTTGATCTGGCAGGAATTACAGAAAATACAGAAGTAGTAGGAGGTGAAATTGTAAAAAAAGAGGGAAAACTTACAGGTGTACTTATTGACACGCCTATGAAGTTAGTCAGTCAGATTCTTCCGAAGCCTACTTTGAGTGAAAAAGTAGCAGCTTTAAAAAAAGCAGAGGAAATAAGCTTTGCTAATGGACTCACTACCGTTTCTGTAGCAGGGCTAAATAAAGAGGATGTATTTTTAATTGACAGTCTTCAAAAGAGAGGAGTGCTTTCGATAAAGGTTTACGCCATGCTCTCTCATTCACAAGAGAATTTAGAGTACTTCTTAAATACAGGCCCCTATAAGACTGATAAATTGACAGTGCGTTCTTTTAAAGTATATGCTGATGGTGCTTTAGGATCAAGAGGGGCAGCGCTTAAAGAGCCTTATACTGATTTAGAAAATCATAAAGGTGCATTTATAACCCCAAAAGATTCACTAGAATCACTTGCCTATAAATTGGCAGCTACTCCCTTTCAGATGAATACGCATGCTATAGGAGATGCTGCAAACCAAGTCGTATTGTCGGCCTATAAAAAAGCCCTTGTTTTTTCAGACGATCCAAGATGGCGTGTTGAGCACGCTCAAATAATTGATACTTTGGATATTGCCTTATTTAACCGTAAAATAATCCCTTCAGTTCAGCCTACCCATGCAACCAGTGATATGTATTGGGCAGAAGATCGTCTGGGGGAAGCGCGCCTCGCAGGAGCCTACGCCTATAATGCATTGCTTCAGCAATCTGGGCGAATCGCATTAGGTACCGATTTTCCCGTGGAAGAAGTAAGCCCATTTAATACTTTTTATGCTGCTACCCTTAGAAAAGACAATGAAGCTTTTCCTGAAGAAGGGTATTTACCAGAAAATAAGTTATCACGAATAGATGCACTAAGAGGAATGACAATATGGGGGGCTTATGCCAATTTTGAGGACAAAGAAAAAGGTTCTATAGAAATTGGTAAAGCGGCAGACTTCGTCATATTAGACCGTGACATCCTAAAAGTTAATCAGAAGCGCATTCTCAAGTCCAGAGTCGTAGCTACTTTACTTGACGGACAAATTGTTTACAGCAATCGAATTAATTAGTCACGCTTAATAAATTTAAGTTTTTTTTTATTTTAAATATTTAAAATTGATATTTTAATTAAATACAGTTATTTAACTAAAATATTTAAACTTAAATACTTTTTTAATTTAAATTAATTTATCCCAAGACTATTTTTGTTAAAAATTAAAAATATGTGTGGTATCGTTTGTGCTTTTGAATTAAAACAAGCTGCTGAGGATTTAAGACCTCAACTTTTGGAGATGTCTAAACAATTGCGACACCGAGGTCCTGACTGGAGTGGTATTTACAGCTCAGAGCAAGCTCTTTTAAGTCATGAGCGGCTTGCTATAGTAGATCCTACCTCTGGTAAGCAACCTTTGATTAGTCCTTCTGGAACTTTAATTCTCGCTGCTAATGGAGAAATTTATAACCACAAAGAACTACGTGCGCCACTGGAATCTTCTTATGCATTTAAAACTCAATCTGATTGTGAAGTTATTTTAGCACTTTATGAGAATGAAGGTCCTTCTTTCGTAGAGAAGCTCAATGGTATCTTCGCTTTTGCACTTTATGATGAAGCCAAGAATGAATATTTTATAGCACG
>WTIP01000121.1:0-17601 GCA_011525195.1 Flavobacteriales bacterium | reverse complement strand
GATGTACCTTATGGTGTTTTGCTTTCGGGCGGTTTAGATTCCTCAATTACTTCTGCTTTAGCTAAGAAATATGCATCACACCGTATAGAAAGTGATGATGAGCAAGATGCTTGGTGGCCTCAACTTCACTCATTTTCTGTAGGACTCGAAGGCTCTCCTGATTTAGCAGCGGCACAAAAAGTTGCCAAACACATAGGAACAGTACACCACGAGATTAAATTCACTATTCAAGAGGGATTAGATGCCATTCGAGAAGTCATTTACCATCTTGAAACATATGACATCACAACAGTAAGAGCTTCCACGCCCATGTTCCTGATGGCCCGCGCCATCAAATCCTTAGGTATAAAAATGGTCTTATCTGGTGAAGGGGCAGATGAGCTTTTCGGAGGCTATTTGTATTTCCATAAGGCACCAAATGCACAGGAATTTCACGAAGAAACCGTTCGTAAATTAGAGAAACTTCACCAATATGACTGTTTACGTGCAAATAAATCACTTGCTGCTTGGGGCATCGAGGGGCGTGTACCATTTCTAGATAAAGAATTTATAGAGGTTGCCATGCGTTTGAACCCTACAGATAAAATGATTACTGATAAACGCATGGAGAAGTGGGTCTTACGCAAGGCTTTTGAAAAATATTTACCTGAAAGTGTAGCCTGGAGACAAAAAGAACAATTTTCTGATGGGGTAGGCTACAGCTGGATAGACACACTAAAAGAACTTGTAAATCAAGAAGTTACAGATGAACAAATGGAGAATGCGCATTATCGTTTTCCTGTTCAAACTCCTCAGAATAAGGAAGAATTTTACTATCGAACTATTTTTGAATCGCACTTTCCCAGCGAAGCTGCTGCTTTGAGCGTTCCCTCTGTTCCTTCTGTTGCTTGTTCAACACCTGTCGCATTGGCTTGGGATGCTGCCTTTCAAAACCAAAATGACCCCAGTGGTCGTGCCGTAGCAAAAGTCCATGAGAAAGGATATGAGCAGTAAAACTTAAGGCACTATTTCGTCTTAAAATTGCCTCCATTTTTACACACTTTTTGTTGATAACTTCCCAATATATAAAAGGCTCGAGGAAGGTTTTCACTCCTCTAATATTTATCTTTGATTAACTGCTAGTTGCAGCAATAACTTAAACAAATATGAGCGAAGAAAATCAGAATAAAAATTACTCAGCTGATAGTATTCAAGCCCTTGAAGGAATGGAGCATGTGCGCATGCGTCCTTCTATGTATATAGGAGATGTAGGCGTCCGTGGATTGCACCATTTGGTTTATGAAGTTGTAGACAATTCTATTGATGAAGCCTTAGCAGGCTATTGTGATGAAATTTCTGTAATTATCAATGAAGATAATTCAATTACAACTCAAGATAATGGCCGTGGTATCCCTGTTGAAATTCATAAAAAAGAGGGTGTTTCCGCCTTAGAGGTGGTAATGACCAAAATTGGAGCGGGAGGAAAATTTGACAAAGATTCATATAAAGTTTCTGGAGGACTTCATGGAGTGGGGGTGTCTTGTGTAAATGCGCTATCAGAAAGCTTAAAAGCTACCGTTTATCGGGACGGTAAAATTTGGGAGCAATCTTATGAAAGAGGAAAAACCCTTGCCCCTGTTAAAGAAATAGGGACAACAGATAAAAAAGGAACAATTGTTACTTTTAAACCTGACCCACAGATTTTTACACAAACCTTAGAATACAGTTATGACACGCTTTCACTCAGAATGCGGGAGTTAGCTTACCTCAATAAGGGAATAAAAATTACAATAACAGACAAACGACACAAAAATGAAAAGGGCGAATTTCATTTAGAAGAATTTTTGTCTGAGGAAGGACTGAAAGAGTTTATTCGATTTTTAGATGAAACACGAGAGCCTATAATAGCTGAAGTGATTGCTATGGAGGGCGAAAAGAATGGGATTCCTGTTGAGGTGGCTATGGTTTACAATACCTCTTTCTCCGAAAATCTTCATTCTTATGTCAATAATATTAATACTCATGAAGGGGGTACACATCTATCTGGATTTAGAAGAGGGTTGACGACAACTTTGAAAAAGTATGCTGACAACTCGGGACTCCTAGACAAGCTCAAATTTGAAATTGCAGGGGATGATTTTAGAGAGGGCTTAACGGCTATTATCTCTGTAAAAGTTGGAGAGCCACAGTTTGAGGGACAAACAAAAACTAAACTGGGAAATAGGGAAGTTACTGCTGCTGTATCGCAAGCTGTATCCGAAATGTTAGAAAACTATCTCGAAGAGAACCCTAATGATGCCAAAACCATCGTCCAAAAAGTAATTTTAGCCGCACAGGCTAGACATGCTGCGCGTAAGGCGAGAGAAATGGTACAGCGTAAAACAGTAATGAGTGGAGGAGGCTTACCTGGTAAATTATCCGATTGTTCAGAACAAGACCCCTCCTTATGTGAAGTGTTTTTAGTTGAGGGTGATTCTGCAGGGGGAACTGCAAAACAAGGTCGAGACCGTAATTTTCAGGCCATTTTGCCCCTTAGAGGTAAGATTTTAAATGTTGAAAAAGCAATGCAACATAAGGTTTTCGAAAATGAAGAAATTCGAAATATCTATACCGCGCTTGGAGTCACTATAGGTACAGAAGAAGACAGCAAAGCACTCAATTTAGAAAAATTACGCTATCATAAAATTGTCATTATGTGTGATGCGGATGTAGATGGAAGCCACATCTCTACCCTCATATTAACCTTCTTTTTCCGTTATATGCGCGAGCTTATTGAGGCGGGTTATGTCTATATTGCAACCCCTCCTTTATACCTTGTAAAAAAGGGTCAGAAAAAGAATTATGCATGGAATGATGACCAACGCGACCGACTTATGCAAGAGTTCGGCTCAGGATCAGCGGTACAACGTTATAAAGGATTGGGTGAGATGAATGCTGAACAGCTCTGGGATACTACCATGAATCCAGAAGAACGAACCCTCAGAAGAGTAACCATCGATAATGGAGGAGAGGCTGATCGAATTTTCTCTATGCTCATGGGTGATGAAGTTCCCCCGCGAAGAGAATTTATTGAGAAGAATGCGATCTATGCGAATATTGACGTATAATACGGTAAAACCGAAAAATAAATACAGAATAAAATGAAAGTAACTATTGTAGGAGCTGGAAATGTAGGTGCCTCATGTGCAGAATATATTGCTCAAAAAAGAATAGCAAGCAAAGTTGTACTTCTTGATATCAAAGAAGGCATAGCGGAAGGAAAAGCCTTGGACCTTTCGCAAACTGCAACAACGCTAGGTTTTAATACTACAATCACTGGAGTAACTAATGATTATAAGGCAACTGCGGGAAGTGAGGTCGTAGTGATCACTTCTGGAGTTCCTCGTAAGCCAGGTATGACACGTGAAGAGTTGATTGGTATAAATGCAGGGATTGTACAATCTGTTGCTTCTAATATTTTAGAACACTCACCCAATACCATTATTGTTGTGGTTTCTAATCCGATGGATACGATGACCTACCTTGCCCTTAAGGCTACAGGCTTGCCTAAAAATAGAATTATTGGAATGGGAGGGGCGCTAGACAGCTCTCGATTTAAAACCTATTTATCTCAGGCTTTAGAAAAACCTGCCAATGATATTCAAGGGATGGTAATAGGTGGTCATGGAGATACCACCATGATTCCTCTGACGCGCCTGGCAAGCTACAATGGATCTCCTGTTTCCCAATTTTTAGATGCCCAAACCCTTGAAAAAGTAGCTGCAGACACTATGGTTGGGGGTGCTACTTTAACAAAATTATTAGGGACTTCGGCCTGGTATGCTCCAGGGGCCTCAGTGGCTTATTTAGTAGACAGTATTTTAAATGATTACAAACGAATGATTCCTTGTTCTGTACTCTTAGAGGGTGAATACGGATTAGAAAATCTTTGTATTGGGGTCCCTTGTATTATCGGAGCGCAAGGCGTAGAATCGATTGTAGATCTCCAATTAAATGAAAAGGAACAAGCGTTGCTGAATAAAAGTGCCGAAAAAGTAAAAGCAATGAATGCCGCCTTAAAAGAAGTACTCTGAAGACAGAAAATAATTAACCCCTAAATATTACTCTAATTAAGAGTTGTCTAATCCTTGGTTAAATCCTATATTTGCTCGCCTTAATTGAGCTTAAATTAATTTAAAATGCAAAATAATTCATTAGTAAGAGTTTTTGGAATTTTATTTGCTCTGGTAAGTATATACCAACTCTCATTTACATTTATCAGTAGTAGTATTGAAACCGAAGCTGAAAACTACGCCTTGCAGACTACTTCTGAAGAGACCCCTAATTATTTAGAGGTACGCGATCAAAAAGCAGTAGCCTATTTAGACTCTATTGGAAATAATACAGCTTATGGGTTTACTTCCTATAATGATGCTAAGGCCAAAGAACTAAATAAAGGGTTAGATCTGAAAGGAGGAATTAATGTAATTCTTCAGATCTCAATACGCGATATACTAAAAGGCTTGGCTGAAAATTCAAGAAACGTAGTATTTAATAAAGCCTTAGATGAGGCTGACTTACTTCAAAAATCATCTGATGAGCCTTATATTGAATCTTTTTTTGAAGCATTTGATACTGTAAAAAGCGGAGAAAGACTTTCCTCGCCCGAAATATTTGGCAATAGAACGCTCAGTGATGAAATTAATTTCGAGATGACTGAGGCTGAAACACAGGCTGTAATTCGAAGAAAAATAGACGAATCGATTATTTCAGCTTTTGAAGTTTTGAGAAAACGTATCGATAAATTTGGAGTGACACAGCCAAATATTCAGCGCCTGGGTACTTCT
Organism: Flavobacteriales bacterium; assembly: GCA_011525195.1. Taxonomy (GTDB): domain Bacteria; phylum Bacteroidota; class Bacteroidia; order Flavobacteriales; family Flavobacteriaceae; genus MS024-2A. The sequence continues at coordinate 12,796 of WTIP01000121.1, read as the reverse complement.
GGAAGAATATTAGTTGAACTTCCAGGTGCTAAAGATGTAGATCGTGTTAAGAATTTATTACAAAGTACAGCGCAACTTGAATTTTGGGAAACATTTAAAAACGATGAATTAATCGGATTTTTAATTCAAGCTAATGAACTAGTGAGCCGTCAGAGTCAAGAAAATCAAGCAGAGTCAGGAGACCTTGCAGAAAAAGACCCCAGTTCTGAAATTGACGATCTCTTAGCCGATGTTGCTGCTACAGACTCAATTGCACCCCCAACATCAAATTTAATTTTAGACAAATTAGTAGGTCAAGGCTACCAAGGGGGACCCATATTGGCTCAATTTGCAGCTCGTGATGGCGAAACCATTTTAGGATATTTAGATCAGCCTGAAGTAAGAAAATTACTCCCCGCTGAGTACCGTTATGTGCGTTTTGCACTTGGAAAACCAGATGCAGATAGTGATGTTGTTGAACTTTTCGCCCTGCGTTCAAATAGAGACAACCGCGCTCCCCTCAGTGGAGGTGTTGTTGTAGATGCAATCCAAACCTATGATCAGTTGGGAAATCCTGCGGTGTCCATGCAAATGGATTCTCGTGGTGCTAGGATTTGGGAAAATATGACAGGAAAAGCGTTCCAAGAGGCTAGTAATATAGCCATTGTATTAGATGATATTGTCTATTCCGCTCCAGGAGTTTCAAGCGGTGCTATTGCTGGTGGGCGATCTGAAATAACAGGAGACTTTTCACTCAATGAAGCCATAGATTTAGCAAATGTGCTCAGAGCAGGTAAATTACCTGCTTCTGCGGAAATTATTCAATCAGAAATTGTTGGACCCTCTCTCGGACAAGAAGCAATTGAATCTGGTATTTACTCTTTCGTAATTGCCCTGCTCTTTGTATTGGTATGGATGGTTTTTTACTACGGAACCTCTGGGATTTTTGCAGATATTGCACTCTTGCTCAATATTCTTTTAATCTTTGGCATACTAGCCGGTCTAGGTGCAGTATTAACACTCCCGGGTATTGCGGGTATTGTATTAACTATCGGTATTTCTGTGGATGCCAATGTACTTATTTTTGAACGTGTACGTGAAGAACTTATTAAAGGTAAAGGACTTCGAAAAGCCATTGCAGATGGTTTTAATAATGCACTTTCTTCAATTTTAGATGCCAATATTACAACAGGTCTTACCGCTTTAATTCTCTTTATTTTCGGTACAGGACCGATCAAAGGATTTGCAACTACCTTACTAATAGGGATTGGAACTTCCCTCTTTACCGCTATATTTATTACGAGAATTTTAGTTGACTCAAGAAACGATAAAGGTAAATCAGTATCCTTTGCTACAAAAGCCACACAAGGGTTTTTATCACAGATCAATCTTTCTTTTTTACAACGCAGAAAAATAGCTTATGGTGTTTCTTCAGTTTTAATCTTAATCAGCCTTGCTTCATTAACTTTTCAAGGGCTGAACCAAGGGGTTGATTTTGTAGGAGGGCGCTCTTACACAATTCGATTTGAAAATGCGGTAAACCCAACAGAAATAAGCAGTGTCTTAACAAATGAATTTGGAAGTGCTGAAGTCAAAACTTTTGGTGAGGAAAATCAACTTAAAGTCACTACCAAATATAAAGTAGATGTAGAGGGCGTAGCTGTAGATGAAGAAATTCACAATAAACTCTTTAGTTCATTGCAGCCTTATCTACCTGATGGGATGACCTATGATGCCTTTGTTCAGGGAAGTTCAGAGAAATCAGTAGGAATAATGTCTTCGATTAAAGTTGGGCCTACGATTGCTGACGATATCAAAAACAATTCGTTTTTAGCTGTAATCGGTTCGTTGATTGTCGTATTCTTATATATACTGATTCGTTTCCAAAAATGGCAATTTTCTTTGGGTGCAGTTGCTGCGGTATTCCATGATGTACTTATTGTACTCGGGATTTTCTCCATAACCTATACCTTTATGCCTTTTAATATGGAGATTAATCAAGCCTTTATAGCGGCTATACTCACAGTAATAGGATATTCCCTGAATGACACTGTGGTGGTCTTTGACCGCATACGTGAATATGTCAATGAACACACAAAATGGGAATTCAATACTACTGTCAATGCAGCATTAAATAGCACATTGAGTAGAACTTTAAATACTTCCTTAACAACTTTAATCGTATTACTTGCCATTTTCATTTTTGGTGGAGAATCAATTCGAGGATTTATGTTCGCTCTGATTGTGGGTGTAATAGTGGGAACCTATTCTTCCGTATTTATTGCTACTCCAGTGATGTATGATACTCAAAAAAATAAAAATCTACTCGAAGAGAATAAATAACAAAGTAGATAACAGAATAAAGAAGCCAAATCTCGTAGGATTTGGCTTCTTTATTTATAAACATTCTTAAGAGGTTCTGTATGCACTCTAAATGACGCTCACAATGCCAGCATCATTGAGTAGCATAGCTTTTTACCAATCAAATTTTCTATGGGATCTCTGAGATTATCCAAACCCATCAGTCTCATAATGGGGTGTATTTAATCTTCATTCCTTTTTGAATCCCTATTTGATTACTCAAACCACCAGAAATTTCAAATACATATTTTACTGGAAATAGAGAAGAAATGGATTGGGTATCATAGGGCTTTGCATTGGTATGCAGATTGAGAATTTCAAAATTTTGATCAATAAAAATTAAATCTAAAGGGATGTGTGTATTTTTCATATAGAAATTCCTTATTTGATCAGAATCAAATATAAAAAGCATCCCATTTTCTTTGGCCAGGTTATCACGATACATCAGACCTGTTTGCCGCTCATAAGGATTGTCAGCAATTTCAATATTGAAGGTAGCTAATTCTAGATTTTCTTCGTTAAAAATGGATAGGGTACCCTCTTTTTGGAATAAAATTTTCTGCTCTTGAACTTGTTTGCGCTTTGAGGGCTCCTGGCATTGGCTTAAAATAAAACTGAACAGTAGGTAAGAAGACAGACGTAAATTAAGCTTCATTAGGAGCGTGCTTTACTCATTCTAAAGACCAGAAATAGGCCTAAAATAACAAGTGGGATGCTAAGCCATTGACCCGTTGAGAAAAAGGGCATTACTTCTTCAAACCCTCCTTGGCTTTCTTTGACAAATTCAATTAAAAAACGAATAGTAAACATTCCAGAGAAAAAGAGGCCAATCATAAAGCCTTCTTTTTCTTTTTTAGCTGTTTTATAGGCAGCTCTTAAAATAAAAAATAAAATAAAATAACAGAAGGCTTCATAAAGCTGGGCAGGATGTCTGGGTAAGCTCTCACGATTATTTAAAAAAACGACACCAAAATTAGTGCCTGAGTATTTTCCCACAATTTCAGAATTAAAAAAATTTCCTATTCGAACAAAAGCAGCTCCCAATGAGACTGGTATGGTTACCCGATCTAAGAGCCAAAGAAGTGTTTTTTCTTTGAATTTTCTCTTGTACAAATAGAGCCCTATAAGACTCCCTATTACAGCACCATGACTGGCTAATCCTCTAAAACCTGTAAATGTATAACCACTTCCTGTATCTCTAATGGGTAGAAGGATCTCAATCAGGTGGTCTTGATAGTAATCCCAACTATAAAAAAAGACATCACCCAGTCTAGCCCCTAATAAGATAGAAACGACCATATAGACAAATAGAGACTCTAAATTTTCAAGGGGAATTTTTTCTTGCTCAAATATTTTTCTCATCAAGTAATAGCCCAAACCAAAGGCTAAAACAAACATTAAACTGTAATAATGCACGCCAAAAGAGCCAATTTTAAAGAGCGTTTCACTGGGTGCCCAGTCTATTTTTGTAAAAAACATAGGATCAATTTAAGTCTTCGTAAATGTAATTAAAATGAGTTCAAAACGAAATTATTATTCAAGGAATAGGATCATAGCCGGATCCACCCCAAGGATGACACTTACTGATTCTTTTGACCGCGAGAAAACACCCTTTCAATAAGCCGTATTTAATTAATGCCTCTTTAGCATACTGCGAACAGCTAGGCTGAAATCTGCAACTTGGGGGGAGTAGGGGGGATATAAAATTTTGATATACTTTTATGATGAGTAGTAAGGGAGAGATCAAAATATTTTTCAAGCGCAAAGTGTTAATTTATCTGATAGGTCGTTCCCTCTGCAGCATCATTTAGTTGAATCTGAATTTTTTCTAAGCTGTCTCGTATCAGATCAGAAATTTCAAAATCTTTATTGGCTCGTGCTTTGGCTCTTAATTCTATTAGTAATTCCAAAGTGGCTTCGAGTTGGCTTGTCTCTTGTGTACTTTTATTTTTTTCAGGTGTTTGAAGTCCAAGTACTTCATAAAAGAAGGCGTGCATGCATGTGCGAAGTGCCTCTAAGTCTTCTTTATTTATCGATTTCTTTCCATTCGAAATACTATTAATAAATTTCACCGCATCGAATAGATGCGCAATCATCACAGGGCTATTGAAATCATCATTCATAGCAGCATAGCAATCGGCTGTCCACTGTTTTAAATCAAATCCTGTTGTTTTATCTCCAGATTCAATCTGTTCTAAAGTTTGTATGCCTTCTACTAATCTATAAAACCCTTTTTCTGACGCTTCTAGTGCATTTTCACTTAAATCTACAATACTTCTATAGTGTGCTTGTAGCATAAAAAATCGGACAACCATGGGGGAGAATGCTTTATTGAAAATAGTGTTCTCACCACTAAACATCTCATTGGGCAGAATATTATTTCCCGTCGATTTTGCCATTTTTTTCCCATTTAAGGTTAGCATATTCGCATGGAGCCAATAATTTACGGGCTGTTCATTATAAACCGCTTCAGCTTGTGCGATTTCGCATTCGTGATGGGGGAATTTTAAGTCCATGCCACCACCGTGAATATCAAAACGAGTTCCAAGATACTTTGTACTCATGGCGGTACACTCTAAGTGCCAGCCTGGAAAGCCATCACTCCAGGGGGAAGGCCAGCGCATAATGTGTTCGGGTTCTGCTTTTTTCCAAAGGGCAAAATCTTGTGGGTTGCGTTTGTCTGACTGTCCGTCTAAAGCACGAGAATTGTGGATCAGCTCCTCTATTTTTCTTCCACTTAATTTGCCATAGACTCGGTCTTTATTGAAGCGAAGCACATCAAAATAGACTGAACCGTTCACCTCATAAGCGTATCCTTCTTCTAGAATGTTTTTAATTAACTCTATTTGTTCTACGATATGACCCGTAGCAGTGGGCTCAATACTGGGTGGCAATGCATTAAATTGAGCCATAGTGTCTCTAAAGTCAACAGTATAACGTTGTACTACTTCCATGGGCTCTATAGCCTCTAAACGCGCTTTTTTAGCAATGCGGTCTTCTCCTTCATCTGCGTCGTTTTCGAGATGCCCTGCATCGGTTATATTGCGCACATAACGGACCTTATAGCCTAAGTGCTTGAGGTATCTGTAGATCAGGTCAAAAGAAATAAAGGTTCTACAGTTACCCAGGTGTACATTACTATAAACAGTAGGACCACAGACGTACATACCCACATGTTCTGGCAGTATGGGCTTGAAAGGTTCTTTTTGTCCACTTAATGAATTATAAACCGCTAAAGCCTCTTTCATTAGAATGTAGTATCGAGTTGGATATAGTCTAAAAATTCGCGCTTTTTGGACTCAGTTTGAAATGCACCTCCAAATTCACTAGTTACAGTGCTGCTGGCTACATCATTAATTCCTCTTGAGTTGACACAGAGATGCTTAGCATCAATAACACAGGCCACATCTTTTGTGCCTAAGACTTTTTGGAGTTCTTGGACAATTTGTAAAGTGAGTCGCTCCTGTACTTGTGGTCTTTTGGCAAAATATTCAACGATGCGGTTCATCTTAGAAAGACCTACTACGGAACCATTTGAAATATAAGCAACATGAGCTTTTCCAACAATTGGAAGTAAATGATGCTCACAGGTGGAGTAAAGTGTAATATTTTTTTCTACCAGCATTTCTCCGTACTTATAACTATTTTTAAAGGTAGAGGCTTTCGGTTTTTTATCAGGATGGAGTCCGCCAAAAATTTCTTTAACAAACATTTTTGCGACACGCTCAGGTGTTCCTTTAAGGCTGTCATCCGTTAAATCCATTCCCAAAGTATCTAATACAGCTTCTATATGCTTTTGAATCACCTTGATTTTCTCTTCATCAGAGTGGTGAAATGCATCGGCTTTTAATGGGGTCTCTGCAGCTGAAGAAAAATGATTGTCTCCGATGTGAGCGATACCTTCAGTGCTAATTTTCTCTAATTTCATAGTTTGTAAAAGATGGCTACAAATATACTTAATTTATATGAGGTATGGCTACGACTTACTTCCTCAAAGCTTTATTGTATAGCTTACACTGAATTGCTTATGAAAATTAGAAAGGGTATAAGAATCAGTAAGTCCTTCAGAAAAGAGGAGAAATTTTCTAGATTCGTTGAATTGAGTGAAGGAAAAACTAAGTGAATTAGATCCCAAATCCAATCCAATACCTGCCGTATAGGCCAAGTCTGATGATGTATTTCGTTGCTGTATACTTTGCCTATTAAAAATACCCCCACGAAGGCTGATGTCTTTTAGGCGGTATTCACCTCCTATTCGCAAAGTTTGTATCGTACCAAAATATGCTGAAACGGTATCCGTAAGCTGGTCTAAATAAGCGCTACCTTTGCTTTTTTCAAATATTGAATTTGCTCCATTTTGGGTGGTATAATCTACCGAAAGCAACCCTTTTACGCCAAAAATATAAGCAGCACTCACGGTTGTTTTTGAGGGAAGTTTTAATTGATAAGGCTCATAAGTATTGACGATTTTGGGTCTAATCGTTTCTTTAATTTCGGTGCCTTGGTCATTATAAAAAGAAGAAATCTCTTGCTCGGTTTCTTCCATGATTTCTAAATATTGAGGGGAGTCATAGGTGAGCCCCAAGCGCAGTTGCTTAATCTTTAGAAGCCCACCAAGCTGAGCAGAAAATCCATCTCCAAAGGAACTCAGTTCATTTCCAAATGAAATATCGTAAACAGGGGAATCAAGAGAATGTCCCGTTTCAAAGAATGCTTGATTATTGTGATATTCCAATTTGTGAATATTTATATTGACGCCAAGATGAAGGAAGTTTTTATAGCGCGCACTGAAATTCAGTGTATTTTTTTGATGGAATCCCTTAGAGAGTATTTGAAGTCTGTGGTCCACCTGATTGTAGTCTAGATTTGAATAGTATTCTGTTTCGTTATCTTCAAAACTAAAAGGATTAAGGATATAAGATTGATAACCTAAAAAGGCCTGTTGGGCAGCAAAACCATTTTCTTCTCCCAGAATGCGATATACTTCAGGTATCGTTTCCCCTTCATAGAGCGGTAGGTTTTCAAACGCAAGCCCATCCGCATAATAAAGAAAATACTGGTCAACCCCATTTGTATTGGTTCCTTGAATTTGTGCTTTTTGATCAAATTTACTCACTCGATGTCTATTGATTCCAAAACTTATTCGGGTCCAATTAGCCTCTGGATTTGTATTATTTAAAACAAATACGGCTCCGAGCTGATCTAATTTTAAATGCTCTTCCGCATTTTGCAGGCTACGTTCACCAAAATAAGTACCTTCAGTTTCATTGGAAGCATAAGTCATTGTTGTACCGAACTCTGAATATAAAAAAACACTTGAGCCTGCAGGATTAATGGCCATCCCACTGAGGTCTCCTCCCAGCGCCCCAAAGGCTCCTGCCATAGCATTATAGCGGGCTGTACCATTTAGTTCACTGCCCAAAAAAACAGCTAAATCATTGACCGTTTGGGCGTAGCTTAGTTGAAAACTTATACTCAATAAAAAAAGTAGAGAAAACTTATGCATGGGCGACAAGAATAGCGTGATTACTAATTTTTCCTACTACCCGAGGAACTTCTTCCTCCTGAACTTGACGAATAGCTTGATCGACTTCCTGAATTGTAGAATTTTGAGGGGGTAGTTGATCTATAACTAGGAATAGTATTATAGTTTTTTTGGGAGGTATTCCTACTTTGATAGGAGGGTCTTGTCGTATTTTCACTTCTGTATACTGATCGAGGCGAGGAAGTTCTTGTTCTATTTCCTAAGTTGTAACTAGAAGGGATAAAACTATTTTTAGTATTTCGTTGAATCTCCTTAGAAAATGAATTTCTATAGCCTCCCGATTTATTAATTGAGTTGCTTTCACGTACTGCAGGACGTGCAGTAAATGACTGGCTGCTTTTTTGATTTGATTCAGTCTCATAGCGATTGCTAATTCTAAATCCAGGGACTAGCGAGTTATAACCTCGACCACTATTGATGAGATTCAGAGAAACTGAATTGGAATTTTTTGTTTTGGACTGAGTATTTTGCTTTTCAGCCCTTTGAAAACGTCTACTACCTTGATAGTTTTTCTCTCCTCTTCCCGATTTTATCCGCGCAACAGTAGAAGCATACTCAGCGTGTTTATCTCCAAACTTTGAATTGGCATGATAAAAATATCTATTGGGATTCCATCTGTTCCATCTGTTCCAACGATTCCATCTATTCCACCCATATCCATAATAGCCATAAGTATAACCTGGATAATAGCCAAATGGACTGAAAAAAGGATCATAGCCCCAAAAACCAAAATTACCCCCAAACCCATTATAGAAATTATCATAGGGAGAAAGGAAAAAGCTGCCAAAACCGCCATATCCAAATCCATATCTGTAGGGGTTGTTAAAATAATAGCCCCTCCAAAAGGGTGCATTGCTAAATCCAAAGCCAGAGAGCCCCCAAAGGAAATTAGGTCTTTGATTGATAATTACAACCTCTGTTTGAGTGGTTTGTCCTCCCCATGGTATTTGCGCCCCTCCAGTTAGGTCATTAGTAGCTGTAGAACTCTCGTCAGTACGATAGTTTTCAGGGTCAGTAAAAATGAGGGTCTCTTCATTTGGCAGCTGACCTTGAGCAGCCTCTTTAAAATATTCAGAATAATAGGCGCTATTGGTAGTTTCTTTAGCGACTCGATTTTCTGTTATTCGATTTGCATTATAAATCCCGTCTGAAGAAAAATAAGAAGCACCTTGAAAACTCCCACAACCGATAAAAGTGAGTGTTGTAAAACTAAGTAGTAAAGAACTGAAATTGAAAGTTTTTTTAAGTGCATTCATAGTCATTCGTTTTAGAGATGTGGAACAAAAAGTTTAGCTTTGCATCACTAAACTGTTGTTTCATCAAAGATAGGCAAAATCTGTGCCAAAGTTTATGGGTAATAAATTAACTTCAAGAGCCAAAGATTATTCCAAATGGTATAATGAAATCGTTGTCAATGCAGATTTAGCTGAAAATTCAGCTGTTCGTGGATGCATGATTATCAAACCCTATGGTTATGCAATATGGGAGAAAGTGCAAGCCGAATTGGATAAAATGTTCAAAGCTACAGGTCATGAAAACGCCTATTTTCCCTTGTTTGTTCCAAAAAGCTTATTTGAAGCGGAAGAAAAAAATGCGGAAGGGTTTGCTAAAGAATGCGCTGTGGTCACCCACTATAGACTAAAAAATGATGAAGAAAACCCAGGCAAGCTTACTATAGATCCAAAAGCCAAATTAGAGGAAGAGCTAGTAGTTCGCCCTACTAGTGAAGCTGTGATTTGGAATACCTATAAGTCATGGATTCAGTCCTATCGCGATTTGCCAATTAAGATTAATCAATGGGCAAATGTAGTCCGGTGGGAAATGAGAACGCGATTATTTCTTAGAACAGCTGAATTTTTATGGCAAGAAGGACATACTGCCCACGCTACAAAAGAAGAGGCACTAGAGGAAACTCAATTAATGAATCAGGTCTATGCAGATTTTGTTGAAAATTACATGGCAATTCCTGTCTTGCAAGGCACAAAAACTGCCTCTGAACGCTTTGCGGGTGCAGAAGAAACCTATTGTATAGAGGCCCTCATGCAAGATGGAAAAGCCTTACAAGCAGGAACATCACATTTTTTAGGACAAAATTTTGCCAAGGCTTTTGATGTAAAATACGCAACTACTGAGGGTGATTTAGAATATGTTTGGGCCACCTCTTGGGGAGTTTCAACTCGTTTAATTGGTGCTTTAATAATGACCCATAGTGATGACAATGGCCTTGTATTGCCGCCTAATCTTGCCCCCCTGCAGGTTGTAATAATTCCGATTTATAAAGGAGCAGAACAACAACAACAAATAGCGAAAGTGGCAGAAAATTTAAAAGCGAAATTAGAGGAAAAAGGGGTGCGTATCAAATTTGATAATCGGGATAAGTTTAAACCAGGATACAAATTTAATGAGTATGAACTTAAAGGGGTTCCTCTTCGCATTGCTATCGGGCCAAAAGATCTTGAAAAAAACACAGTTGAAGTAGCCCGAAGAGATACATTAGAAAAAATAATTATTCCCCAGCAGGAGGTCCTCATGCACGTCACAGAGCAATTGGACCAGATGCAGGAGGCTTTATTTCAAAAAGCACTTGATTTTAGGGCAAATAATATGACCGAGGTGAATGATTATGATGAATTTAAAAAGATTTTAGACCTAAAGGGTGGTTTTCTCTTGGCGCATTGGGATGGCACAGCAGAAACAGAAGAGGCCATCAAAAAAGAGACCAAAGCTACGATACGTTGCATTCCTTTAACAGAAAAAAAAGAGACGGGTCAATGTATCTATTCTGGCAAACCCTCGCTTCAGCGGGTAGTTTTTGCAAAAGCCTATTAATTGTTTTAAAAATTAGGTTGTGTAATAAGATTTTTACCTGTACATTTGCGCACGAAAAAATATGGCCCGTTCGTCTATCGGTTAGGACGCCAGGTTTTCATCCTGGAAAGAGGGGTTCGACTCCCCTACGGGCTACTAGTTAATTAATACTATGGCAAATCATAAATCTGCATTAAAACGCATACGATCTAATAACAAAAAAAGATTATTAAACCGCTTTCAGCACAAAACAGCTAGAAATGCGATTAAAAAATTGAGAGCATTGACTAATAAAAAGGAAGCCGCTAAAATGTTTCCCTCTGTAGCCTCTTTAATTGATAAGTTGGCAAAGAAAAATATTATTCATGCGAATAAAGCGGCAAATTTAAAATCTAAATTAGCGCGTCATATCGCCTCTCTATAAGGTTTTATAAGTTCATAAAAAAGGCTCCCTTTTGGGAGCCTTTTTTATTGGATTCAAGCGTGAATTTTAAGAATTCATAGAGATTAAGAATTCTTCATTGTTTTGCGTACGCTGGAAGCGATCATTAATAAACTCCATTGCTTCTACAGGGTTCATATCTGCTAGGTACTTTCTCATAATCCACATACGCTTTATTGTATTCTCATCTAGGAGTAAATCATCTCTTCTTGTACTGGAAGAAACCAGATCAATGGCAGGGAAAATTCTTCGGTTTGCGATACGTCGATCCAGTTGCAACTCCATATTTCCAGTTCCCTTAAATTCTTCAAAGATGACTTCATCCATTTTAGACCCTGTTTCTGTGAGAGCAGTAGCAATAATGGAAAGCGAACCTCCTTTTTCAATATTTCGTGCCGCCCCAAAAAAGCGTTTGGGCTTGTGTAAGGCATTGGCATCAACCCCACCACTAAGGATTTTTCCTGAAGCGGGTTGTACTGTATTATAAGCCCTAGCCAAACGTGTTATAGAGTCTAAAAGAATGACTACATCATGTCCACATTCCACAAGGCGTTTTGCTTTTTCAAGCACAATATTGGCCACTTTGACATGGCGATCTGCAGGCTCATCAAAAGTAGAGGCTACTACCTCGCCGTCTACATTGCGTTGCATATCTGTCACTTCTTCTGGACGTTCGTCAATTAGAAGAATAAGTTGATATACCTCTGGATGATTTGCCGCTATCGCATTGGCAATATCTTTTAAAAGCATTGTTTTCCCCGTCTTTGGCTGAGATACAATCATTCCTCTTTGCCCTTTACCGATAGGGGAGAAGAGGTCTATAATCCGGGTTGAGATGGTATGCTGTTTTTGGGCGAGATTAAATTTATCTTGGGGGAAAAGAGGGGTAAGGTGTTCAAAAGAAACACGATCACGCACTACTTTAGGGTCAAGACCATTGATTTTATCCACTTTAATCAAGGGGAAATACTTTTCTCCCTCTTTAGGAGGTCGCACGGATCCTAAAACAGTATCCCCTGTTTTTAAGCCAAATAAACGAACTTGAGATTGTGAGACATAAACGTCGTCGGGTGAAGAGAGATAATTGTAATCTGAGGAACGCAAAAAGCCATAGCCTTCAGCCATCATCTCCAAAACACCTTCAGTTTCTACAATACCATCAAATTCAAAGTCAGGCTGTCTGTATCTACTCCTGTTGTCTTTATTGTGGTTTTGCTCTGGACGATTTTTTGAAAATTTCTCATTGCGATTGGAATTCCCATTTTTAGAATTTCCATTATTTGGTCCTTGTTTTTTCTGATTCTGATTCTGATTCTGCTGCTGTGTATTGTCATGCGGGGCTTTTGCCTTTGCTTTTTGAACAGGTAATACTTTATTGGTAGCCTTAGGTTGAGGCTTTTCATCTGCAGATTTTTTAGCTTTATTTTGCGGCTCCTCATCGGGTTTAGCAGCAATAAAATCAACAATTTGATAGATTAATTCCAACTTTTTTAAACCGGCAATCCTCTTGATTCCAATAGTTTTTGCGATTTCTTGTAATTCGGGTAATTTTTTTGTTTTGAGCGTAGCTATTTCGTACATGTAAAAAATTTGATTGAGATCCTAAGAGTAAAAGAATTTGCTTTAGGGAGGTACTGTATTGTAGAGGAACAATATTACAA
>WTIP01000155.1 GCA_011525195.1 Flavobacteriales bacterium | reverse complement strand
CAAGGACCCTCTGATTAACAGTCAGATGCTCTAACCAACTGAGCTAAGGAGGATTTTAAGTTTAGGTGGGCAAATATAAATGTTTTTCATTTGAATCAAACTCAAAAAATAAAAATAATTTATTTTTCAATTAGCTAAAAAGGAGTCTGTAAAGATCATTCCCATTGGCATAAAGTACAAGGGAGAGCAAAAGGAAAAAACCAAACATTTGCGCATATTCTAAAAATTGATCATTGGGTTTTCTACCTGTAATCATTTCATAAATGAGAAACATGACATGCCCCCCGTCAAGTGCAGGAATAGGGAGAATATTCATAAAAGCTAATATGATAGAAATTAAAGCAGTACTCGCCCAAAATCCTTTCCAATTCCAGCTGGAGGGGAACATATTGCCAATGGCTCCAAAGCCCCCGAGCTGAGAAGCCCCTTTTTGGGTAAAGAGGTATTGAAATTGCGCAACATAGTCGTAGAGTGTCCAATATCCATAGCTAAACCCTTCACTAATACTTTGTGAAAGACTGAGTTTTTCTGTTTGAAATCTAATTAAGGAACTTTTCGGATAAACCCCCAAAGTGCCGTCTGCTGCGGTAGCTATCTCAAGGCTATCTCGACGTCCATCACGTTCTATAACGAGGGTGATAAGACGGGATTCATCCGTCATTTGATTTTTAAATACCGTCCAATTTGGAGTATAATTTCCATTGATTTCTACTATTTTATCATCGGGTAGAAGTCCTACCATAGCCGCAGGTGAATTGGGAATAATACTGTCTAAAATATTAGGGACTACAGGTGTAAAAGGAAGTAGTTCTCCCGATTCAAACATTTGTTTTCCAAAATTTTCTGGTATAGAAAGCTGCTCAATAGTTCCGTTTTGATGTTGAACGGATACTGTTTCTACCCCTCTTAGAAAGAGGTGTTTATTAATTTCTAATACATTGTCTAAGGGTTTTCCATCTACTTCAAGGATTTGATCGCCTAATTCAAAACCGAGTGCTTGTGCGATGGGAGATGGCTCTAGTCCCATAGGGAGCTGTGAAGCGTTTAGGGTGTTTTTGCCCCAAACAAAGAGGATCATCATATAAATAAGAAAGCCCAAAATGAGATTTACCGTAACTCCTCCCAGCATAATAATAAGTCTTTGCCAAGCAGGTTTAGAGCGAAATTCCCAAGGTTGTGGTGGCTGTTGCAGCTGTTCTTTGTCCATGCTCTCATCAACCATACCCGAAATCTTAACATAACCTCCTAGAGGTAGCCACCCGATACCATAGGTGGTCTCACCGATTTTCTTTTTTATTAAAGCAAATTTGACATCAAAAAAGAGAAAGAACTTTTCTACCCGCGTATTAAAAAGCCGGGCAGGGATAAAATGCCCTAGTTCGTGGAGTATGATGAGTAAAGACAAACTCATTAATAATTGTATCGCTTTCACAAGAAATGGACTCATAGCATCATTTTAACTCTCGCAAAAATAGTACAATAGGCTACATTATAAAAATCCAATACGGCTTTTAAGATTCTTTTTTTAATTCCCATTTCTCAATAGCAAAAGAACATTTAACTTTGCTATGTAAAAAAGAGGAAATGAAAGCAGTACTAAAAAAATACAGGGGATTTATTACACTCTCTGTAGTAGTCTCTGCCCTAATATTAGGTCTTTTTTACCAAGCATTAAAGCCCCAAAAAAGACTGCCTATTTATCAGCCGTCTATGGTCAATTTTGAATTGGTAGACAGCACCTTACAGCATGTAAAAAAATACCATAAAATCGCGCCTTTTTCACTCACCAATCAAAATGGAAAAACAGTTACAGAGCGCGATTATTTAGATAAAATTTATGTCGCAGACTTTTTCTTTACTACCTGCCCCACTATTTGCCCTAAAATGACAGAAAATATGGGGGCACTTCAAAAAGAATTTTTAGCGGACCCCCAAGTAAAATTTCTTTCTTACAGTGTAACGCCCCAAATCGATTCTGTGGCTCAGCTCAAAAAATATGCCCTCGAAAAAGGGGTAGTTGACAGCAAGTGGAATTTAGTGACTGGAGATAGAAAAGAAATTTATACACTTGCAAGAAAATCATATCTCGCAGTAAAAGAGCAGGGCGATGGGGGCCCCTATGATATGATTCATACTGAAAATTTTATTCTTGTAGATCCAGTGCAACGCATTCGCGGATTTTATGACGGTACAGATCCCCAAGCCATGCAGACTTTAATCACTGATATTGCGCTACTCAAGGCGGAATTTCCCAATCCCTAAATTTTTTTTAGCGCTGAACAGAAAAGGAAACTTATTTTCCTACTTTTGTTCTTTAAAATGATTCTAAATAATGATTCCACTGGATCAACTAACTAAAGGAGCGCAAGCTGAAATTGAGTCTATAGAAACAGACCAATTGCCACTCAAACTCATCGAAATGGGTTGTTTACCTGGAAATACGATTTCTTTAATTCAAAAAGCCCCTTTTAATGATCCGCTTTATTTTAAAGTTGATGAATCTCATTTGGCCATTAGAAGAGAGACGGCAAAGCATATTTTTGTCCGATTATTAGAATAATTCATGAGTAAGTCATTGAATATTGCATTATTAGGAAATCCCAATACAGGGAAAACATCGGTATTTAATCGACTTACTGGACTGAACCAAAAAGTAGGAAACTATCCTGGTATTACGGTAGAAAAGAAAGAGGGTGTTTGTAAGCTAAATAGAACGACCAAGGCCCATATAATAGACCTACCAGGGACCTATAGTTTGAATGCTTCCTCTATGGATGAAAGCGTAGTCATCGAACTGCTACTCAATAAAAACAGTAAAGATTTTCCCGATGTAGCAGTGGTCATTACTGACGTAGAAAATTTGAAGCGCAACCTCCTACTTTTTACACAAGTTAAAGATTTAGGGATTCCGACACTACTTGTTATTAATATGTCTGACCAGATGAAGCGCAAGGGGATTCGCTTAGATATTCCATTACTAGAGAAGCAATTAGATACGCATATTGCACTGGTCAGTACCCGAGAAAATACGGGAATAGACCATTTAAAAACTTTATTACTCAACTACAGACAGCTTTCTACCCAACCGACGATAGCACTCGAGAGTATTGATCCAGTATATTTTGAAAGTTTAAAAAAAGCTTTCCCAAACCAACAGCTCTATAAACTGTGGCTAGTCATTACTCAAGATGTTAATTTTGCAAAAATAGACCGAAATAGAGTTTCAGATACTACTGATTTTAAAACCCAATCAGAATCCGTTTTAAAACGGATGCAGCAAAAAGAAACGGTAAAACGCTATAAGTTTATTAATACTATACTCAAAGAAACTTTAGAAATAGACCGCGCCTCAGCAACAGATTTTAGAAGTCGATTAGACCGCGTTTTAATTCATAAATTTTGGGGCTATATTATCTTTTTTGTGATTTTAATGACTGTTTTTCAGTCTATTTACGATTGGAGTAGCATCCCTCAGGATTTTATTGATGCTACTTTTGCACAGCTTAGTGAAGCTGCTAGTACCAAGCTACCCCAAGGACTTTTTACGGATCTTTTGGCCCAGGGTATTATTCCAGGTTTAGGGGGGATTGTTATTTTTATTCCTCAGATCGCCTTTTTATTTTTCTTTATTTCAATACTTGAGGAGACCGGCTATATGAGTCGCGTAGTTTTTCTTATGGATCGCGGTCTCAGGCGTTTTGGATTAAATGGTAAAAGCGTAATTCCCCTCATTTCTGGTACGGCCTGTGCAATTCCTGCAGTAATGGCTACGCGCAATATTGAAAATTGGAAAGAACGCCTCATTACAATTTTAGTTACTCCATTTACTACTTGTTCAGCGCGACTTCCCGTATATACCATACTTATTGCATTAGTGATTCCCCAGGGTTCTTTCCTCGGATTAAATTATCAGGGATTAATGCTGATGTTCCTTTATTTGGTTGGGTTTGCCATGGCTCTACTTTCAGCATGGATATTAAGTATGACTATAAAAATTCAATCCAAAAGTTATTTTGTAGTAGAGATGCCGAATTATAAATTCCCCTTATTAAAAAATGTAGGCATTACAGTATGGGAAAAGACGAGAACCTTTGTCACAGAGGCGGGTAAGATCATCCTTGCCATTTCGATTCTTTTATGGGTATTGGCTTCTTATGGTCCGGGGGAAAATTTCTCTGAGGCAGAACAAATTGTTCAGTCAAATTTCACCGAATTAGAAGGCGAGGAGCTGACAAATAAAATCAATTCTCATAAACTAGAGCATTCCTATATAGGGCTGTTAGGAAAATCCATTGAACCTGTGATTACGCCGCTGGGTTATGATTGGAAAATAGGAATTGCGCTAATCAGTTCTTTTGCGGCACGTGAGGTTTTTGTAGGCACGCTGGCCACTATTTACAGCGTAGAAAGTGACGCCGAAGAAACCATTAAAAATCGTATGGCCTCTGAAGTAAGAGCCGATGGCACCCCCCTTTTTAATCTAGCCAGCGGAATTTCGTTGATGTTATTTTATGCCTTTGCCATGCAATGTATGAGTACTTTGGCTATAGTCAAAAAAGAAACCAACTCATGGAAGTGGCCCACCATCCAACTTTTTGGGATGACTTTTTTGGCGTATCTTACCGCCTTTACAACCTATCAAATTTTAAGCTAATGCAGTACCTTCAGTCTCTTTTAGTTGGCATATCAGTAGTAGGCGCAGTGGCTTATCTTGTGAATAAATGGAGGCCCAGACCTCATACTAAAAAAGGGGGCTCCTGTGACACCAATTGTGGGTGTCATTAAATTTTAATCTCCCCATTAGAATCTAAATTCTTCTTCTCAGTGTTTTCTAAAAAGTTATATCTTTAGAAAGACAAAATTGAAATTTAAACTATTATGACAAACAGTAAAAGACTTTTTTACGGGAGTTGTTTTGCTTTGATCACCACAGCTTTTTCTTTTAGTATAAGAGCGGGTATTCTTCCTCAACTGGGAGATGCTTTTGATCTCAATGCACAACAATTAGGATTTATCAATTCGATGTGGTTTTTGGGCTTTCCCATTTCCATGATTTTAGGTGGGTTATTTTACCATACTATTGGTCCTAAAAAGATTATGCAATTTGCATTTTTAACACATATACTGGGCATCATCCTCACCATTTATTCGGGAGGTTATACGGGGCTTTTAATTTCTACCCTACTCATTGGTATTGGGAATGGATGTACAGAAGCGGCCTGTAATCCTATGATTGCAGACGCCTATGAAGGAAAGCAAATGAATACCTTACTGAATCGGTTTCACATGTGGTTTCCAGGAGGAATTGTTCTGGGGAGCTTAATTTCAAAGTTTATGACAGATGCCAATTTAGGCTGGCAAGCCCAAATCTGGATTATCGTCATACCTACTTTGATTTATGCGTATTTATTTTATGGACAAGAGTTTCCAAAATCAAAAGTAGAAGCCGCAACTTCTGTCAGTGGTAATTTAAAAGCGATGGCTACCCCACTCTATATTTTTATTTTAGGCTGTATGGCCCTTACGGCAATTTCAGAATTTGGACCCCAACAGTGGACCAGTTTGATTATGCAAAGTAGTGGCGCACAACCCATGGTTATCCTCGCCCTCATTACAGGTCTGATGGCTGTTGGGCGTTATTTTGGAGGCGATATTGTCCATAAATTTGATCAAACAGGTGTACTTTTAGGTTCTGCCGTTATTGCAGCTTTAGGAATTTTCCTCTTTAGCACCCAAACGGGATTAATGGTCTATGTCGCTGCTATTTGTTTTGCTCTTGGAATTTGTTATTTCTGGCCCAATATGATCGGCTTTGTAGCAGAAAAAATACCTGAAAGTGGCGCCTTAGGAATGTCTATCGTAGGAGGTATGGGTATGTTTTCAACCTCTATTTTCCAACCCATTATTGGAACTTGGATAGACAGCACGACGGCTGAACAAGCAGCGAATGGGCTAACAGGGACCGCCCTTGACCTTGCTGCAGGTCAGCAGACGCTTACTTATATGATAAGCTTCCCCGTAATACTTATTGTTTTATTTACAATCTTGTATTTCTGGCAACGCAATTCAAAAACAGTAGCTGCTTAGATTAAAATCTAAAGTAGTAAAAAAGCCCTCTTAAAAGAGGGCTTTTTTTTAAGTTTAAGTATTCATCAAGCTTTCTATTTCCTCTACTTCTATTGGGATTGTTCCCATTAAATTGAGTGGTGCCCCCTTCGCTTGAATAACGACATCATCTTCTAAGCGGATTCCAAAGCCCTCTTCAGGAATATAAATCCCAGGCTCAACAGTAAAAACCATCTGTGCCTCCATAGGCAAATGAAGCAATCCATAATCATGCGTATCCAAACCTATATGATGTGCTGTTCCATGCATAAAGTATTTTTTATAAGCCGGCTTTTCTGGGGTTTCATTTTGGAGGTCTGCTTTATCAAGTAAGCCTAATTGAACCAATTCAGAAGTCATTATTTTACCCACCTCTATATGAAATTCCTTCCACAAGGTACCTGGAATAAGCAGTTGGGTGGCTTCTTTTTTTACCTTTAATACTGCCTGATATACCGCTTTTTGACGGGCAGTAAATTTGCCAGAAACCGGAACGGTACGAGTCATGTCACTCGAATAATTACCGTATTCAGCAGCTACATCCATTAATACAAGAGCTCCCTCTTTACACTGCTTATTATTTTCAGTATAGTGTAATACATTCGCATTTTGACCTGAAGCGATTATGGGCGTGTAGGCAAAACCTTTAGACTGATGACGTATAAATTCATGCGCATATTCAGCTTCAATTTCATATTCCCATACCCCAGGTTTAATGAAATTTAAAATCCGTCGAAAGCCTTTTTCTGTAATTGAGCAGGCCTGTTGCATTTGAGCGATTTCCTCGGGTGCTTTTACCGCCCGGAGCTGCTGCAGGAGAGGATTACTTTTACCGACTTTATGTGCAGGATATTTCTTTTTACACCACTTTATAAATCGGTCTTCTCGGGTCTCAGTTTCTACCGCTTGACGGTAGTGCTCATTGGTATTAAAATAAAAACAGTCACATTGGGTACTTAATGCTTGAAAAATTTGTTCAAATTCATCGAGCCAGTAGATGGTTTCAATTCCACTTAATTCCCGTGCCGCTGCCTTAGAAAGTTTAGCCCCTTCCCATACAGCAATATGTGCGTTTGTTTCACGAATAAATAATACCTCACGGTGTTTTTTTTCAATGGCATCTGGAAAGAGCACTAGTATACTTTCTTCTTGATCGATACCACTTAGATAAAAAATATCACGGTGCTGCTGAAAGGGAAGTGTGCTGTCAGCACTAATAGGGTAAATATCATTGGAATTAAAAATAGCCAGGCTTTGGGCTTTTAGTTGCTGAGCAAAACGCTTTCTATTGGCTTGATAAACGGAAGAAGAAATTGGCCGGTATCGCATAAACTGTTTTTTTACTAAGATAGCTGTTTTTAAAAATTAGTAAGGCACTAATTAGTAGTGATTACTTTGTTTGCTATAGAACTCCTCTACTTTTGTTTATATTTTTTAATGAATAAATCTCTTTATGAGGTAAAATATTAAACAAGAAGAAGCGGCTGTTTAGTTCTATTCCAATAAAACCGAAAAATACGTTAAAGCAGTTTGCTGCCGAGAGTTTATACCTTAATTTTGTCATACAAATTGAAAACTTATGACTTTAATTGCCTCATCAATAGGAAGAAAATTCGCCATGGCACTCTCAGGCCTTTTTCTAGTAATCTTCCTAACACAGCATTTCGCGATTAATATTACTTCTGTATTCAGTGCGGCTCTTTTCAATGAGCTTTCACATTTTATGGGGAATAATCCCTTAGTACAGTTTGTCTTCCAACCCATCTTAATCCTGGGTGTTTTATTTCATTTCACTTTGGGTTTTCTTTTAGAAATAAAAAACGCCCAGTCAAGAAATGTAAAATATAAGACCTACCGTGGCGCTGCAAATGCGCCCTGGGTATCTCGAAATATGATACTGTCAGGAGCTGTAATCCTTTCCTTTTTGGGGTTACACTTCTATGATTTTTGGGTTCCTGAAATGAACTATAAATATATTGAGGTTTTACCCTTGAACTCAGAGCGTTATTTTGAAGAATTGATACACAAGTTTGAAAGCCCGGTTCGAGTAGGAATCTATGCACTTTCTTTTGTATTCCTATCACTTCATTTGTACCATGGCTTTTCTTCTTCATTCCAATCTGTAGGACTCAATAACAGCTATACAAAAGCGCTAAAAACATTTACGGTTGCATTCTCTATTGTGATTCCAGTAGGATTTGTTTTTATCGCTTTATTTCATCATTTAACTGCATTTTAAAATGGCATTAGATTCTAAAATACCACAAGGTTCATTGGCTGATAAATGGACAACACATAAAAGCAATATCAATTTAGTAAGTCCAGCCAATAAACGCTTGATTGATGTTATTGTAGTGGGTACTGGTTTGGCGGGCGCTTCAGCCTCTGCGACCTTAGCGGAGCTAGGCTATAATGTTAAAACTTTTTGTTTTCAAGATTCTCCACGTCGTGCGCATTCTATCGCTGCACAAGGAGGGATCAATGCCGCAAAAAATTATCAGGGTGATGGTGATTCCACCTATCGACTTTTCTATGACACCATCAAAGGAGGAGATTACCGTTCTAGGGAAGCCAATGTATACCGTCTGGCGGAAGTTTCAGCAAATATCATCGATCAATGTGTTGCGCAAGGGGTCCCTTTTGCCCGTGACTATGGGGGTTTATTAGACAATCGGTCTTTTGGAGGGGTTTTGGTTTCCAGGACATTTTATGCCAAAGGACAAACAGGACAGCAATTATTATTAGGGGCTTACTCAGCAATGAACCGTCAGATTGGACGTGGAAAAATTAAAATGTACAACCGCCATGAAATGATGGATCTTGTGGTTGTCGAAGGTAAAGCGAGAGGAATTATAGCTCGAAACCTTGTCAGCGGTGAACTTGAGCGCCACAGTGCACACGCAGTTGTGATCGCCTCAGGGGGCTATGGCAATGTTTTTTTCTTATCGACAAATGCCATGGGAAGTAATGTTTCTGCAGCCTGGAAAATTCATAAAAAAGGAGCGCACTTTGCCAATCCTTGTTTTACACAAATTCACCCTACTTGTATTCCTGTTTCGGGAGAACATCAATCTAAATTGACCTTGATGTCAGAATCCTTAAGAAATGACGGAAGAATATGGGTACCTAAAAATTTAGAAGATGTTAAAGCCATTCGCGAAGGTCGATTAAAACCGACAGAGATCAAAGAAGAAGACCGCGATTACTATCTAGAAAGACGCTATCCTGCTTTTGGTAATTTAGTACCTAGGGATGTGGCCTCAAGAGCGGCAAAAGAGCGTTGCGATGAGGGTTATGGAGTAAATAAAACAGGAGAAGCGGTCTATTTAGATTTTGCTTCAGCCATAGAACGCTATGGTAAAGAGCAAGCCCATGTGAAGGGATTGGATACAGAGGACTCTGCTTTGGTAAAAAAACTAGGGCAAGATGTGATACGTGCCAAATACGGCAACCTCTTTCAGATGTATGAAAAAATTGTAGACCAAAATCCCTATGAAACCCCCATGATGATATACCCTGCAGTGCACTATACGATGGGAGGAGTATGGGTCGATTATAATTTAATGACTTCTATCCCCGGCTGTTATGCTATAGGAGAAGCCAATTTTTCTGATCATGGGGCAAATCGTCTTGGCGCTTCAGCCCTAATGCAAGGTCTAGCAGATGGATACTTTGTCTTGCCCTACACCATTGGCGATTACTTATCAAATGATATACGTACGGGCTCAATAGATACCAATTTACCTGAATTTGAAAAAGCTGAAGCAGCTGTAAAAGCCCAACTTGAGGCTTTTGTAAGTAATAAGGGAACACATACGGTAGATTATTACCACCGAAAATTGGGGAAAATTATGTGGGATAAATGCGGGATGTCTCGAAATGCAAAAGGACTTAAAGAAGCCATTACTGAAATTAAAGCCTTAAGAGAAGACTTTTATAAAAATGTAAAAGTCCCTGGGACGACCACAGATTTTAACCCTGAGCTGGCAAAAGCGGGACGGGTTGCAGACTTTTTAGAATTGGGAGAACTCTTTGCTAAAGATGCCCTTGAACGTAACGAATCCTGTGGAGGTCATTTTAGAGAAGAGTCTCAAACTCCCGAGGGCGAGGCCCTACGAGATGATGAAAACTTTACTTTTGTTTCCGCATGGGAATACAAAGGCGATCCTTCTCAAGCCAAATTGCATAAAGAAGCATTGAATTACCAAGAAATTGAAGTTAAAACTAGATCCTACAAATAATGAAGCTGACTCTTAAAATATGGCGTCAAGCCAATGCACAAGCAAAAGGAAAAATGGAAACCTATCAACTAGAGGAGGTTTCTCCTGATATGTCTTTTCTTGAAATGATGGATGTACTTAATGAACAATTGATTGAACAAGGAATAGATCCTGTTGCTTTCGACCACGACTGCCGTGAAGGAATTTGTGGTATGTGTTCCATGTTTATCAATGGTGAAGCCCACGGCCCTGACCGCCTAGTTACCACCTGTCAGCTCCATATGCGTAAATTCAAAGACGGTGATACCATTACTATAGAGCCTTTTAGAGCAAAAGCTTTCCCAGTGATAAAAGACCTTACTGTAGACCGTTCTTCTTTTGATCGTATCCAACAGGCGGGTGGTTTTGTAAGCGTCAATACTTCAGGGAATACCCAAGACGCCAATGCCATTCCTATTGACAAACACGATGCAGACAAAGCCTTTGATGCCGCCACCTGTATTGGTTGTGGGGCGTGTGTAGCGACCTGTAAAAACGCTTCTGCCATGCTTTTTGTGTCAGCGAAAGTTTCTCAATATGCACTTCTTCCACAAGGAAAAGTAGAAGCGACAGATCGCGTATTGAATATGGTCAACCAGATGGACGAAGAAGGTTTTGGAAACTGCACCAATACGGGAGCTTGCGAAGTAGAATGTCCCAAAGGAATTTCACTTGAAAATATCGCCCGAATGAACCGAGAGTATCTACATGCAAGCCTGAAGGGCTAATATTACTCCTAAATTAATGAGGTTTGTAGATAGCTCCTGTAGCAAAATCGATCAGTACACCTGGAGGAAATAAGACAAAATCTGCAAGGAGCGCAACAAGTCTTATTTCGCGTTGAAGCTCACCAGGCAGCGGCTTTTTTCTTTGTTTCTCGGTAATGGGACCCCCTAATACGGTGGCACAACTAGAAACCAAAAGTAGGACTCCTAAAGCGGAAGTACGAAGTATAGATTTTTTCATGGGCTTGTTTTTTATAAAATTAAGAAATCTGAGTATTATCTAGGGGTTTAAATCGATTTTTATATCATATCAGAATTTTGAATTTCTTGAAAAGATTTTATTGCTGTTAGGCATCCCAGCTCCAATAAAGTTTTTCGATCAAACATAGTTGCAACTCCTATAACAGGCATTCCAGCTGCTTGGGCAGCGGCTATCCCTGAGCGTGTATCTTCAAAAACCAAACACGCTTCAGGAGGAGTATTGAGTTTCTGTGCGGCTGTTAAAAATATTTCTGGATGGGGTTTGCCGTGGGTAACTTGATGCCCCCCTGTGGTGGAGTGAAAATAGTCTTTAAGTTTTAAAGCTTTAAAAATAAAATCAATATTATGTTGATCCCCCATAGTTGCAATCCCCATAGGGCGCTTTTTTTTAAGCTGCTGATCTAAAAAAGAATGCAATCCATCTATAGCTTTTATATGGGGTTGGTATAATTCTCGGTATAAGACTTCTTTATAACTCCCAATTTGAAAAAGCTCCTCTTTGTCTGTGATAGCAGGAAAAAGACGGGCCATAATCTCTACCAGTGAACCTTTATGATAGTATTGATCGAAAGTAGCGTAATCTAACGATAGTTCGTGGTGTTTAAATAGTGCAATCCAAGATTGCTTGTGATACTCCATATTATCTATGAGCGTACCATCCATATCAAAAATGAGGGCTTTAGGGGAGTGCATCAAGTACGGTTTTAACAAATGCCCCCATCTTATTAGGTTCGAGCCAACGTACTACCAGGACCAGTTCCTCTTCAGGCACAATAACAATAAAATTTCCACCAAAACCCGCAGCATAATAGACAGATTCTGGCACCCCTTCCCAATACCGATCCGTTCCTTTTTTATTAAGCCACCACATATAGCCATAATTGGCTTGTGCTGGAGAAGGGCTTATTGCTTTTTTTATCCACTCAGTACTGAGTAATTGTTTGTCCTCCCATTTTCCTTGATTTAAAAAAAGTAAACCAAAACGTGCATGATCTTCAGTATTGATAAAAAGGCCCCCACCAGAATGTCCTCCTCCTGATACTGACTGCATATAGTTTCCGTCCAGAGTGACCCAAGAATTTTTATAGCCGTGCCACCTCCAAGTACTACTTGCACCAATGGGGTCCATGATGGATTCTTTTAAAACTTGGGGCAATGGTTTTCTCCATACTTGGAGTAGTGAATAGGCCAGTAAATTTACACGTACATCATTGTATTCAAAACGAGTACCAGGAGTAAAGTATGCCCTGTTTTTCCAATCGTCTATTGTTCCTTTAAGCGGTGGCCGATCTGCCCAATCATGTCCGCCCCAAAGTGTACCCGACCAATCAGAAGATTGATTCAAAAGCTGCTCCCACTTAATTTGACTATTATGAGGTCCCTCATAGGTGTGGTCCCAGATGTAATCAATGAGTAAGTCATGGGTTGAGAGTAGCTTACGATCAAAAGCAAGACCCGCAACTGTAGAAAGATAACTTTTCGTGACACTAAAAGTCATATCTACCCTTTTAAGATCTCCCCAAGAAGCTATTTGATACCCCTTTTTTAAAATAACCCCTGCTGGCCCCCCTCTTTTTTTTGTAGGACCTAAAATTTCATGAAAAGGCTCTCGCTCGAAGGCTTTTAGGATCGCAATTCTCAGGTCTTTTTCTCCCGTATACTCATTTTGTTTGGCAAAATTGACTGCCTTTGCAAGACCCGCCTCATCGATATTGAATGCTTGAGGACTTTTTTGCTCCCACTTGCCCTGAGAAGGGGGAAAATAGATTTGGCTGTAACTAAAATAAGAGAGGAGGAATAAACCAACGAGATAGTACTTTAAAGACATGGCTTTTTTAAAATTAAAAGCTAAATTTAAGGATAATCTAGATGTTGAATTGAATTTCTTTGGATGAATAGTAAGTTCGCTATAGGCCTTATTCAGCTTCCCCTATATTGGGAGTCTCCCGAAAAAAATAGAAAGGCGATTGAAGGCTATTTAGAGCGCTTGAAGCAACCGTTGGATCTGGTTTTATTACCTGAGATGTTTACTTCTGGCTTTACAATGCACCCCCAGACAGTAGCAGAATCTATGGAAGGGCCAACGATACTTTGGATGCAAAATTGGGCAAAGCAAATAAATGCCGCACTAGGGGGAAGTTTGGCAATCAAAGAAGGGGCTTTATTTTATAATAGATTTGTCATTGCTACTCCTTCTGGAGCCTTATATTTTTATGACAAGCGGCATACTTTTACGCTTGCAGGGGAAGATAAAGTTTATAAAAAAGGGACCCATAATGGACTTTTTAAATATAAAGGCTGGACCCTTTGTATGCGTATTTGCTATGATTTACGCTTTCCTGTATGGTCGCGAAATACACACAATTACGATATTCTTTTGTATGTTGCCAATTGGCCTAAACCGCGTATTAAGGCGTGGGATACCTTATTGCAAGCCAGAGCAATAGAAAACCTTTCTTATGTAGTAGGGGTAAATCGTATAGGCTCAGATGCAAACAAACACAGCTACCCGGGGCACTCTGCAGTCTATGATCCTTTGGGTAATCAGCTTAGCCCAGCGTGCTCATCTGAAGAAGGGATAATTAGGGCTGAGTTGGACTTTCAGTATCTTCAAGCACAGCGGAAGCAGTTGCGCTTTCTGGAAGATCAGGATAGTTTTGAGCTGTATTAAATGTTTCATTCATATCCCAGTTGGCTCTTAAGTCAATGTCTTTCCAGAAATAAATGACTTGTTCGGGTTGTATTTTTTTTAAATAATTCCCCGTATCCCATTGTTTATTGCCATTGGCATCTACGATAAGTCGCACTTGATATTTTCCTGGATCGAGGCGTTCAAATACATAGTTTCCACCTGCGACAGGAGCGGTATAACTACGTACTACTTCTTTGGTTTTTAATAACTCAATAAGATAAGGGTGAGGACTTTCGTGTTGTACCCTCAAAAAGATATTTCCATAATCTTCTATTTTTTTAGTAGAAGTTCTAAAAACCAGAGTATCATGTGTTGCCCCCCAAAAGTCAGTCAAAGCATTTGGCAATAGAGTGATTTCATAGCGGTCGTTAGGGAGTACCTCAAAATCTACGGTGATGCGGTCGTAATTTTCTTGTATCTTGAGTGAGGCAGGTATCTGAACCGTATCTACATTGGTTACTTTTAGGAAGGTGTCATCTACTGCTGTAATGGGAAGGTTGCTTTTGAGCTCAAATTTATCTAATAACCTTAATGTACCACTTGTAAATTTGTCAATTACAAGTGAGTCAGGAATCGGATTTTTAAATTGCACTGTTTTTTTTACTAGGGAATCTTTGATTTCAAATTCAAACTGCAAGGAGTCTAATTCAACACCTTTAAACCAATAATTTAAAGTATCTGTTGTTCTACTTGGAGTAATTAAAGATTCAAATTCTTCAGGTACACTACTTATCATTTTAAAGGACTCCTCTTTTCGGTCCCCAAAATAGGCCAATGCAATATGATGTTCATTGATAAAATAGGGCTTGTCCCAAGAAAAATCCCTTCGCTCTTTAAATAATCTTAAGTCAATAATAGAGTCTTGAGGCAATTCAATAAGTTCTTGATGAAAGCCTATTTTATCACTATTCTGATCAAAGAAATAATTTACAGCCTGGTCTTCCAAAGCAATTAGCGCATATTTCCCCGCTCTTAAATTTTGAAAACGGTAAATGGTAGTATCTAATGTGCTGGTAACATAGAGCGGTTTTTGGGTATAGATTACTGAATCTGAATAAGTGCTGTCTACGGGATACAGTTGTAGGGAGATAAAACGTTTGGTCTCGCGTTCGAAAGCGTCAGTGACTTTTCCGCGGACATAAAGCGAATCTATCGTAGCGCCTGTAGAAAGAGTGTAGGTTAAATAAGTAGCTGGATTAGATTCATTAAAATCCACGATACCTTCACCAAAGTTGAAGGTGTAGGTAGTATTTTCTAGGAGGCTGTCTAATAGTTTCAAAGTCACTTTTTTAGAAGCACCCGTAACAGGATATACTTTGTATTGTGTCGCATTCAATGGGGGGGAAATTATCAGTTGTTTACTGATGTCTTTTAGTGTGATGTATTCATCAAAATTTAAGGTGAATGCTTCTTTATCGAAGAAGACAGTATTGAGTTTAGGAGAAGCATTTACCAATACAGGGGGCAGTGAATCCCTAGGCCCACCAGTAGGGGAGGCGCGTTTGGCACATTGCACAGTGGCTAAAAACAGACTGAGAAGTAAGAGCTGTTTGATTGTTTTGGACATACTTTTATTCTTCACCACAAAATAACGGATTATTCTACTCACAACCTACACCCTACTACAGCGATACTCAATTTTAATGTCTGTTCTTTGCGCAGACTTTGAGCACAAGCATTGAGCGTAGTTCCTGTAGTCAGCACATCGTCAATCAAAAGTAAATGTTGTGCATTTTCAATTTTTTTAATGCAGCGAATTGCCGCTGTGATTTCATTTTCCCGTTCTTTTTCACCGAGTAAAACAAGTGAAGTTGTATTTCTGATTCGCATAAGTACCTCCGAGTATAGAGGGACTTTTAATAGATGAGCGACAGCTTCAGCAATCAACTCCGCTTGGTTATAGCCTCTTTTCCTTTTTCTTTTGGGGTGAAGAGGGACAGGAATGATTCCATCAATAGAATCAAAAAAGGGACTTTCTTTTAAATGTTCAGCAAGCCATTCACCTAGAAAAGTACCTAACTGATAGACTCCATTATATTTGAGCAGATAAATTAAGCGGGACAAGACGCCCTCTTTTTCAAAATAAAATAAACTTGTTGCCGCTTCTAAGGGAAATCGTGTACTCAGCTTCTGGTAAAGCGGGTTTTCCCTAGTCAGGTGTAAGCTGGTTAGCGGTAAGCTAATCTGACAGCTTAAGCACAGCTTATTTTCATAAAAACGGAGGGCTGCAGAACAGCCATAACAGTGCCTGGGAAAAATGAGATCGATAAAAGATTGAAAAAGAGGGCTTATACTTTTTTTCACAGAATAAGAATTTGGGTCCACTAAAAATAACAAAAAGAATTATTTTTGCGCCATGACGCAACAAACAGAACAATTTAAGAAAGTAATTTCCCACGCAAAAGAGTATGGATTTGTCTTTCCCTCAAGTGAAATTTATGATGGGCTAAGTGCGGTATATGACTACGCCCAAAATGGCGCCGCTTTAAAAAATAATATCCGCGAATTTTGGTGGAAGGCCATGGTACAGCTCAATGAAAATATTGTGGGCATAGATGCCGCTATTTTTATGCACCCTACCACTTGGAAAGCTTCAGGCCATGTAGATGCGTTTAACGACCCTTTAATCGATAATAAAACCTCCAAAAAGAGATACCGAGCAGATGTTTTAGTAGAGGAATATGTAGCTAAAATTGAGGGCAAAATTGAAAAAGAAATTGAAAAAGCCGCCAAGCGATTTGGCGAAGCCTTTGATGAAGCAGAATTTCGAGCGACAAACCCCAGAGTCAAAGCAAACCAAGAAAAAGCAGATGCAATTCTAAAACGCCTAGGGAAGTCCCTAGAAAAAGAAGATTTAGCAGATTTAAAAGCCTTAATAGAAGAATTAGAAATTAGCTGTCCCGAGTCAGGTTCCAGAGAATGGACGGATGTAAAACAATTTAATCTAATGTTTGGCACCAAGCTGGGTGCTTCGGCAGAGACTGCCATGGATTTGTATCTTAGACCCGAAACGGCCCAAGGCATTTTTGTGAACTTCCTCAATGTTCAAAAAACAGGGCGTATGAAATTGCCCTTTGGAATTGCCCAAACGGGAAAAGCATTTAGAAATGAAATCGTAGCCCGACAATTTATTTTTAGAATGCGGGAATTTGAGCAGATGGAGATGCAATTTTTTATTGCACCAGGGACACAAAAAGAGTGGTATGAGCAATGGAAAGAAAAACGCATGAAATGGCATCTGGCCTTAGGTATGGGTGCTGATAAATATCGCTTTCACGATCATGAAAAATTAGCCCATTATGCCGATGCTGCTGCTGATATTGAATTTCGCTTTCCTTTTGGCTTTAAAGAACTGGAAGGAATTCATTCGAGAACAGATTTTGACCTGGGAAGTCATGAAAAATATACAGGAAAAAAGCTTCAATATTTTGATCCAGAGCGCAATGAAAACTATGTGCCCTATGTAGTAGAAACCTCCATTGGGTTAGACCGAATGTTTTTGGCTGTATTTTCAAACTCCCTTACCGAGGAAGCCTTAGAAGGGGGTGCTTCACGGACCGTTCTTAAATTTCCCTATGCGCTAGCTCCCAATAAAGCCGCTGTTTTACCCTTGGTCAAAAAAGACGGTCTACCCGAATTGGCAAAAACAATTGTTGAAGAATTGAAATGGCATTTTCAGACAGTTTATGATGAAAAAGACGCTGTGGGTAGGCGCTATCGAAGACAAGATGCTTTAGGAACACCCTTTTGTATCACTGTAGATCACCAAACATTAGAGGATCAAACGGTTACAGTAAGAGAAAGAGACAGCATGAAGCAAGAGCGGATTGCTATTAAAGCACTTAAGGAAAAGCTGCTGGATCAAGTTTCAATGACTTCACTATTGAAAAAGATTTGACTTTTCACAAAGAAGTGGCTGAGAATAAATTTTAACAAGCCATCCGTTTTTTTATCTTCGTAAAAAAAGAGTTTTGAAACTACTTTCGTATAATGTAAATGGGATACGGGCAGCCCTCAGTAAGGGTTTTGCTAGCTGGCTCAAAGCTACTGAAGCGGATGTCATCTGTATTCAAGAAATCAAAGCTTTAGAGTCTCAGATAGATACGACTGTATTTGATGAATTGGGCTATCACCATTATTGGTTTTCTGCTCAAAAAAAAGGATACAGTGGGGTAGCCATACTGTGTAAAAAGAAGCCTACTAATATTGTTTATGGCAGTGGAATTGAACACATGGATTTTGAGGGACGTATTTTACGTGTTGATTTTGATGCGGTTTCCATCATGAGTTTATACCTTCCTTCAGGAACTAATACAGCTCGTTTGGATTATAAGTTCCAATTTATGGATGAATTTCAAGCCTATATTAATCAACTTAAAGTTTCACATCCAAATCTTATTATCTGCGGAGATTATAATATTTGTCACCAACCGATAGATATCCATGATCCTATACGCAATAAAAACACCTCCGGTTTCTTACCAGAAGAGCGAGCGTGGTTAGATCAATTTATGAAATCGGGATTTATTGACTCATTTAGACTGTTAAATCCTGAGCCGCATCAGTATTCTTGGTGGAGTTATCGTGCGAATGCAAGAGCGAATAATAAAGGATGGCGGATTGATTATGCACTTGTAAGCACTCCCCTAAAAGCTCAGATTAAGCGTTCCTTTATATTACCTGAAGCAAAGCATTCAGACCACTGTCCTGTTGGACTTGAACTCAATTTATCAAAATGAATAAATTTTTAATTTTAATATGCCTCCTTCTTTTATTTGGGTTTACGAGTTGTGTATCCACAAAAGTTTTTAATGATTTAGAAGCGCGATATGCAAGGGTTAAAATAACGGCCCACGCCTATGAAAAATCTAGAGATTCCCTCCAACAAACCAAGGAGCTGTTGGATTCTAAATACAATGAAGTAACTAATGTACTTTCTCTTACAAAAGAAAATCTTCAACAGTCAGAAGAAGCTCGGCAGGAATGGGAAAATAAATACACACTTCTCAAGGAGAATAGCGAAGAGAAAATAAAAAAAAATATCGCTGAAAATAATGCCTTATTAAAAGAAATCGCTTTAAGAAAAACAGAGCTGCAATCACGTGGGGAGCGTGTAGACCAATTAGAACAAATGATTCAAAGCCAGCAAAAAGCCCTGCAAGCACTCAAAGAAAGTATTTCCAATGCACTCTTAAACTTTGAGGGCAAAGGGCTCACAGTAGAACAGCGCAGTGGGAAGGTATATATTTCAATGGAGAATAAATTATTATTTAAATCTGGCCGTTGGGATGTGCAACCAGAGGGGAGGGCAGCTTTAACCAATTTGGCCGCTGCATTAGAAAATAACCCAGATATTTCAATTTTAATAGAAGGACACACCGATAATATTCCTTTTACTCCAAATGGACAATTGGAGTCAAACTGGGATTTGTCTACAAAAAGAGCTACTGCTGTTGTAGCCATACTTTTAAAAAATAAAAATATACTCCCTGAAAATCTTACCGCCGCAGGGAGAAGTGAATTTGTTCCCATTGCACCGAATAGTTCAGCCGAAGGACGTGCGGCAAATCGCAGAATTGAAGTTGTATTAAGTCCTTCTCTTGACGAAATTACATCACTCTTACAAACAAATTAATGGACTACAATTTATTACCCAAAACACAGATCAAAGTCAGTAAAATATGCTTAGGGACCATGACCTGGGGCAGACAGAATACAGAAAAAGAAGCCCACGATCAGATGGATTATGCTTTTGATCAAGGGATTAATTTTTTTGATACAGCAGAGCTCTACCCGATACCTCCTCGACAAGAAGAACAGGGGGATACGGAACGCTTTATTGGGACATGGTTCAAAAAAAGTGGAAAAAGGGAGGAGATAGTACTTGCTTCAAAAATAGCCGGGCCAGCAGCTTTTACGCAACACATTCGAACAGATAAAAAGTACAGTAAAAAATCAATCCTTACAGCCCTTGAAAATAGTTTAAAACGACTTCAAACAGATTATATTGACCTTTACCAGCTCCATTGGCCAGAGCGACCTACCAATTTTTTTGGGAAAAGAGGATACGACTATAAAAGAGAAGATTTTTGGGAAGAAAATTTCGAAGAAGTTTTAGATGCTTTGGCAGAACAGGTAAAAAAAGGAACGATACGATATATCGGACTGTCTAATGAAACACCCTGGGGTACGATGCGCTTTTTAAACGCCTCTGATGCGACCCGTCCAAGAGTCCGTACCATCCAGAATCCCTATTCTTTACTCAACCGTACTTTTGAAGTTGGTAATGCGGAGGTTTGTCACCGAGAAGAGGTAGGTTTATTGGCCTATTCTCCTTTGGCTTTTGGTGTACTTTCTGGAAAGTACCGAGGAGGTAAAAGCCCCGAAAATGCGCGTCTTACCCTTTTTCCACACTATGACAGATACAGTTCGGATCCCTGTAAAAATGCGGTAGAACGTTATCACGAATTAGCGCAAAAAGCGGGATTGACTTTGACACAGCTTGCACTCGCTTTTGTAAATGATCGTTCGTTTACAACCAGTAATATTATAGGCGCAACGAACCTCACTCAACTCCAAGAGAATATTGAAACAGCTCAAATTCGGCTGAGTAAAGCAATTTTAACAGAAATAGATGCCATACATGAATCCCTCCCTAACCCCTCTACTTGAGAAGCGGGAGTGAATTAGTTTGGGATGGCGGCAATAAGTTTTTTAGTATAACTATTTTGCGGAGCGCGATAAAGTAAATCCGCTTCTTGCGCTTCTATGAGTGCGCCCTCTTTCATTACCATTACACGATCAGACATATATTTTACCACTGCCAAGTCATGGGAAATAAATAAATAGCTCAAACCGAGTTTATTTTTCAGTTCGTTTAAAAGATTTAATACCTGTGCTTGAATAGAAATATCAAGTGCAGCAACACTTTCGTCACAAATTAATAACTCAGGATTTGTTGCCAAGGCCCTAGCTATGACAATACGCTGACGCTGACCTCCTGAAAGTTCGTGGGGGTAACGGTCAAAAAAAGAAGCCGATAAGCCTACCTGGGCGAGTAGGTTTAAGGCATTGGCTCTGGAAACGTTTTTATTTTTTGAATCTGAATAATAGACTAATACCTCTTCAATAGCCTGTCCAATTCGCTTTAAAGGATGTAATGAAGCAAAAGAATCCTGGAAGATAAATTGAATCTTTTGTCTAATTTCTCTCATCAGTTGGCGGTCTGTAAGCACAATTTTTTTTCCTCTAAAATAAACTTCACCTGCGGTAGGGGGGTCCAGGTAAATTAAAGCGCGTGCGAGTGTTGATTTTCCACACCCTGATTCACCCACTAAACCAAGTGTTTCGCCTGGATAAAGTGAAAAACTTAAGGGAGCTACCGCTTGAAAGCCTTTCTTTTTTTTAAATAGCGTGCTTTGCCCATAATATTTTTTTTCTAGCCCCTTGACTTCTAACAGGGGTTTTAATTGATAAAGTTTAGTATGGTGCAGCTGACGCTCTTTAGCGGTTTGCTGCTGCCCTTTAAAACCGCCCATTTGATAATCTTTTAAGGTGGGCAAAGGAAAGATTCTAGACTGGGTCGAAGGTCTTGCATTCAGCAATCCTTTGGTATAGGCTTCTTTAGGTTTGGTAAAAAGAAGTTCAGTTGTATTATTTTCTATAATCTGACCGTTGTACATCACACAAACACGATCGGCGAGTCTTCTAACGAGCGTCAAATCATGAGAAATAAATAAAATGCTCATTTTTCTTCTTTTTTGAAGTCCTTTGAGTAGCTCAATAATTTCTTTTTGAACCGTCACGTCTAAAGCGGTAGTGGGCTCGTCAGCGATTAATAATTGAGGTTCACAGAGTAAGGCCATTGCGATCATTACCCGCTGCTTTTGTCCCCCACTGAGCTCGTGAGGATAAGATTTAAATATCCGTTGAGGGTCCTGCAATTGTACTTCCGTTAAGGCCTTTATTACTTTTTCGGTCTGACTTTTTTTTGATTCTTGGGTGTGTTGTTTGAGTACTTCTACAAGTTGTTTCCCACAACGCATAGAAGGATTAAGACTAGATTGGGGCTCCTGAAAAACCATTCCTATTGAGTTTCCGCGAATTTGCTGCCAAGCCTTTTGATCAAGCTGTAAGAGTTCCTTTTGTTTAAATAAGAGTCTTTCAGCTTGAAGCTTTGCTTTTTTTGGAACTAACCCCATAAGAGATAAAGCAGTGAGAGACTTTCCACTTCCAGACTCTCCAACAAGCGCAAGGATTTCATTTTTTGCCAATTCAAAAGAGAGGGTATCTAATACTGTTTTGCCCTCTATTTTTAAAGTCAGTGCGCTTACCTCCAACAAAAGTTTTTGCTTGTTTATTGTTGGGTTTTTTGACATCAATTATTGGCTTAGAGGTTGCCTTTATTTAGTTCTGCTACTGCGTGATGTACAGCACGTGCAGTAAATGCCATATAGGTCAATGAAGGATTCTGTGTTCCTGAAGAAGTCATAAAAGCACCATCAGTAACAAAAACATTAGGCACACTATGGACTTGATTGTATTTATTTAAAACAGAAGTTTTAGGATCATGACCCATTCTAGCAGTACCCATTTCATGAATTCCTTTTCCGATCGGTGCATTAGAATCAAAGATTTTGACCTGTTTACATCCTGCATTTTCGAGCATTTCTGCAGCCTGAACTTTCCAGTCTTCTTTCATCTTTTTTTCATTTTCTTTAAATTCAGCATCGAAGACAATTTTAGGGAGCCCCCATTGGTCGACTTTATCATAATTGAGATACATACGATTTTCATGATAGGGTAATACCTCTCCAAATCCTCCCATCCCTACAGTCCATTTGCCTGGTTTAAGTAAGGCCTTTTTATAAGCTTCACCATAGCCTAACTCAGCAACTGCAGCAGACCAATCGTTTCTTCCTGCACCTCCCTGATAGCCATAGCCTCTAAGAAAATCTACAGCGTCTTTTTTACCACCAATATTTCTAAAGCGCGGGATATAGAACCCATTTGGACGTCTTCCTGTATAGTATTGGTCTTCAAAGCCTTCATAAGACCCTGAGGCTCCACTCCCCAATTGGTGGTCCATAATATTGTGACCTAACTCCCCAGAATCGTTTCCTAAGCCATTTGGAAATCGATTGGACTTAGAGTTTAATAAAATGGCGGTAGAAGCCATAGAGGAGGCACAAATAAAAATTACTTTGGCATTAAATTCTAAAACTTCTTTTGATAAGGCATCTATCACTCGAACACCTTTGGCTTTTTGTGTGACTTCATCGTAAAGTACTTCTGAAACGATAGAATGTGGACGTAATGTCATATTTCCAGTTTGCTCTGCAGCCGGCAGGGTAGCAGAATTGGAACTAAAATAAGAACCAAATGGGCAACCTCGATCACATCGATTTCTAAATTGACATTGGGTTCTCCCCCCTTTGGATTTTGCGCCTTGAGTAATATGGGCAACACGTCCAATAGTGAGTATACGATCTGAATAGTTTTTTGCGATGGATGCTTGTAATTCTTTTTCTACACAATTTAATTCCATAGGAGGTAAAAACTCACTGTCTGGAAGATGAGGTAAATTCAAGGCTTCACCGCTTACACCAATATATTTCTCCACATAAGAATACCAGGGGGCGATATCTTTATAGCGCACGGGCCAATCTACCCCTATACCCTCTCTTAAATTTGCTTCAAAATCATCATCACTCCAACGATAGGTCTGTCGTCCCCAGATTAGTGAGCGGCCGCCTACTTGTGTACCACGAATCCAATCAAATGTTTTGTCTTCCTCATAGTCGTATTCAGTATCATTATTATAAAAGTGTTTATTTCCTTCATTTACACCCCATCTTTTTTGCTTGTTATAATTTTTTAAGTCTTCTTGTGAGGTGCTTCCCCCATTTTTCATATCCCAGGGATCTAAATGCATGGTAGGGTAATCTTCTAGGTGTCTGACCATACGCCCCCGTTCTAAAACGAGAGTTTTCAATCCTTTTTCACAAAGTTCCTTTGCAGCCCAACCCCCACTGACACCGGTACCTACTACAATAGCGTCAAAGTTTTGTTTCAATTTAAAGAAGTTTTAATGTTATCTAATATAGCTAATTTGTTTGGCTAAAAATAATTTGATTGTCTTTGAGTAAAGGTTTATTTGTCAATTTTAAAAAGAGTTGGGCCACAGTAACCACATCTTTCTCGCAATAGGCTTTAATGCGTTTTATATTTTTCTCTTGATAGTAGACCTGTGCAACTTGGCTCCCCTCAATATCATCTTTTGGTGAGGGAATACCCAAAACATGGGCCATCAGTTTTAGAGAAGTATAATGCTTGTAATCTCCAAAACGCCAGAGGTGAAGTGTATCTAAATGTGGGATTTCCCAGGGTTTTTTTATTAAACAATTGAAGCTTTTGAGGAAGTGAGATACTGTGAATAAGCATTCTACGTGCTATATAAGGAAAATCGAATTCTTTGGCATTATGTCCGCAGAGGAGGTTTTGTGGGCGGCTAAAATGGGTTTCGATTAAATTCTTAAAATCAACCAAAAGTTTTTTTTCCTCTCCAATAAAGCTTTTAAGGCGAAATTCTTTTCTTTTATTAGCAGGCGTAAAATAACCCACAGAAAGGCAGACAATTTTTCCAAATTCAGCCCAAATTCCCGCTCTTTCGTAAAAAGCTTCAGCCGTGATTTCATCTTTTCGCTGGTAAGCTGTTTTTTCTGCAAAAAAATATTTTTCTTCTTCAGGGACTTGGCCAAAATCCTCATATAAAGGAACTGTTTCTATATCTAAAAAGAGAATATTGTGAAGATCAATTTTTCCCAACATTGGAATTAAGTTCAAGTGCAATCTTAATATAGGTATAGATATCAGGTGTAAAAGGATCGTCTTTATCACCCCTCGGACCTTTGCTGTGCCCTAATCTTACCAAAATTAAATCTTCTTGAGGGAAGGTAATAACATATTGCCCTAGATGTCCACGATTCATAAAAACAGTCTTTTCTTCATCATTTTTTAACCACCAGCTGTACCCGTATTGGGGGCTTTCTTTAAATCGAGGCGTTAAGGACTTTGCAATAAAACTGGAATCAAGTAAGCGCTGGCCGTTCCAGAGACCGTGATTTTTATATAATTTAGCTAAGCGCGCAAAATCTCTTGCATTTGAGGCCAAACAGCAGTAGGCTTTTTCTCTCCCATTCTCCTTGCTGTCTATTTGCCATAAAGCTTCATATTCAGCACCCATAGGGTTCCAAAAACTTTCGTAAAGATAGTCAGTGAGATTTTTTCCAGTAGCTTTGGCAATAACCATTCCTAACAGCTGTGTAGTTCCACTTTTATAGCGATAACTTTTTCCAGGTTCTTCTGTAATAGGTTGGTCTAGAATTAATTTATCTAAGTCTTTTACAAAGTAAGCGGCTGTAGTTACCGAGGTAGGGGAATAGTAAGATTCATCCCATTGTTGGCCAGAAGCCATACTTGCCAAATCCCCTACGGTAAGCTGTTGAGCATACGGGCCTTTAAGTGTTGGAAAAAAGTCAACTACGGGCTGGTCAAGACTTTTAATGGCCCCCTCCATTATGGCTTTGCCCAAAAGTGCAGCCACATAACTTTTTACCATTGAAAAAGAATTGCTTTTTGAATCTTTACCATAGTCCTCGTAATATTTTTCATATACGATACTGTCATTTTTAATCAGCAATAAAGCAACAGTTTGATTTTCTGTCACCAATTGTTCTTGCTTTTTAGTGAGTTCTAATTTATTATATTCCTGATGAAGTGGCCAAGGCTGTGGTTTCTCTGAAGGAGGAAGTGTACGATTGTCAAAATAATTGTAGTCAGAAAGAAAGGCTGTTTTATGCCCCGTAAGGTAAGTTTTGGAGACTGCATCGAGCAGGTAGCTGTAGTCTGATATATAAAGCAAGCCAAACCCAATGATGAGAACCAGACTTAAAAGAGATATAATTTTTTTCATTTTTGAAATTCTAAGAGTTGAGTAGGCAGTTTATAACAAATTTAATATTTTTCTTAGGTAGTAAATGTGATCTCAAAGTACTTATATCCAAGATTTTAATTCGGATTTACTACTAGTTATATTCTTAAATACCCTTTGGTTTTATAAATCTTTCTCTAAATGTGATACAAACTTTAAAAAAACTTATATTAAACCTCTATTCTGAAATAGATTTGTAAAATGAAAAAAATCAAATGGGAAGGCGTAATGCCAGCAATCACCACACAATTTAAAAAAGATTATACACTCGATTTAGCGGCTTTTAAAAAAAATTTGGCTGCTCAGTTAAATGCAGGTGTACATGGAATCATTTTAGGGGGGACTTTGGGTGAGGCCAGCACCCTAAGTGATGAGGAGAAAAGCCAGCTTTTGGCCACAAGTCTTGAGGTAGTAGGGGGTAAACTCCCCGTAGTGATGAATATCGCAGAGCAAACAACCTCTAAAGCTGTTGCACTGGCAGAACAAGCCGAAGCAGAAGGCGCCAATGGATTAATGCTGCTACCTCCTATGCGTTATAAAGCAACAGATGAGGAAACAGTCTCTTATTTTTCTTCAGTCGCAGCAAGCACCTCATTACCAATTATGATTTACAATAATCCAGTAGATTATAAAATTGAAGTAACCCTAGACATGTTTGAGCAGCTCTCTGCCTTTGAAAATATTAATGCGATTAAAGAATCAACTCGTGACACCACAAATATTACGCGTATGCTGAACCGTTTTGGAGATCGTTTTAGTATACTTTGCGGGGTGGACACCATCGCGATGGAGTGCTTACTGATGGGTGCCCGTGGTTGGGTTGCTGGTTTAGTAGATGCCTTTCCAGAGGAAACCGTTGCATTATATACGTATTGTAAAGAGGGGGAATGGGAAAAGGCACGTTTGCTCTTTCGCTGGTTTTTACCCTTATTAGAGCTTGATATTTCCCCCCAACTGGTTCAGAATATTAAAATGTGCGAAGTAGAAACAGGTCTTGGAACAGGATATGTACGTCCCCCACGAAAACCGTTAAGCGGGGATACAAAAACAGCAGTCAGACGAACCATAGCGTCAGCACTTTTGTCAAGACCAACAAATTTAGATTACAAAAAGTACCTATGATCAGCGGTGGTAATTTAGTGAATGGGGTCTGGGAGTCCTCAAAGAGTTCGCCCCATTTTTTTACAAAAAACCCTCAAAATGAAAAGTCACTACCCACTGCTTTTGAGGAGGCAAATGAAGACCAAATTCAACGCGCACTAGAGGGGGCATCAGAAAGTTTTGAATCATATAGAACAACCTCTTTTGAAACCCGGGCTAATTTTCTAAGTGCCATTCAAAAGGAGCTTCAAGCACACAAAGAGGAAATATTAATATACTATCAAAAAGAATCAGCACTCCCTCAGGGTCGTGCAGAAGGTGAGTTTCAGCGAACGCTGGATCAACTGCAACGCTTCGTTGAATTATTACAAAAAGGAATCTTTGCAAATATCAGAATCCATACACAAGGTCCAGATATTAGAAAAATGCTTTTTGGCATCGGGCCAATTGTTGTTTTTGGAGCGAGTAATTTTCCTTTGGCATTTTCTACAGCTGGAGGAGATACGGCCTCTGCTTTAGCAGCAGGCTGCCCAGTAATTGTAAAAGGACATCCCTACCATGCAGCGACAAGTGAGAGCGTTGCCCGCTGTATTTCTAATGCAGTGCAAAAATGTAATTTACCTTCAGGCATCTTTTCTCACCTCACAGGGGCTTCTCATGAATTAGGAAGTCGATTAGT
This sequence comes from Flavobacteriales bacterium, assembly GCA_011525195.1. Taxonomy (GTDB): domain Bacteria; phylum Bacteroidota; class Bacteroidia; order Flavobacteriales; family Flavobacteriaceae; genus MS024-2A. The sequence goes on along the minus strand of WTIP01000155.1, from coordinate 899 downwards.
CAGTCATCCATTAACTAAGGGGGTCGGTTTTACAGGAAGTTTTAAAGGAGGGAGGGCTCTTTTCGATTTGGCCCAAAAAAGGACAGAACCCATCCCTGTATTTTCCGAAATGGGAAGTACAAATCCTATTTTTATTCTGGAAAATCAGCTACAGACCGATGCAGCTGTTTTAGCAAAAGAAATTGCTCAGTCGGTACTACTGGGGTCGGGTCAGTTTTGTACAAATCCAGGCTTAATTATGATTCATGACCCTTCGGGGAAAAGTCATTTTTATAAGTCTTTATGCAATGAAGTCAAAGGGGCAGAACTTGCGCCAATGGTTCACTCTAATATCGAAAAACAGTACCAAGAAAAACTCAAGGAGTTGAGCAATACAAATGCACTCAATTCTTTTTACCAAGCTGAAAATTGCGCTGCAGCTATTGGTGAAGTTTCTGCCTCAACTTTTATTAAATATTCACATTTAGCGGAAGAAGTTTTTGGGCCCTTCACGTTGGTGGTTAGTTGTAAGACGGCTGAGGAGTTGATAGAGTTAGCCAATGCGCTTCCAGGACAGCTCACAGCGACTATTCTCGGTACTTCATCTGACTTAGCGTCTTCTAAAAAGCTGTCTACGCGACTACAATTAAAAACAGGAAGACTCCTTTTTCAAGGGGTTCCTACGGGAGTTGCAGTGACCCAAGCCATGCAACACGGAGGGCCCTACCCGGCTTCTACAGACCCGCGCTTTACAGCTGTAGGAACAGATGCCATCCACAGATGGTTGCAGCCTATAGCCTTTCAAGATTGCCCCCAAGAATTACTACCTGAAGCATTAAGAAATGAAAATCCATTGGGCTTACTGAGATCAATAAATGGGGAATTGACTACTGAAGCATTATGAAACAAACAGCTCGCAT
>WTIP01000148.1 GCA_011525195.1 Flavobacteriales bacterium | reverse complement strand
GCCTGACGAAACCGCTCATTTTCGTCATTGTAATTGTAAGTGGGCTTAAAATTTTGAACCTGTCGATCGAGTGCGGACTCCGCATAAGCATAGTGGTGCTCTATCATGGTAACACCTAATCGAGCCGCATCTACAGCCTGAGTTACAGCAGTTGTACTCGGAGGAATGTGGTAGGTGGTAATACCCCCATTTTTGGTTACTTCCTCACATACCGCCTTGAGTAATTCTTGACTCCATCCTAAATTTCCTGCATTTACAACATGCGCTCCTTTTGCAAACATTTGTTTAACCACCTCTGGTGCATTTTTAGGATCATCTAATGCGATTGGATCAAAGTTTGTCATCGCACCATAAGACCATATAGGAAATAATTTAGGCGCTAGTATTTTATTTTGCTTACTGAGTTTTGCTTGTTCCATACCAGATTTAAGCCCTCTGTCAGAACCGGGAACCATTGTAGTAACCCCATGTGCCAGCTTTAAGTAATAGACATATTCTAAAGGCATAGGATCTGTTCTGAGGTGCATATGCAGGTCGATCATTCCGGGTAGTACATATTTTCCTTCAGCATTGATGATACGATCTCCTTCTTCTCTTTTTACCTCCCCTCTACTTTTAGCTGTAACGGGATCAAAAGGAATCATATCTGTAATTTGATCTCCTTTTATGACTATATCATAAGGACCCACTGGAGGACCTCCATGGCCCGGTATTACCATGGCACCTCTAATGACAAGTTTTTTATAAGGCCCTGCCGCCAAACCTTCAAACTTTTCTTGTGCATACCCTTGGAAGCAAAGGATGCTTATTATTAGTAAGCAAAAATTTTTCATAGTTTATAATTTTAAGAACCCCATTTTATTAATACAATATAATCATCATTAACCAAGGTACATTGATTTTTTTACTAAATTAATTTTCAATTTTTTAAATATGAAAAAAAATAAATCCCTAAGACTTTCACTTTTTACAGTGATCGCTCTGCTTCTATTGGCTTCTTGCACTACTAATTATGACACTACTGTCATCGAAGTTACCTATGACAGAACGCTCTCTCAAGATCCTTTTGACGGAAGATTGCTCGTCTTGATTTCAAAAGATAATTCTAAAGAACCTCGATTTCAAATTAATGATACAAATGATTCGGGTATAGTTATAGGTAAAAATATAAGTCAATGGGAAAGCGGGCAAATTGAAATTTTTAATTCTTCCACAGAAGCCTATCCGATTGAAAACTTGGCTGACCTAGAAACAGGAACCTATTATATGCAAGCCCTACTCCATAAATATGAAACTTTTAATCTTGCAAATGGACATCAAGTAAAACTTCCCATGGACCAGGGAGAAGGGCAACATTGGAATACTTCCCCAAAAAATATTTACAGCAAGCCGTTAAAAATTAATTACAAAAAAGGGACGCCTATTAAACTAAATATTACTGAAGAAATTCCTCCCATTGAACCCGTTCAGGATACAGAGTATATCAAACACATAAAAATTAAAAGTGAGTTGCTTTCAGAATTTTGGGGGCGCCCTATGTATTTACAAGCCAATGTTTTAGTCCCTGAGGGCTTTGACAAAGCAGCTGAGACCCGTTATCCATTAATGGTTTTTCACGGGCATTTTCCAAAAACCATTGGGGGCTTTAGAACAACACCCCCCACAGCAGCAAAAGAAGATTCTATTTTTAATCCCCGATTTGGCATTACAGGCTATAAATACATTCAAGAAAAAGAAGCATATGATTTTTATACACAATGGACCTCCAAAGACTTTCCTCGATTTTTAGTAATTGAAATACAACATCAGAACCCTTATTATGATGATTCTTATGCTGTAAATTCCGCAAATTTGGGGCCTTATGGTGATGCGATTACCTACGAATTAATTCCTCATATAGAAAAATTATTCAATGGCGTTGGAGCAGGCTGGGGACGTTTCCTCTATGGAGGCTCAACAGGCGGATGGGAAGCACTGGCAGTTCAAGTTTTTTATCCCAAAGAATATAATGGATGCTTTGCTGCATGTCCTGATCCAATCGATTTCCGAGCCTATAC
>WTIP01000046.1 GCA_011525195.1 Flavobacteriales bacterium | reverse complement strand
TCATTGAAGGACATACTAAAGGTGATGGGAGACAATAAGCTGATTCGATAGGCCACTAAACTAGCCATGGCTTCGTGAATTGCATAGCCTTCAAAAGGATAAAAAACAGTATGAAAGCCTTCTTTGGTTTCAAAACGTTCAATCAAAAATTGATGGGGCTGTGGGACGATGGACTCTTTTTTTTGCTGGTAAAAAACAGGAGCAAGTGATTGAAATTCTGGTGTGTTTTGATTTCTATTTTCAAACAAAGCATTTTTCAAGAGATCGCTGAGGTGGGCACTGAAACTCATACGTCCTCCAATCCAGGCTGGGATTCTACTTTTTTTTGATTTTGATTTGCGAACGATAACTTCCATGTTATGCATTCTTATTAACTCTAAATTTCTGCCCGAAAAAGTAAATACATCACCTGGTTTTAGTTTGGCGATAAACCACTCTTCAATGGTACCCAAATAACCTCCTTTTTGATAACGGATCTTTAAATTGGCATCACTAACTATAGTTCCCATAGAAAGACGGTGACGTAAAGCAATTCTTTTATTTATAACTTTAAGACTTCCATCTTCTAAAATATTTACTTTTTTGTATTCGTCATAATGTTCTAGACTTTGACTTCCTTTAACTAAGAAATTGATAATCCATTGCCATTGTTCATCATTAAGGGTTTGAAAGCAAAAGGTTTGCTTTATAATTGGGAGTAACTTTTTGGGTTGAAAACCACTTCCCACGGCCAGGGTCATTAAAAATTGAAGCAATACATCATAGCTATTAAGGTAAGGTATACGGTCTTCAATTTGCTGATTTTCAATCCCTCGTTGCAAGGCCACAGACTCGATGAGTTCCATAGCGTGTGTTGGTAAAAAGTGGATTGTACTTTCTGCTTTAGGGCGGTGACCACTTCGTCCAGCTCGTTGGACAAATCGCCCAACACCCTTAGGGCTGCCGATCTGAACACAATTTTCTACAGGGCTAAAGTCTACCCCAAGATCTAAACTGGAGGTGCAAACCACAACTTTTAGTTCTTCTTTGCGTAAAGCCTTTTCTACCCAAAGGCGTATTTTTTTATCAATACTCCCGTGATGCATGGCCATATTTCCAGCCAGGTTGGGATCGGCATCCAAAAGGTGATGGAACCAAATCTCACATTGAGCACGTGTATTAGTAAAAATCAATGTAGTCTTGTTTTTTTTTATCAATTTCAAAACCTGTGGCAGAAGTTGAATCCCCAAATGTCCACGCCAAGGGAAGCTTTCCATCCTTTTGGGCAAGATAGATTTTACTCTAATTTTTTTGTTGATATTAGCATTTACTGTAGCATAATTTTCTAAGGGACCTAGCAAAATTTCTCGAGCTAAGTCTTTATTCCCCAAAGTGGCAGATATTCCCCAAACTTTTAAAACAGGTAAAAAAGATCGTAAGTAGGCTAGAGCCAATTCTACTTGAACTCCTCTTTTGGTTCCAAGAAGTTCGTGCCATTCGTCAATTACAATAACTTTTAGATGTTTAAATTGTTTTTGGTGGTCTTTAGTGCTTAATAGTAAGTGAAGGCTTTCAGGTGTTGTTACTAATCCGAAAGAAGGTTTTTGCTTTTGTTTGGAGCGTTCGCTTTGTGAAGTATCTCCTGTACGGAGTCCAACCTGCAACTCAGGAGTCAAATCCGAAGTCATGCGTTGGGTAGCTTGCTGTATCTCTATTGCCAAAGCACGAAGAGGAGTAAGCCATAAAGCTTGTATTCCTGTTGGATGTTTTTTTACACGAAAAGCCTCCTGAATAATTGCCCCCCAGAGCGCATAGGTTTTTCCACTTCCTGTAGGTGCGTGCAGCATTCCATTTAATCCTTGAGTATACGCCTTCCAACATTCTTTTTGAAAAGCCTGAGGGTGCCAACCTTGTTCTACAAACCATTGTGTAACTTCCTTCATTAGAGCATTTTTTTAATATCCTCTAAACTGTTGGCGTCAGTAATTTTTTTGTCGTGACGCCATCTTAAAATTCTTGGAAAACGAACAGCAACCCCACTTTTATGGCGCTTTGAGGAAGCAATTCCTTCAAAGGCGATTTCGAATACCAATTCAGGTTTTACTTGGCGTACAGGTCCAAAACGATCAGTAGTATTTTTTTTCACAAACTGATCAACTTTCTTTATTTCAGCATCCGTTAATCCCGAGTATGCTTTAGCAAAAGTTATCAACTTTTTGTCTTGCCAAAGAGCGAAGGTATAATCTGTATAAAGATTGGTTCGTCTTCCATGTCCCCTCATGGCATATGTCAAAACTGCATCAATTGTCTTGGGATCAGATTTCCATTTCCACCACGCACCTTTTTTACGCCCTACTTGATAGGGAGAATTTTTTTTCTTAAGCATAAGTCCTTCGCTCTGTTTATTTTTTGATTGTTCACGTTCTTGAGCTACTTTTTTCCATGTGGAAAAATACATTACTTCAGATAAGAGTAAAGGGACTCCTTCTCTTTTGATTTTTTTATACAAGGCAGCCAATAGCTCTTGTCTTTCTGCTAGGGTTTTCATACGAATGTCTTTTCCCTTCCATTCTAAAAGGTCGTATAGCATAATGATAATTGGGACCTCATTTTGTAGTTTTTCAGAAACGGTCTTTCTTCCTATTCTTCTTTGCAAAGCATTAAAATTTCCTATTTCTCCCTCCTTATAGGGCAAGAGTTCACCATCTAATACTGTGCCGTCAGGAAGATATCGTGTAAGACAATGGAGTTCTGGAAACTTATCTGTAATCAATTCTTCTCCACGGCTCCATAAAAATATTTTCCTTTTTCGAATAATCAATTGGGCGCGCATTCCGTCCCACTTGTGTTCAATGTGCCAATCTGAAACTTTTTCTTTTTCCTGAAAGCCATTTTCTAGAGCATAGGCTAAAAAGAAAGGATAGGGCTGTGAAATTTGATCCTCAGGTTTAGGATTTAGAACGAGTTCTTCAAAAGAAGTAGTCTCAGGGGTCCATTGTCCCATGAGCCGGTGAGCTAAAATATTTTCATTAATTTCTACGGCCTTAGACAAGGCACGTGTCATCAGTTTTTGACTGACACCTATTCTAAATCCGCCAGTTAAGATTTTATTAAATACAAAACGTTCAAAATTATTAAAACGTTTCCAGCGATCAATGATATAAGATTTTTTCTCGGCTTCCTCTTTAGTTTTAAATTCGATGATTTCCTCTATGCATTGACTCAGTGTGGGATTATCCCCTTCTGTCTCTTGCTGAACTAGGAGGGAAATAGTTTCTGCTAAATCTCCAACAATATGGTAAGATTCTTCAAATAGCCAGGCAGGTAACTCTGTTAATTCTGCAGCCCATTGCCGCATTAATGTTGTAGTTACAGGGCGTGATGGACGACGATGTGAAAGTAGTGCTATTGCCCATAATGCATCTTTTTTGGGCGCTTTCATAAAATAGTTTTTCAATAATTCTACTTTATGATTTGTTTTGTTGGTTCTGTCCAAATGCTCTATTAAACTAGCAAAACGTCTCATTCTGCTATAGCTTTTTCAGGTGTTTCTGCCTCATACTGGGTTTTTTCAGTTCTAGCATTCCAACCTAGCTCGCAGAGGTATTGAGCAAAGATATCCGTATAGCCGTGTGTTGTAATTATATTTTCGCAATCTGTATTTCTTATAGCAGAAATCAAGCCTTCCCAGTCTGCGTGATCTGATAAAACAAAGGCGTTATCTATGGCTCTTCTTCTTCTAGCACCACGAAAAGCCATCCAACCCGAGGCATATCCTGTAGAGAGTTGTCCAAATTTCTTTACCCAAGCACTTCCCATAACAGCGGGAGGAGCTAAAATCAGATTTCCTTCAACTTCTTTTTTGGTTGTATCACGGGTTATAAGATGTGTATCGGGGAAATCAATAAATTGCCGTAAAACCCTAGTCATCTGCTCTGTAGCACCATGAGTATATATCTTTCCTATGGATGGGTCTAGATGTTTCAGTAAACGTTGAATTTTGCCAAGAGAATAGCCCATCAACAAACTTGTGATTTTTCTTGACTTATTTTTTGCCCACCAATCGTTAATTTTGGAGTGAATATATTTTGGCTCCTCCCATTGAAATACAGGAAGGCCAAAAGTACATTCTGTGATAAATGTATTGCATTTTATTGGTTCAAAGGGAGTTGAAATTCCATCTTTTTGTATTTTGTAATCGCCTGTAAAAACCCAAACCTCCCCTTTGTATTCTACACGAATCTGAGATGAACCTGGGACATGTCCAGCAGGATGAAAAGAAAATTTCACTCCATTAATATTAAATGATTCCCCATATTTCCTTCCTGAAACTGATATGCTTCCTAGCCTATGTTTGATTATGGATACATTAATTTCATTAGTAATGTAATGCTTACTTCCCCAACGAGCGTGGTCTGAATGTCCATGAGTAATTAAAGCTTTATTTACTCCTTTCCAAGGATCTAAATATACGTCAGCTATGGGACAATAAATCCCCTTAGAGGTAAATTTAAGCAATGACATAGATATCTTTCTTTTTCATGGTGAAGGTACAAAAAAGAGGAAAACTTAGGTGGTTAATAACTGTCAATAAATACTTTGCTAAATAGGTGGATAATTTGTTATTTTAGTTTTAATGTATTTGATCTTTGATACTGAAACTACTGGCCTTCCAAAACGTTGGAATGCACCCCTTACTGAAAGTGAAAATTGGCCTCGTTGTGTTCAAATTGCTTGGCAAGTTCATGATATAAAAGGGAGTATTATTTCTCATGAAGATTACTTAATCCAACCTAACGGTTTTACAATTCCTTTTGACTCAGAAAAGGTACACGGAATATCAACAGCTCTTGCAAAAAATAAAGGAGTTCCAATAGAAAAAGTTTTAGAAAATTTTAAAAATGTAATTAATCAAGTTGAATTTTTGGTTGGCCATAATATTTCTTTTGATCGAAATATCATGGGAGCAGAGTATCTTAGAGTAGGACTAAAAGATGCACTTGAAGGTAAAGCAATAATTGATACTTGTACTGAAGAGACTGCTCTTTTATGTAAGTTATCAGGAGGACGTGGAGGTAAATTTAAATTACCTACATTAAGTGAATTATATTATCATCTATTTAAAAAAAATTTTGAAGAAGCACATAATGCTACCTCAGATGTTGAAGCTACAACTCGTGTCTTTTTTGAATTACTTCGCAATGGTTTAATAAATCCTGAAGCATTTTCTGATGTAAATATTCAAACCTTAGAAATTAAAAAGCAAAAAACACCTTTTACTTTGGTTGGATTAAAGCATGAGAATTTAAAAGAAGCTTCTCTAGCTTTAAAACAAAAAGAAAAAAAATTAACATCTAAAATAGAACACGAAACTAATAGTGCATTGCAAGACGCACCATTTGTCCATTTACACAACCATACTCAATTTTCTGTTTTACAAGCTACCTCACGTATTAATCAATTGATCGATGTAGCATATAAAGATAGCATGCCCGCTATTGCTATTACCGATCATGCTAATTTGATGGGTGCTTTTCATTTTATAAAGACCATAAACATCTTTAATTCTAAATTAGAAGATCAAGAAAAAAAAATAAAACCTATTATAGGATGTGAGTTTTATGTTTGTGAGGATCACAAAGATAAAACACATCGTGATGATGGTTTTCAAATAGTTTTTATTGCTAAAAATAAAAAAGGCTATCATAATTTAGCTAAGATGACATCAATAGCATATGTTGATGGGTTTTATTATGTTCCAAGAATCGATAAAAAAATAGTAGATCTTTATAAAGAAAACTTGATTGTATTAACAGGGAATACTTTTGGGGAAGTACCTTCAAAAATATTAAACCTTGGGGATAGACAAGCAGAAGAAGCCTTAGAGTGGTGGCATAATAAATTTGGTGATGATTTATATATTGAGTTAATGAGACATGGAGAAGAAGCTGAAGATCGAGCCAATGATGTACTCATTGATTTTTCGCGGAAACACAAAATCTCCTTAATTGCAACAAATAATACTTACTACACGCATAAAGAAGAGGCAAATGCACACGATATTTTACTCTGTGTAAAAGAAGGTGAAAAACAAGCTACACCAATAGGACGTGGTAGAGGCTTTAGGTATGGCTTTCCGAATCAAGAATATTATTTCAAAACTCAGGATCAAATGAAAAATTTATTCCAAGACATACCTGAGGCTATATTAAACATAGAATCTTTAGTTGATAAAATTGAACCTTTTAGCCTAACCCGTGATGTATTATTGCCCAAGTTTGAAATTCCTGATCAATACCTTGTAGAAGGCGATAAAGATGGTAAAAAAGGAGAAAATAATTATTTGAGGTATTTAACTCACGAAGGAGCTAAAGCTAGATATAAAAAAATTTCAAAGAATTTAAAAGAACGAATTGATTTTGAATTAGATGTAATTGCAAATACTGGCTATCCAGGGTATTTTTTGATTGTTCAAGACTTAATTGCTGCAGCTCGTGAGATGAATGTATCAGTAGGTCCAGGTCGTGGATCTGCAGCAGGATCTGTCGTGGCTTACTGTTTAAATATAACCAATATTGACCCTGTAAAATACGATTTGCTTTTTGAGCGGTTTCTAAATCCTGATAGGGTAAGCATGCCAGATATTGATATAGACTTTGATGACGAGGGACGCGCTAAAGTAATGGAATATGTTATAAAAAAATATGGGTCCAATCAAGTAGCTCAAATAATAACATATGGGACTATGGCGGCAAAATCTTCCATTCGAGATACTGCTCGTGTTTTGGACTTGTCTTTAGGAGAAGCTGATCGTATTGCAAAACTTTTACCTAATATAAAACTTGAAAAAATATTTGGTTCTTCGGATGAGGAACTTAAAGAAAAATTAAGAAGTGAAGAATTATTGCGAGTTAATGAGATAAAAAATATAGCTGAGGAAGACTCTATTTCTGGTCAAACTATCCAACAAGCAAAAGTACTTGAAGGATCTCTTAGAAATACAGGAATTCATGCATGTGGTGTTATAATAACTCCTGATGATATTACCCAATTTGTCCCTGTAGCTACAGCAAAGGATTCCGACCTTTATGTTACTCAATATGATAATTCAGTAGTAGAGGATGCGGGATTGTTGAAAATGGATTTTCTAGGGCTAAAAACATTAACTTTAATTAAAGACACCGTAAAACTTGTAAAATATAAACACGGAATAGACCTTGATCCCGACAAATTTCCTTTAGATGATCTAAAAACTTATGAATTGTTTCAGAGAGGAGAAACAGTAGGAATTTTTCAGTATGAATCTGCTGGTATGCAGAAATATTTAAAAGATTTGAAACCAACTGTATTTGCAGATTTGATAGCAATGAATGCATTATATCGTCCTGGGCCTTTAGAATACATTCCAAGTTTTGTGGATAGAAAAAATGGTAAACAAGAAATATCTTATGATCTTCCAGTTATGAAGGAATTTTTAGAAGAAACTTATGGAATTACTGTTTATCAAGAACAAGTTATGCTTTTATCACAAAAGCTTGCTGGATTTTCTAAAGGTGACGCTGATATTTTAAGAAAAGCAATGGGGAAAAAGATTTTTGCATTACTGCAAAAGTTAAAACCACAGTTTATTGATGGAGGTAAATCTAATGGACACCCTGAAGAAATACTTGAAAAGATATGGAGGGATTGGGAAGCCTTCGCAGCTTACGCTTTTAATAAATCACATTCCACATGTTACGCTTGGATTGGTTATCAAACTGCTTATTTGAAGGCTCATTATCCAGCTGAATACATGGCTGCTGTACTATCAAATAATATGAATGATATTAAACAAGTAACTTTTTTTATGGAGGAATGTAGAAGAATGAAACTAAACGTATTAGGTCCTGACGTAAATGAGTCTTATTATAAGTTTACTGTTAATGATGATCAAGCTATCCGTTTTGG
>WTIP01000101.1:4921-7962 GCA_011525195.1 Flavobacteriales bacterium | reverse complement strand
GACCACCGCACCGTGATTTATGTAATCATGGCTATCTTCCTAATTCTTGGATTTAGTGCTTATTTTACAATGCCCCGAGAAACTTTCCCCGAAATCAACGACACAAAAGTCTTTGTAAGTACCGTTTATCCTGGAAATACGGCAGAAGATATTGAACGCTCGATTACAAACCCCCTAGAGGAAGCGCTTAAAGGGGTTTCAAATCTTGTTGAAATCCGTTCTACTTCCTCTGAAGACTTTTCTGTAATTGATATTGAATTTGATGAAAATATCACTATCGATGATGCCAAACAAAAAGTCAAAGATTTAGTTGATGGGATTAGTTCGGGTCCAGACTGGCCTGTATTTAATAATGCCAAAGTTGAGCCTACTATATTTGAACTGGACTTTTCAGAATTACAACCCATTTTAAATATCTCTTTGCAAGGGGATTACCCTATAGAACAACTCAAGAGTTTTGCTGAAAAAATAGAATCACGTATTGAACAACTCCCCCAAATAAAAGAAGTCAATATCCGAGGGATTCAGGTATTTGAGGTAGAAGTAGCGGTAGATATTTATAAAATGACGGCAGCCAAAGTTTCTTTTAATAATATCCTTGGCGCCATCGGTAATGAAAATACGACAATCTCTAGTGGAAATATTGTAAGTGGTGGCCAACGCCGCAATATTCGTTTGACAGGAGAAATTGAAAATCCTCAGCAATTAAGAGATTTTGTCGTCAAAACCGATGGTGGACCTGTCTATTTAGGTGATATTGCAACAATCTCATTTAAAGAAAAAGAAGCCACTTCCTTTGCCCGTTCGTATGGCGAAAAAGCAGTTCTTTTAGATGTGGTAAAGCGAGGCGGTAAAAACCTCGTGGAAGCCTCCCAAGAGATTAAAGCGCTGATGGAAGATAATCAGGCTTTAGGAATCCCTCAGGATTTAAAAATTAAAGTATCTAATGACCAATCAAATATGACTTTAAACCAGATCAGTGAATTGGTAAACTCGATTATTTTTGGTGTCATTTTAGTAGTTACGGTCCTGATGTTTTTCCTCGGTTTCCGCAATGCACTCTATGTAGGTTTTGCCATTCCCATGTCGATGTTTATGTCTTTTATGATTTTATCCTTTTTAGGTTATACCCTCAATACGATGGTCCTTTTTGGACTCGTTATGGGGCTCGGTATGTTGGTAGACAATGGAATCGTAGTTGTAGAAAATGTATACCGCTTGATGGAAAAAGAGGGCTATAGTCGAATTCAAGCAGCCAAAGCTGGGATTGGTGAAATTGCCTTTCCCATTATTGTCTCTACAGCTACCACCATAGCTGCTTTTGTTCCACTTGGGGCATGGCCTGGACTCATGGGTGAATTCATGATCTATTTCCCCATCACACTTTCAGTTGTTTTGGGATCTTCACTCATAGTGGCTATTTTCTTTAATTCTATGTTGGTTTCTCAATTTATGGAGATTAATGACCGCGAAATAAGCACCCCGTCTTTACAGCGCATCACACTCTTTATGGGTGGTTTGGGAATTCTCTTGCTCTTTGGGGATCCCCAATTACGCCTTTTTGGAAATCTAATGCTTTTAGTTCCTGCCTTACTATGGGCTTATAAATACCTGATCAAAAAATGGGCGCTCGCCTTTCAAACTTCGTTTTTAGTTCGGCTGGAAAACAGCTACCGGACATTTCTTCATTTTGCCCTAAGTGGAAGAAAACCTTATTTGTTTTTAGGAGGTACATTTTTACTGCTTTTTCTCTCCTTTGCACTAATGGGTATTTTCCCTCCTAAGGTTGAGTTCTTCCCTGACAATCAGCCCAAGCAAATTTTTGTCTATATCGAGTACCCCGAAGGAACTGCTATTGAAAAGACCAACAGGACGACCCAGCAAATTGAAAGAGAAGTATTGTCGGTAATGGAGCGTCCCGAATTTAATAAAAATGGGCGCAATCTTCTGGTTGAATCTATGGTTGCCCAAGTAGGAGAAGGTGCGGGTAATCCCGAAGTAGATAATGGTAATACCAATGAACTCCCACACAAAGGAAAATTAACCTTAACCATGCAGGAGTTCAAATTTAGAGAAGGGGTGTCTAGTGAACGCCTCAGAAAAGCAATACAAGAGCAGCTTTTTGAAAAATTCCCTGGCGTGGCCCTCTCTGTTGAAAAAGACGCCAATGGCCCACCAGCAGGATATCCCATAACAATTGAAATTAAGGGGGCCCGTTATCTGGAATTAATTCAGACTGCAGAAAGTATGAAAGAATTTCTTAACCGAATCAATATCAGTGGGGTAGAAGAATTAAAAATTGACGTCAATAAAAATAAACCAGGCACCCAACTTGAAATAGACCGAAAAAAAGCAGGCGCTTTGGGGGTCTCAGCAGCACAAGTCGGACAGCTCTTAAGAACCTCATTATTTGGTGCTAAAGCAGGCATTTATAAAGAAGACGGTGAAGATTATGATATCAATGTCCGATTTGATCAAGACAACAGATACGACACCAATGCCTTATTTAATCAAAATATTATTTTTAGAGATCCCGCTACAGGTAGGATAAAAGAAATTCCTATTGCCTCTTTAGTTACACAGAAAAGTATTACCAATTATAATGCGATCAAACACAGAGAGCTCAACCGCATTGTGACACTTTACTCTCCGGTATTAGCAGGTTTTAATGCCAATGAAGTCGTTGAGCAGGTCAAAACAGTCCTTGTCAATTTTGAACTGCCCGAGGGAGTAAGCTTTAAATTTTCAGGTGAAATCGAGGAGCAAGAAAAAAATATGGCTTTTCTCTCTAATGCTCTGGCTGCGGCCCTAGGCTTAATTTTATTACTCTTAGTCTTCCAGTTTAATTCAATTTCCAAGCCTTTAATTATTCTCTTATCTATTTTCCTCAGTTTTACGGGGGTCTTCCTCGGGTTAATGGCTTTTCAAATGCCTTTTGTCATTTTAATGACGATGATGGGGATTATCGCCTTGGCGGGTATAGTGGTGAATAATGGTGTCGTCTTATTGGACTATACCCAACTACTTATCGATCGTAAACG
>WTIP01000101.1:1498-4821 GCA_011525195.1 Flavobacteriales bacterium | reverse complement strand
AAGCTGAAGAAGATTTTATAAAGATGATCAAATCCTGAGGGTGATCCCTCAGGATTTAATATTTTTGTTCAACATTAAATCAGTATGTATAGAACTCACAATTGCGGCGCACTATCACTCTCAGAACTAAACCAGAGCGTACTACTTTCTGGCTGGGTCCAAAAAATTAGAAATAAAGGCTTTATCATTTGGGTAGATTTGAGAGACCGCTATGGCATTACGCAACTCGTCTTTGATGCCGAACGTACACCTGAAGAGGTTTTTACAGCAGCTCAAGCACTGGGGCGTGAATTTGTAATTCAAATAAAGGGAACCGTAATTGAAAGGGAATCAAAAAATCCAAATAGAGCCACTGGAGAGATAGAAGTGCTGGTAGAAGACCTTACACTTTTAAATGCCTCTAAAACACCCCCCTTTACAATCGCTGATGAAACAGACGGAGGGGAGGAATTGCGAATGAATTATCGCTATTTAGATATCCGAAGAGACCCCGTAAAAGAAAAACTCATCTTCCGTTCAAAAGTCACTATGGCGGTACGCAATTATTTAAGTGAGGCGCAATTTATAGAAGTTGAGACCCCCTATCTTATAAAGTCTACCCCCGAAGGAGCCCGAGATTTTGTAGTCCCTTCCCGAATGAATGAAGGCCAGTTTTACGCCCTGCCACAATCGCCCCAAACTTTTAAGCAATTATTAATGGTAGGCGGCTTAGACAAATATTTTCAAATTGTGAAATGCTTTCGCGATGAAGACCTCAGAGCAGACCGCCAACCAGAGTTTACTCAGATTGACTGTGAAATGGCTTTTGTAAATCAAGAAGATATAATCCAACAATTTGAAGGTTTAACAAGACATTTGCTCAAAGAAATCAAAGGGATAGAGACAGGGCCCTTTCCACGTATGTCCTATGAAGAGGCCATTAAAACCTATGGCAATGACAAGCCAGATATCCGTTTTGGGATGACTTTTAAAGAATTAAATGCCTTGGCTCAAGGCAAAGGATTTGGTGTTTTTGACAGTCAGGAATTAGTCGTAGGAATTGCCGTGCCGGGAGCTGCTAAAATGAGTCGAAAAGAAATTGATGGATGGATAGACTGGGTCAAGCGGCCTCAAATTGGAGCAAAAGGACTGGTCTATGTCAAATGCAATGCAGACGGAAGTTATAAGTCTTCAGTAGACAAATTTTTTAGTCAAGAAATACTCGCCGACTGGGCCCGCTTTTGTGAAGCGGAGCGTGGTGACCTGCTACTCATTCTTTCAGGCGAAGCCACTACAACACGAACACAGCTCAGCGCCCTCCGTATGGAATTAGCATCGCATTTGGGACTCCGAAATCCAGAAGTTTTTGCCCCACTTTGGATTACAGATTTCCCTTTATTGGAATGGGACGAGGAGACTCAACGTTATCACGCCATGCACCACCCCTTTACCGCGCCCAAACCGGAAGATTTAGTCCTTTTAAAAGAAAATCCAAGCGCCGTTAAAGCAAATGCTTATGACCTAGTGCTCAATGGAAATGAAATTGGCGGAGGGTCTATACGAATACACGACCAGGCCTTGCAAGCACAACTTTTTGACCTGCTGGGCTTTTCCAAAGAAGAGGCGGAAGCACAATTTGGCTTTTTGATGAATGCTTTCCAATACGGGGCACCTCCCCATGGAGGGATCGCCTTTGGCTTAGACCGCTTAGTCACAATACTAGGAGGAGAAGAAACCATCAGGGATTTTATTGCTTTCCCCAAAAATAATGCAGGACGCGATGTGATGATCGATGCGCCAGCTCCTCTTCATCCAGAGCAATTAGAAGAATTAGCACTGAAATCCATTGCAAAACCAAAGCCATGAAGCTTTTTCTAAACGTCTTTTTTCTCTTACTCCTCAGTAGTTTAGCCTATGGCATCTATCACAGATCACAGCTGAATTTTGAAATAGGAGAGCGTATTATCGGCTTTACAGTACTTTGCGGCGCTTTTATTTTTATGCCCCTTTTTCTATACCACCGCTGGAAGGGCAAACAACTCAAAGACTATACCTTGAGTGAAGAAAATTTAAAAAAAATGAGGGGAGAGGAATAAGCCTCAAAAAGTGCCTTTTGTCATTAAATGGGCGTTCTTTTTTTGGAAATAATTGAAAATCAGCTTTTTTAATTAAATAAAAATGTTAAAAAAGATACTCCACCACAATAATAAGCGTACCTTTGGCTATAATTTATTAAATAATAATATGACTGGTACAGTTAAATTTTTCAATGAAGCTAAAGGATTTGGTTTCATTACCAACGATGAATCAGGTGATGATGTATTCGTTCACATTTCAGCGCTAAATGGCGTGACCCTTACTGAAGGGGCAAAAGTAGAGTATGTAGAAGAAGAAGGTAAAAAAGGAAAGCAAGCTTCCAATATAAGCCTATTATAATTTATATATGATTACTGTGACTAAAGCACCTTAAATAGGTGCTTTTTTTATTTCCTTTTATTCGCAAAAAACTGATCGAGTAAACTTTTTGATTCAGCCGCTAAAACACCAGAGCGAAGACTTGTTTTAGGGTGTAACTGAAGTCCTGTCTGATTAAATCCCCTTTGAGGGTCAGAAGCACCATAAACCACCCGTGTGATCTGGCTCCATTTTAATGCGCCAGCACACATTATACAAGGTTCTAGTGTGACGTAAAGAGTACAGTCACTGAGGTATTTGCCATTCAGATAATTGGCTGCTGATGTGATGGCTTGCATTTCGGCATGTGCAGTAACATCATGAAGGCGCTCTGTCAAATTGTGTGCCCGTGCGATAATCCGATTTTCAACAACGACAACGGCCCCTACAGGCACTTCGTCAGCGTGATAGGCCTTTTCTGCTTCGATAAGGGCCTGCTTCATAAAAAAAATATCGTCTAAATCCATGCCTAAAAATACAAATTATAGCGCGTGCACCCTCTTGGTTTTTAGCTAACTTTGCGAGATGTCAAAAACGCTTTTAGCGCAAATTAAGGACCCTGCTCAACTGCGAAAATTTGAGCTTGAGCAACTCAAACAATTGGCTCAAGAACTTCGTCAAGCCATTATTGATGCCTTGGCTCAAGGAGAAGGCCATCTGGGCGCTAGCTTAGGGACTGTAGAAATTACCCTGGCTTTACATACCGTTTTTAATACCCCTGATGACCTGCTAATCTGGGATGTGGGTCATCAGGCCTATGGACATAAAATGCTGACTGGCAGAAAAGAAGCTTTTAAAAAACTCCGCCAATGGGGTGGGATCAGTGGATTCCCAAAACGGGAAGAAAGCCCCTATGATGCTTTTGGTACAGGCCATGCCGCAACCTCTAT
>WTIP01000101.1:0-1398 GCA_011525195.1 Flavobacteriales bacterium | reverse complement strand
CCCACCCACCATGGGGTTTTTGACCTCGCTTTTTTACGTTGTATCCCTAATTTGACTATTGCAGTGCCCCGAAATGGAAGGCAACTACAAAATCTATTGTATACCGCACAAATGGGAATCCACCTACCCCTCGCCATACGCTACCCCAGAGGGTACAGTGAGCTTGAAACAGCGTCATTTGAATTTGAAAAAACCCCTTGGGGAAAAGGAAGCTGCCTGAAAGAGGGAACTGAAATTGCCGTACTCACTATCGGAACAATCGCTCAAAAGGTAGAAAAAGCCTTAAAAAAAGTAAAAAAGCAGGCTCGTTTTTCGCACTACGACCTAGGATTTGTTAAACCCCTAGACAACGAATTGCTACACCGCATTTTTAAAAAATACAAACAGGTGATTTGCTATGAAGAAGGCACTATAAAAGGCGGATTTGGAGCTGCTGTCCTTGAGTTTGCTGCCGAAAATAAATATGCCATACCCCTTACGATTGAAGGGCTACCCGATGCATTTATTCCTCATGGAGCACCCGATAAACTATTGCAATTTGTGGGCTTAGATACGGCAGGAATTACTGAAAAGCTGAACGCCCTTTGAAATAACATTATGGAATGATTTCTTTTGGTAAATCGTTTCATATATTTAACCAATGAGTTCAAAAAAACGTCTTTTTTTACTGGATGCTTATGCCCTTATTTTTAGAGGGTATTATGCTTTTATAAAAAACCCAAGAATTAATTCAAAAGGAATGGATACTTCAGCCATAATGGGGTTTACCAATTCCTTACTGGATGTGATCAAAAGAGAGCGCCCCGATCATCTCGCTGTTTGCTTTGACAAAGGGGGCTCCGCCACACGTACTGAACTTTATACCGACTATAAAGCCAATCGTGATGAAACCCCTGAAGCCATTCGTATTGCCGTTCCCTATATTCAGCAGCTGCTTAAAGCCATGCAAATCCCAGTCGTTGAAAAAGAGGGTTTTGAGGCAGACGACCTAATTGGAACATTGGCCAAACAAGCAGAAAAAGAAGATTTTCAAGTATTTATGGTTACTCCAGATAAAGACTTTGCTCAATTGGTTTCAGAAAATATTTTTATGTACCGCCCCGCACGCATGGGAAATGGTATTGAGATCTGGGGGATTCCTGAAGTACAAAAGAAATTTGAAGTAGAAACACCCGAACAGGTGATTGATTATTTGGGTATGATGGGGGATGCCGTAGATAATATACCCGGACTGCCGGGAGTAGGAGACAAAACTGCAAAAAAATTCATCAAAGCCTATGGGAGCATGGAGGGCTTACTCGCTCATACCGATGAACTCAAAGGAAAACTCAAAGAAAAAATAGAGGCGAGTAAAGAGTTGGGCTTATTGTCCAAAGAGCTCGCCACTATTCTTTTAGA
>WTIP01000156.1 GCA_011525195.1 Flavobacteriales bacterium | reverse complement strand
CGCTCCAACTCAAAGAAAATCGACTGCGATTTTTAAAATTAAAAAGGTATTTCAACTCATCTACTTGGTCTTTTTTCCCGAAGGCTGTATCAAAAAAATAAGTTCTTTTTAATTGTGGACCATGAGACAATAAGGGGGTATCCGAATCGGTATAAAATAAATGACCTCCAAGCGCTTCCAATTTGATGTAGTTTTTTCGCGGGACAAATCCTACTTCAGCATCATAGTCTCCAGCTACATATTCTTGTTGTAACCGACAGTTCCATCGGGTAGACTGGTAGCCAATATGGGAGGCAAAAACGCCTCCTCTGTTGTCTTCTAGGGTGTCAAATGATTTGAGTAGTAAAATTTTACTGTCCCAGAGATTATCAGTCGAAAAGTAATTGTATTCCAGTCCCAGATTCCGGTTGTAATTTGACTTTTCATTTTGAGGGGTATTATTCAATTCTTGTTTATTGACAAATATCAAACTGATATTAGAACGATCTAATACTTTGCGTTGAAGTGTAAAAACACCAAAATTTTCAGCTGAAATCCCTAAGTCTTCATCTTTTTGGGTTTGGATATCCATTACACCAATGCGCCAATTTTCATCAAGATTTCCACTTAGACGTGCGCCGCCAATGATGGGAATAGTAAGCCCAATTCTTCTTGAAAAAAAGGGACGAATGGTTTTATATCCAAAATTAGAGAACAGATCTGCATTTTCTAAAAAGAACTGTCTGCGCTCAGGAAAAAAGAGCTCAAACCGATCAAGATTGGTGACCTGCTGATCTACTTCCGCTTGCGAAAAGTCGGGATTTAGGGTAAGGTCTAAATTTAAAGCTGAAGTGAGGTTGTATTTTAAATCACCCCCAATTTTTATAGTATTAGCGGTAGCTGTCTCATTTTTTTGGAATGCATTATTGGACAAATAGGGTATAAATGAAACATTATTTCCCTGGGGTGGTGGAGGCGTATTCCATATTAAAGCCCCTGCATAGGCTAAAGAAACTGAGGGAAACTGTCTGGGTACTGGCGCCCAGCTCGATTTTTCACTCGCTTTTAAATCTAACCTGCTAAAATTTATACCCCACCGCTGATTTCCTTCTTCATAGCGTATAGATTTAAAGGGTATTGCAATTTCACAAATCCACTTATCCTTATCAAACTGAACTTCTGAATACCATTTGGTGTCCCAGTTTAAGTCAACATTTCTCCCATTGTACATAGTCCCATCCCACTGAGCTCCATAGGCATTTAGGCCGAAAGCAAAACCAGTAGATTGATTATCAAAAGGATCAAGAGCGACAAGGAAATTATCATTTTTGCCAAAAGAAAAATCACGCTGTAGCGATTCTACGATATAATCACCTTGAACGGCATTATTATAAAAAATCATTGCGATATAAAGAAAAGTGTCATCAAAAGCGATACGCGCTTCAGAGAACTGCGTAGCTTTACCCGTATCAATAGGGGTTATCATAAAAAAATCTTTCCCTCCTGCTGCTTCTTTCCAGGTAGTTTCATCGAGTTTACCATCAATAATAATGGGTTCCTTTGTTTTTTTGATTTCAATCTGATAGTCCTCAAAATTGATTTGGGCGTATAATGCAGGGGTAGCGGAAAGTATAGAGACCGTTAAAGTAAAAAGGCAAAGCTTTAAATTCAATTAATTTTTTTTAGTAGACTAAAAATACGGTTTAAAAGTGATTTAAGGCTTTAAGTTTTCGATAAAATCAGTCCATTGAATAATCCAATTTTTCCATTGATACAAAGGGAGTGATTTTTTTAGATTGTCCTGGATTTTTAGATACTTTTTAGTGTCAAAAAGTTCATTTATCCCCGCTGCAATTGCTTTGGGATTTTTCTGAACACAGTGCCCTGTTTGATCCTTCTTAATTGGTGTAGCAAGTCCCTCTAGATCAGAAACCAATAGCGGCTTGTTATAAAAATAGGCTAAGGGTGTCACTCCACTTTGGGTGGCTGTATGATAGGTTTGCGCGATCAGATCACAAGCGGAAAAACAAGTTTGAATCCCAGTGACTGATTTGTACTCAAAATCAAATTCAATACGGGACTGGAGTCCTAATTGGTTGACTAGATCTGTGT
>WTIP01000136.1:3923-8057 GCA_011525195.1 Flavobacteriales bacterium | reverse complement strand
GATACCGCAAAACCATTACGTTCAAAAAAAAGGCGAATGTTTTGGGGTGCTTTCATCACCCTAAAAGTAGTTTTTTTTAGAAAAATGAAAAATTCTTCAGCTAACTTTTCATTCCCTCTGATTTGTATAGCAAGGCAAAAGGATTTCTAAAGATTGATGATCAACCGTTTTAAGGTCAATTTTGGAAAATTTTTGAAACCTCCAAAGGGAATGGATTAAGGATTCTTTCATAAAGGTAAGCTTGGGGCTTAGTTTTTTTATGCGGTGGGATTTAACTGACTATTTCACCTTGCCATTCTAAAATTCCTCCTAAAAGATTATAACAATCTGAAATACCGTGTTGTTTAAAAAGTTCACAGGCTTGAGCGCTACGTGCTCCTGAACGGCAATATACGAAATAGGTCTGCGCTTTATCCAAAGCTTGTAAGCCTTCCATAAATGAGGTTGGGTTTCTGATATCCAATAGCTGTGCATTAACCAAATGACCTGCTTCAAACTCTTCGGGCGTTCGCACGTCTAGGATAATACTATTTGATTTTACAGCTTGTTGCGCTGCCCACTTTTCTTGTGTTAAATCCATCTTTGTTTTTACTGCTAAAATACAATAGCTCAGCATTTCAAACAAATCAAAAAAAATTTGTTTTTTAAAAAAATAATATATATTTGTACCCACAAATGTTGTAAGTACACAAATGACTTCAAAAAAAGTAATTATTAAATTAATAAGAATGAATTGCGCAATCAATGAACAATTGATGCTTGTGCTTAAGCCTTTTGGTATTTCAATCCAACAATTTAATGTACTTCGTATCCTCAGAGGACAAAAAGGCGTAGCAGCAAATCTATTTACTGTTCAAGAAAAAATGGTCAATAAAATGAGTAATACGACACGCATAATTGACAAACTGATCGACAAGTCATTTGTGGAACGCATTATTTGTAAAGAAAACAGAAGAAAAATAGAGCTCTTCATTACAGAAGAAGGGCTAAATTTTTTAAAGAAAGTTGATCCAGTCATTGATCAAACCGAAGAAAAAATGACAAATCACCTTTCTGAAAAAGAGAAGCAGGAGATGCTGATCTTATTAAACAAACTAAACTTAAATTAAAATTGCTATGAAAATGAAAAACACTTTTTTACTGATAGTCACCCTCCTTTTTAATCAAATTGCTATTGCACAACAAAAAAGCATTGATGTAACAGCAAGTAATATCACGTGGACTGGAAAAGAAATAACCACCAAAACGCATTATGGACTATTAAAATTTAAAGAAGGCAGTATTGAAATGAATGAGGGTACTGTGAGTGGAGGTCGCTTTGTGGTGGATATGAATAGTTTAGAAAATCAAGACCTGAGTGGCGATTCTAAAAACTATTTAGAAAATCATTTGCGTTCTGATGATTTTTTTGGAATCGATCAGCACCCAACAGCATCACTGGATATCGCTTCAGCTAAACTAGAAGAAGGAGGTCAACAAAATATTGAAGGTTATCTTACTATAAAAGGAATTACACATCCTATAAATTTTGATATGGTAATAAACGAGGAGGGTGCCACTGCCAATCTGATTTTTGATCGTTCCAAATACGATGTTAAATTCAGGTCCTCAACCTTTTTTGATGATTTAGGAGATAAATTGATTTATGACGAGATTGAATTATCGGTAAACTTAAAATTTTAATTGGATGAAATTGAACAGACCAAAGTGTGGCTGTGGAAACACACAAAATCCTGATGGGTATTGTGATGGTTCTCATGCCAACAAATAAATAATTATTGTTCGTGGATTTGGGGTAAATAAACAATTTGTACTATATTTGATTTAATGAACCGAATAATAATTTTAAATAACTCTTGGTGGTACGCACTACAACAGTAGTATCGTGTATCACAACCCAATATAAATCTAAGGCTTGTCATCACGACAAGCCTTTTTTAATTAAAAAAAATGAAGCGTTATACCCTTCAAACAGAACATAAAAAAATACTTGCGGACACACTTACCCCTGTTAGTGTTTATCTAAAAATAAGAGATGTATTTCCACACAGTCTGCTCTTAGAAAGTAGTGATTACCACGCTAATAATAATGACTTTTCCTATATCTGTTGCAACCCGATTGCAAGTATTGAATTGAAAAATGGCGTCTTAAGTACCCACTATCCCGATGGGAGCAAAGAGGCCCTAACAATAGATTCTTCTATTGATATACCAGAAAAGATTCACGCCTTTTCTCAAAAATTTGAAACACAAAAATTCCCTTTCAAATTTATCAGTAATGGCATATTCGGTTATATCGCACATGATGCCGTGACTTATTTTGAGCAACTTGATTTAGACCAGCAAAAACCAGGACAAGAGATTCCAGATATTTATTACGCAGTTTATCAGAATATTATTGCCATTAGTTTATTTAATCATGAAGCACACTTATTTTCACACTCTTTAGATGGCAAACATAATTTGGAGCCTCTTGAGCAACTGATCAATGGAAAACAACAGGCCCAATTTCATTTTGAAAAACATGGAGAAAAGGAATCTAACTTGACAGATGGTGAATTTTTAGATTTTGTAAAAAAAGGGAAAGAACATTGTTTTAGAGGAGATGTATTTCAGTTGGTACTCTCGCGCAGATTTAGTCAGGGCTTCCAAGGAGATGATTTTAATGTATACCGCACACTGCGCTCAATAAATCCGTCGCCCTATCTATTTTATTTTGACTATGGTACCTTTAAGATTTTTGGCAGTTCTCCAGAGGCACAGCTTGTAGTAAAAGAAGGAAAAGCAGAAATTCATCCCATAGCAGGGACCTTTAAACGAACAGGTAATGACGCGCATGATACGGCTGCAGCCCTAGAACT
The DNA here is from genome assembly GCA_011525195.1 of Flavobacteriales bacterium. GTDB lineage: Bacteria > Bacteroidota > Bacteroidia > Flavobacteriales > Flavobacteriaceae > MS024-2A. The sequence continues at coordinate 5,196 of WTIP01000136.1, read as the reverse complement.
TTCGAAAGATCCTAAAGAAAATAGCGAACACGTCATGCTTGTTGACCTTGCTCGAAATGATTTAAGTAGAAATGGCTCTCAAGTAATTGTTGAGAAAAATCGTGAAATACAATTTTACTCTCACGTCATTCATTTGGTTTCTAAAGTAAGCTGTGCCATGAAAGCAGGTGCAAAAACTTTCCGTGTGGTTGCCGACACCTTTCCAGCAGGCACCTTGAGTGGTGCCCCCAAGCACAAAGCGCTTCAACTTATAGACCGCTACGAAACAACGAAAAGAAAATGTTATGGAGGGGCAATTGGATATCTTGATTTTGATGGAAATTTTAACCATGCCATCATTATTCGCTCTTTTTTAAGTCAAAATAACCGCCTTTATTATCAGGCTGGGGCTGGAATTGTAGCAGATTCTGTTCCTGAAAGTGAACTACAAGAAGTCTACAATAAATTAGGGGCTTTAGACAAATCTTTAAGCCTTGCAGAAAAAATTTAAAAATATGAAACGCGTCTTTAGACTCAGTATCCACCCTCATAAAATAAAGACAATTTAAACGATGAAGAAAGTATTTATTATTGATAATTACGATTCTTTTACTTACAATTTGGTTCATTATTTAGAAGAGTTAAATTGTGAAGTGACAGTCCAAAGAAATGATCAATTTGAATTGGAGGAGCTCGAGCAGTACCCCCTGATACTGCTTTCTCCAGGTCCTGGCATTCCAGAAGAATCCGGATTGCTCAAAGCAGCAATCTCCCGCTATGCTCCTACAAAAAAGATTTTAGGGATTTGTCTTGGCCAGCAGGCTATAGGTGAAGTATTTGGCGGTACGCTAGTGAATTTAGATAAAGTTTATCACGGTATTGCCACTCCAGTAGAGGTGATAAAAAAAGACCTTCTTTTTGAGGGACTCCCTAAAACTTTTGAAGTGGGGAGATACCACTCGTGGGTGGTCGCTACTCCCCTGCCCGATGATTTGGAAGCTACTTCTGTAGATGCTGAAGGACAGCTAATGTCACTAAGACACAAAGTCTTTGATGTTCGCGCTGTACAATACCACCCTGAATCTGTATTGACGCCACTGGGTAAAAAAATATTAGAAAATTGGTTAAACCACTAAATATGAAAGCCATTCTGAATCAGCTTACCAGACATGAAGCCTTGTCTAAAGAACAGGCCAGACAAATACTCATAAATATCGCCGAGGGAGCCTATAATAATTCTCAGATTACAGCCTTTTTAACGGTTTATATGATGCGCAGTATTAGCCTTGAAGAA
>WTIP01000136.1:2446-3823 GCA_011525195.1 Flavobacteriales bacterium | reverse complement strand
CCATTATTTCACCCTGCAATGAAAAATGTAGCTCCAATCCGAAGAGAATTGGGGGTCAAAACCTTTTTTAATATGCTAGGCCCTCTTGTAAATCCTGCATTACCAAAATACCAACTCACGGGGGTATTTAATTTAGAATTGGCCCGGCTGTATTACTATTTATTTCAAAATACAGAAACCCAATTTACAGTACTTCACGATCTAAACGGCTATGATGAAATCTCTCTGACTGGCCCCTCTAAAGTATACACAAATAGGGGAGAATTAATTTTATTTGCTGAAGACTTTGGTATAACGTCCCACACCCCTGAAGCGATTGCAGGAGGTGAAACAGTCGCTACTTCAGCAGCACTCTTTCTAGATTTACTGCATAATAAAGGGACAGAGGCACAGCTAAATGTAGTTTGTGCCAATGCGGGAATGGCAATATCTACAGTAGAAAAGACTACACCACTTCAAGGATTTGAAAAGGCAAAAGAGGCCCTTTTATCTGGCAGTGCCCTAAAAGCCTTTAAAAAACTGCAACAATTAAGTGAGATATGAATATTTTAGATCGAATTATCGCAGATAAAAAAAATGAAGTTGCGCTTCGTAAATCGCTCTTCCCTATCAGCTATTGGGAAGCCTCCCCGCTTTTTGATCGTCCCTTAAATAGGCTGTCATCACGCTTGCGTTCAAGTCATTCAGGAATAATTGCCGAGCATAAAAGGCGTTCACCTTCCAAACAAACAATCAATACCAAGCTTTCTGTCAGTGAAGTTGTGCAGGGTTATGATAAAGCTGGGGCTTGTGGTTTGTCTATTTTGACTGATCATAAATATTTTGGAGGCTCTTTAGAGGATCTCAATTTAGCCCGAGCCACTACCACCTTACCCCTCTTGCGCAAAGAATTTATTGTAGACGAATATCAACTAATCGAAGCCAAGGCTCAGGGTGCTGACCTTATACTGCTAATTGCAGCTGTTTTATCGAGAGAAGAAATACAGACACTTTCTACCGTGGCTCAAAAGCTAGATTTAGAAGTATTACTTGAAATACACAATCAGGAAGAACTTGAAAAATCAATAATGCCTTCGCTAGACTTACTAGGGGTCAATAACCGCAATCTTAAAACTTTTGAAGTTTCTCTAGAAACAAGCCGTGCACTAGCCACTCTAATACCTGATGAGTTTGTTAAAGTTTCTGAAAGTGGGCTCTCAGATATTCAGTCTATAAAAATACTTCAATCAATTGGTTATCAAGGCTTTTTGGTAGGTGAAAATTTTATGAAAACAACACAGCCTGGGTCTGCCGCTCAGGAATTTATTAGCCAGCTAGAAAAATGAAACTCAAAGTATGTGGCATGCGGGAAAAAGAAAATATCAAGGCGCTCCTTGA
>WTIP01000136.1:0-2346 GCA_011525195.1 Flavobacteriales bacterium | reverse complement strand
GGAAATGGAAGCGGTTTTAACTGGGAATTACTAGCAGATTATCCCTCAAAAAAACCCTTCTTTTTGAGTGGGGGGATCGGTCCCGATGACACCGAAAAAATAAAACAGCTAATAAAAACTGAGTTACCTCTTTTTGCTGTGGATGTAAATAGTAAATTTGAATTTTCTCCCGGAAATAAAAATATTGAATTAATCAATGCTTTCAAAAAACAACTCGATGAATTATAATGTAGATGAAAAAGGATATTATGGTGATTTTGGAGGTGCTTATATCCCCGAAATGCTCTACCCCAATGTAGAAGAATTAAGACAGAATTATTTAAGCATAACAGCAGACCCAGCATTTCAAAAAGAATTTGATCACCTTTTAAAAGTTTATGTAGGACGCCCTACACCTTTGTATTTTGCCCAGCGGCTTTCTGAAAAATACAAGACAAAGGTCTACCTTAAAAGAGAAGATCTCTGTCATACAGGAGCCCATAAAGTCAACAATACCATTGGTCAGATTCTATTGGCCAAGCGTTTGGGTAAAAAGCGAATTATCGCTGAGACTGGAGCCGGACAACACGGAGTAGCGACCGCTACAGTATGCGCACTGATGGGTATTGAGTGTATAGTCTATATGGGTGCATTAGACATCAAACGGCAGGCACCTAATGTAGCGCGTATGAAAATGTTAGGCGCTGAAGTACGCCCTGCCCAATCGGGAAGTAAAACTTTAAAAGATGCGACAAACGAAGCCATTCGAGATTGGATCAATAATCCTGAAGCGACCCATTATATTATAGGATCGGTGGTGGGTCCTCACCCCTATCCTGATATGGTAGCCCGTTTTCAATCTGTCATTAGTGAAGAAACAAAAACCCAGCTGCTAGAAGCAGAAGGTCGTGAATATCCAGATCATGTTATTGCATGTGTAGGGGGGGGCAGTAATGCTGCGGGCTTGTATTACCATTATTTAAATGACGAACGTGTCAATATCATTGCTGTTGAGGCTGCAGGCAAAGGAATTGATACCGGGGAAAGTGCTGCTACCTCTGCTTTAGGCAAAGAAGGTATTATACACGGTAGCAAAACGCTCCTAATGCAAACTCCAGACGGGCAAATTACAGAACCTTATTCTATTTCTGCGGGATTAGATTATCCCGGAGTAGGCCCCATGCACGCCCACCTTTTCCGCTCCAAACGGGCTGAATTTATATCCATCCCAGACGAGGAAGCTATGGATTGGGGCTTGACCCTTTCTCAAATGGAGGGAATAATTCCTGCAATTGAAACGGCACACGCTTTTGCAGCTTTAGATGTGCGTAAATTTAACCCTGATGAAATTCTTGTTTTTAATTGTTCCGGAAGGGGAGATAAAGACTTGAGTACGTATATTGACTATTTCAAATTATAATGAATCGGATTGATCAAAAATTTAAAGGAGATAAAAAACTCCTTTCGATCTATTTTTCTGCGGGCTATCCCAAATTAGAAGATACAGTTCCTATTTTAAAACAACTCCAATCTTCTGGAGTAGATATGGTAGAAATTGGCTTGCCCTTTTCAGATCCTTTAGCAGATGGACCTACCATACAAGAAAGCTCTACCCAGGCACTCAGAAATGGAATGAGTACAAAAAAACTCTTTCAGCAATTAGAAGGCATTCGAAAAGAAATTGAAATTCCTTTAATCATTATGGGGTATTTTAATCCACTCCTTCAATTTGGAGTTGAAAATTTTTGTAAAAAATGTCATGAAATTGGGATAGACGGACTCATTATCCCTGACCTTCCTGTAGAGGTGTATCATGAAAAATACAAAACCCTATTTGATCAGTATGGTCTTTACAATATGTTTTTAATTACCCCACAGACTTCAGAATCACGAATACGATTTATTGATCAAGTCTCAAATGGATTTATTTATATGGTGAGTAGTGCAAGTGTAACAGGAGCAAAAAATACATTTGGTGAAACGCAAAAATCCTATTTCAAGCGCATACAAAATATGAATTTAAAAACGCGCACAGTAGTAGGTTTTGGTATCAGTAATGCGGAGACTTATTCAGACGCAGCAAATGCCTCTGGAGGTGCAATTATAGGCTCGGCTTTTATAGAATTCTTAGCCTCTGAAGGCATCGATCAGATTCCAAAATTTATTTCTTCAATCCGTTGATTGAACTTAGCTTCTATTTTCTTAAGAATTATTCACAATCTGTATTCACTCTTTTTGACGGATCAAAAAACTAGTATTTAAGGTATTTAAAGCTCAGATTTATAGAAATTTTCAATCGATTAGATACCGTTTTATTTTTTTTGATTGTACTATTAGATTTAAACCCAAAAATATTTCCTTTTAAAG
>WTIP01000049.1 GCA_011525195.1 Flavobacteriales bacterium | reverse complement strand
CCAAAATAGCTGTATTTGTGATTAATTTATCATTTTCAAAATTTATTGAATATGATTGCAGGGATTTTGGCGTTTTGAGGGTATGGTGTCCTCTATAATCTAGAGTTGTTCCGTAGGCTTTCATCTCAGGTAAGAAATGTATTCGACTCTCTATAAGTGTTTCACGGAAAGAAATACCTAGTTTTTGGTCCTTTCTAAGTAAAGATTGATCTTGGAGGGTCACTCCTTCAAGAATACAGTCATAAAACTCCACACTATTCTGCGGGAGCGCATTGTAAAAGTTCAAATCTAAAGTCTTTTTATCGAGTAGTGCCTCAAAAAGGGCGCAGTAAGCCTTAAAAATATTGCTACGGGTCTGTTCACGTTGGTAATCCATGGCGATATGACCTGCCTCAAAAAGAATGGTTGGGGTGCCCAGTTGTGTAAAAGTATCTCCCACGCAATTAGGGTTAAAAGTATCATCATAACGACCAATTGCTCCGGGAAGGTCCTCGGCTAGAGCAGCAGCAATAGCAGCAATCAACTGCATAGCTTGTGCTCTTTCAGGTGTTATAGTACGGGCATTATCAGCGGCAGGCGCTAAAAATGAGAGACTTGCTGAAGGTCCTCCTTTGCCAGCCGCATAAAGGGTTCGTTGACCATGTAAATTGAGACATAGGTCTGGCTGAAACTTCTCATAAGTAGTGCGAAGCAGCTGGCTTTCAGCTTGTGACAAGTCAAGAGCATCACGGTTTAAATCTATGGCATTTGCATTTTCACGTGTATAAGCATGGGCACCGTCGGGGTTTAGCTGCATAATAATAGACAAACTAAAGGCTTCTCTGTAAGCTTGTTGAGAGGGCTCTAAAAACCAAGGAATAAAATCCATCAGCGACTTAGTTGTGGTGGTTTCATTACCATGCATTTGTGACCACATAAGCACTTTATAGGGGCCAGATCCTAAACGAATACATTCAATTGGTCGATTCTCCACAGAAGTGCCAAGTACTGTTCTGCAATGGGGAGCTAGCTTTTTTAAAAATTCCTCAATAGCAGCAGGAGGAAGGTATCTCTTACACGACATGATTTTATTTAATTGTACAAATGTAAACAACGTTTTGTTTACAAATGTTATACACAAAAGTAACTTTATTCTTCCGTAAGTAAAGGCTGAAGACTTATAGAATCCACATTTGTAACTTAATTTTAAATAGAAGAAGTTTAATTACTGTTTATGAATATTTTATGCAGAATACTTCAAGTAATTATTCTATGTTTTTACTGCTTGTTTAATTCAGCTTACATTTGTATATTAGAGGGTTGAGATTAAATTGTTTACAATGTTAAACATAGATGCTTTTATAAAACGTTTAGAAGAATTGATGGAACAGCAGCAATTAAATGCGGCTGCTTTTGCTGAAAAAATAGGGGTACAAAGATCGTCTGTTTCTCATGTGCTTTCAAAAAGAAATAGACCCAGTTTAGATTTTATATTGAAAATTGAAGCACAGTTCGAAGAGGTCTCTTTTGATTGGTTGCTTTTAGGAAAATCTAAACCATCACTACACTCCCCTTCTCTTTCTGTTTCTGAAATAAATTTAGCCGCTGATTTAGAACCCACACAAACACCCGCTGAAATACCCTCCTCTTCCCCTACTGTTCCTATAGAAACACGCATTACATCTGAAGAAACAATACAAGTAATACAGACTTATAAGGATGGTACATTTCGTGTTTTTTTACCCAAATCTTAGTATTTTAGCGCTTAATGAAAAAATTCTTTTGGGTTGTTCTACTCCTCTTTTGCACCTGCTATTCTGTAGAGCGTGATTGTCTTCCTTTTCACAGCGGTACTTTTGAATTTCAGCAGATTATCAATGGTGAACTTAAGTCCTCTGTTTTTACGCGAGATTCGATTTATGAAATTGAACGCTTTGAAGGGAAAATAGATACGGCTTACATTCGCTGGGTAAATGATTGCGAGTGTATACTTACAAAGCTAAATCCTCAAACAAATCAAGAAAAACGACCCATTCAAATCAAAATTATAAGTACTGAAGACAATAGGTATACTTTTGAATATGCGCTTGTTGGAGATCAAAAGAATAAACAACGTGGAACTATCTTTAAAATCA
>WTIP01000054.1 GCA_011525195.1 Flavobacteriales bacterium | reverse complement strand
ATTCTAAATTTTGAAAACCACAGCCAGCATGAACGTTTTTTACAATACTACGCCACTGTAAACAGTTCTCCTGTCTATTTGGCTGAAGTATTGGATTTACACACAGACATCAACCGAATGGAAGCGGCAAAACCCTTACCTGAAATACAATTACAAAATGCTGCGCGCGATACGATTTCCAGTAGCAAATTAGCACAAGGAAAAAGCACTGTACTTTACTTTTGGTCACAAACCCAAATGAACTACTACCGCAATACCTTAGAAAGGATGTCCGTTTACCGTAAAAAATTTCCTGAAGTACGTTTTGTCGGGATCTGCATTCAGCCCTTTAATAATATGGTAGATGAAGTACAAAAAATACTTGAACTCGACCCAGTAGATCAATTCGCTTTGGTCAATTTTGAAAATGCAAGCAAAGCCTGGGTCTTAACTTTGCTCAATAAAGCTATAATTATTGACCCCAAAGGAAGACTGATAGAAGGCTTTGGAAATTTTTCAGATTCAAATTTTGAGTCTTTATTGAAAGGACTCTGAGACGGTATTAATTTCCCTTTTTATGGTCAGCTAAAAATTTGGCTAAGCCGATGTCTGTAAGCGGATGATTTAGCAGTCCCTTAATTGCAGATAAAGGTCCTGTCATAACATCAGCACCAATTTTTGCGCAATTCACGATATGCATGGTATGACGCACCGAAGCGGCTAAAATTTCCGTATCATACGCATAATTGTCGTAAACCAATCGGATGTCCTCAATCAGGTCCAGTCCGTCTGTAGAATTGTCATCTAATCTTCCGATAAAAGGCGATACATAAGTAGCCCCTGCTTTGGCTGCTAATAAGGCCTGGCCAACAGAAAAAACAAGCGTACAATTGGTTTTGATTCCCGCATCTGAAAAGTATTTAAGTGCTTTCACCCCATTCTCTGTCATGGGAATTTTTACAACTATCTGCGGGTGCAGTGCAGCCAGGGCTTCGCCTTCGCGAACCATGCCTTCAAAGTCCACTGCTATCACCTCTGCCGATACATCCCCGTCTACAATTTCACAAATCGCTACATAGTGTTTCAATATATTATTAGCGCCAGTGATGCCTTCTTTGGCCATTAAAGAAGGATTGGTCGTAACACCATCCAAAACACCCAGTGCTTGCGCTTCACGGATTTGATCGAGATTGGCTGTATCAATAAAAAATTTCATAATAGAAGTGGTTAAAGTTTATAATGATTCATTAAAAGTTTTTCAAAGATACGACTTGGAAGCAGGCTTTTTAAAATCCCTGAAAGTTTTTGTAAAGGAGCTCCAATTTTATAGCGTACCTGTGGTTTTTTTTCGTGAACGAGCGCCTCAATTTTCTCTGCAATTTTGTGTGGAGCAATTCCTTGCGCTACATGATCGTTCATCTGATCTAAACTAAATTGGTAGGTTTTGTAATAAGGAGAATCGGTTTTGAGTTCTGCATAATGACGGCGTGCCGCAATATCGGATACAAAATCTCCAGGCGCCACATTGCAAATTCGAATACCAAATCCTTGAGTTTCCATCCGTAAAGCCTCTGTCATACGCTCTAAAGCCCCTTTAGCTGCAGAATAAGGTCCTCGAAAAGGCAAACCCATATCGGCAGCAATTGACGTAATATTTACAATCAGGCCTTCTTTTTGTGCGCGCATAATAGGAAGCACATTTTGTAGGGTATACAGAGGGCCAAAGCAATTGACTTCAAAATGCTGTCGTACCGCAGCCATTTCGATTTCTTCTACCGGACCGGTTATGCCCACCCCTGCATTATTAATAAGTACATCGATACGGCCCGCTTCTCCTAGGATATGAGTAATACATGCCGCTATACTTTCGGGTTTACTATTGTCTAAAGAAAGAAAAGTAAAGGGGTATTTATTTTTATAGGGTTCCGGATTTCGACTTGTTCCATATACCTTATATCCTTTTTGTTGAAAGTACTCGGCTGTAGTCAGGCCAAGACCTGAGGAAGCACCCGTAATTAAAACCACTTTAGAACTCATCGAAAAAGTAAAAAATGGGCAAGCGACCTACATCACACCGCTACGACCGCCTACCCTTGCTGCGTTCCCGCCCTGGGGGATTCAGCAGGAGCTGGTTGTG
>WTIP01000124.1 GCA_011525195.1 Flavobacteriales bacterium | reverse complement strand
TGCCAGGCGTAGCCATGTCTGTTACAGCTTGCAATAACTGATCTGCTTCAACATCACCTAGTTCTTTGTTAAAGCCTAAAAAACCTAATATAAGACCAGAGTTTTCTTGAATTAAATCATTTACAGCTAGCAAGTCACCTTCTTTTGCTCGCCGCATTAACTCTTTATTTCGCAAAGGTCGTGAAGCCTGCGAAGTAGTTTCCTGTGTTGGTTCTGCGGTCTCTACAACTTCTCTGATTGTTTCATCTTCTATAGTAGGTGTGGTGTCTTCAGTAGCAACAGCTAGCAAACCTTGAGCACCTTCAGTAGCTACTTTTCTTTGCGCTCTACTTAATGCTTTTCCTTTGCCAAGTGTTTCATTATAACCTTTTATAAAGCTTAAAACATCTTTGCCAGTATTAAACTTAATGCTAACAAGTCCTACATCTTGTAGAAGCTTTGTAATAGTGTTGCCTATTCTTTTTAATACGTTTTCTTGTACAACTATACTGCCATTTGTTAAAGCTTCACTTGTAAAGTTCATTACTTCTTCTAAAGCTTCTACGGTAGAAACACCGTCTTCTAAATACTGTATTAATCTCTGCTGAACTTCTGGATTATTTACTTTAACGTTTTTATTGTTACTAAGTTCATTCAATAAAGATATACCAAACGCGGCTGCAGCTTGTGGATTTTTACTAAATGTATTTCTAAATATAGGGTGAAGAAGCTCATGTTGATCAGTAGTGTAAACATTATCTTCTTTAGCTTTTTGATCGTTAATTAATATAACTTCTTCAACAGTTCCATCTTCATTTTGCTTAACTAAAGACTCACCATAAACAACTGACTTTTGAACTTTAAAACCTTCATCTTCAAGTTCTTTAGCTCTAGCGTCGTATTGTTCTTGAGTTTCTTGAGGCTCAAATTTATAGTCTAATTTTTCAGAAGTTTTTGTAACACCTTCACGTATTTTCTCTGCGACCTTTCTAGGCGCTTGTTCTCTTGCTATAGTTTTTAACTCTTCGTTAATAGTTGCAATTTGACTAACTTCATCTTCAACTAAAGTGGGATCTGATTCATTTATTTCTCTTTGTAAAACATCACGCTGTATCATTAAATCAAACGCTCGTTGCTTTGATTCATCATCAAAATGTTGAGGTATTTTAGCGCCAGTGTTTTTAGCGTTGGCTAAAGCTTGAGATTCTATTCTGTATTCGTCTTCTGTTATTTCGCCTTTATCTTTTTTGTTTTGTAAATTAATTTCAGCTGTTTCAAAAAACGTATCTATAGCTCTATGTTGTTTAGCATTTTTAGTATTAAATCTCAATGATACATCACGAGCCGCAGCTCTAAGTTCAACTTGAGATTGACTAGCTACTGAACCAGCTAATGGTAAAAATGCGCCTAAAACACCACCTTGAAAACCAGACTGCATTAACTCTTCAGGATCGAAATATGTAGCTATAGGTTTGTCTAATTGTATAGCTGTACTAATTTGACCTAATCCAGTTTGACCAACTTCCGTAGCGCCCTCTCCAGCCATACCTTTAGCTACGCGTTTTACTTTGTTAGGTGCATATTTAATAAGATCTTTCATTTCACCTCTGTATAAAGATCTTAAGTTTTGATCTAAATTATTACCAAGACCTATACTTTTAGTAAAGTTTTTCATTACAGTGGTAGCACCTACTCTTTCTAAGCTTGTTTGTAAAACAGACACCGCCGCTGCTTCAGCTCTATTAGCATACAAACCTTCATTTATAGCTGTTACAATATTTTCTGGTGTAGCTCCGTCTGGAAATCTTTCTTTGTCTTCTTCGATACCTTGCGTTAGTGCATTGTAATAACTATTGCCGTATTCTTGAGCAAATATAAGAGAAAGACCAACTCCTGCAGTAATTAAACTACCTCCTGCAGCTGCTGCTATTTGAGGTAAACCTTCACCAACAGTTAAAAATATATTTTCTAAACTTAAGCTCATGTCAGGCTGCCTAAATACCTCTAGTCTTTCTTCTAACTCTCCTACTCTTTTAACTTTTTTAACTAATCTTCTAGCTAAGTCGTCGTTATCTTCTTCAAGAATATCGATTCTATCTTGAACCGTACCTTTTTTTTCGCCTACGGTTTTGCCCACACCACGATTA
>WTIP01000126.1 GCA_011525195.1 Flavobacteriales bacterium | reverse complement strand
TTCCAGAACCATTGGGCCCGTAAAAAAAATTTACATTGGGTGACAGATTAATAGTTGATGACTCAAAGCACCTGAAATTGTTAAGCCTTAATTCACTAATCATTTAATGTTATTAAAACTAGAAATTTGACTTTAAGCAATTAGATTAATAATGGCATTACAACATATTTGAATTCTTGTGAGCCCGGGCTTGTAATAAGACAGCTTTTGTCGGATCCAAAGAAGTGCATTTCAACATTTTCATCATCAACACATGATAAGATTTCTTGAATGTAGTTAACGTTGAATGCTATGTCGATACTTTCTCCATTATATTTGCAGCTAATACTTTCTTCAGCTTGCTCTTTTTCTGGATTGTTTGCAGAAATGTTTATTTGATTATCTGAGGTTATCATTCTGACGCCTCTAAATTTTTCACTTGATAAAACACTAACTCTGCTTAAACTCTCAGAAAGATCTTTTTTGTTGATCACAAGCGTTGAGCTTTCGCCAGTTGGTATTACTTGCTCATAATCGGGAAACTTACCCTCAATTAATTTACTAGAGAAGGTTGTTCCAGAAACACTTACATTAATGGAGTTTTGTGTTAATTGTAATAAAATATTATCGTTATTATCGCTTACAATTTTCCCAATTTCGTTTATAGACTTTCTTGGCACTATCCCCGTTAATTGATCTGAAACACCTTCATTTAATGGAGTTTTAGCAAGAGCCAGTCTGTGGGCGTCAGTCGCAACACTTGTTATTACATTGTCCTCGACAGATATATATAGTCCATTTAAATAGTGTCTCCAATCTTGATTTCCCATAGCAAAAGATGTTTTGTATATTAATGACTTTAAGTTTGGTCCTTTTATATTTACTGTATTTCCACCCTCTTCTTTTTCAAAAACAGGAAAGTCTTCGCTGGGTAGTGTGGATAAATTGTATTTTCCAGAACTGGTTTCTATTTTTAGGTTGTCACCATCAAGAAAGAAATGAATTTCATCTCCCTCTTTAAATAATCTACAAAGCTCACTAAGCTTTTTTGCAGGGGCTGTTGTTTTTCCACCACTTTTAAAATTTGATATTGTTGAAATGGTTGATATCTCGGACTCTAGGTCTGTTGCTGTAAGTCTTAAGGTTGACTCATCTACCTCAAAAAGAACATTTGCAAGAATTGGGAGCGTCTGTCTTTTTTCGACAACTCCAAGTGTTATGTTGAGAGATGAAACTATCTCTTCTTTCGTAATATAAAAGTCCATTACTTAATTTGTTAATGCTCTGGTTAAATTTCTGTAGTCTTCTTCATGTGAAGGGCTTTCTTTTCTAAGTTCTGCTATTTTTTTACAAGCGTGTAAAACGGTCGTGTGATCTCTACCATTAAAAGCTTCTCCAATTTCAGGAAGGCTGTGTCTGGTCAGCTCTTTTGTTAAAGCCATTGCTAATTGCCTTGGTCTTGTTATTGACCTGCTTCTTCTTTTTGATAAGAGGTCGGAAAGTTTAATATTGTAATATTCTGCAACGGTTTTTTGAATGTTTTCAATACTTACCATTTTTGCTGAAATAACAAAAAGGTCCTTTAACGCATCTTTAACCAAAGCAAGATCGACTTTTTGGTTTGTAAACTTTGCATTTGCAACAACTCTTTTAAGTGCTCCCTCTAGCTCTCTTATATTAGATCTAATTCTTTGGGCAATATATATAGCACAGTCGTTTGGAAGCTCAACACCCATAGATGACGCCTTTTGAAGCAAGACTGCAGCCCTTGTTTCTAACTCTGGTGGGTCAATAATCACAGGCAATCCCCAACCCAGTCTTGATTTAAGCCTTTCTTCTAAACCCTCTATTTCTTTAGGATATTTGTCACAAGTCAGAATCATCTGGTTGTTTCTGTCTAACAAGGCATTAAAAGTATGAAAAAACTCTTCTTGCGATTGTTCTTTACCCGCAAAGAACTGAATGTCATCTATTAATAAAGCGTCGGCATTTCTATAAAATGATTTAAATTCATTCATTGCCCCAAGCTGTAAGGCCTTAACCATGTCGGATACAAATTTTTCTGAATGAACATAAACTATTCTTTTGTTTGGTTCGTTTTTAAGTATCTCATTTCCAACAGCATGCATTAAATGGGTTTTTCCAAGGCCAACACCCCCATAAATAA
>WTIP01000153.1 GCA_011525195.1 Flavobacteriales bacterium | reverse complement strand
CTATATATTCATTTGCATTAGATACTCCATCTGCATCGCAGTCAAGGTTTGAGGTTACTGTAACTGTAATACTTTCAACTACAAAATCACAACTAAATAGTGGATTAGTGTTATCTGTTGATTCATCCCCATTAATTACCCCATCTCCATCACAGTCAAGGTTATTCCAAGTAGCAGTAGGTGATACAGTTTGTAATTCAAAACTATAGTCACAGGGATCTTGAGGGTCTGTAAAATCATCACTTTCATCTCCATTAGTTACCCCATCACCATCACAGTCAGCAAGTCTCCAGGTAGCTGATACAAGAGTACTACTTACACTTGTAGATAAATAACTACAAACCTCTTTTGGATTGGTTCCATCTGTGATCTCATCTCCATTAGTTACTCCATCCCCGTCACAGTCAAGTGTTGCCCAAAGAGCAATAGTGCTTGTTGATTGACTTGCGAAAACAAAGTCACAAATATCATTGGCATCCGTTCCATCGATTTCTTCATCTGAATCCAGCACCCCATCACCATCACAGTCTTTTGGAGTAGTGGGAGCAATTGTTATACTCGCATCAGTAAAGCTACACTCATCTTTGGGATCAGTATTGTCTATGTCCTCTTGCGCATTAGTAACCCCATCCCCATCGCAATCTGAGGTGGAAGTAACAGAAACGGTAATACTAGCTGTTGTAAAGCTACAATCATCATGATAATCGGTTGATCCTTTTTCAGTTCCATTTATTACCCCATCCCCATCACAATCTAATGCATCCCACGTAGCTGTGACACTAACCACATTGAAATTAGCAATTAAATAATCACAAGAAGATTTTGGATCTGTACCATCAATTAACTCTTGCGCATTAGGCACACTATCTCCATCACAATCTAATGTAGCGGAGACTGAACCTGTAATATTCTCAGTTATAAAATCACAAGGCGAACTTGTTCCGGTATTATCAATGACCTCTTGTCCGTTGGTGACTCCATCTGAATCACAATCCGCAGCATTCCATGTTGCACCCACATTTGATAATACTTGATTGTTTACATCATAATCACATGTGTCTTTTGGATCAGTACCATCGGTATTTTCTTGACTATTGGGCACTCCATCCTGGTCACAATCTGCATTTTGCCAAGTTGCAGTCGTACTGGCCACATTAAAGCTAGCAGTTGTATAGCTACAGGTATCTGTCGGACTTGTACCATCCGTGACTTCTTGTCCATTAGCTACACTGTCTCCATCACAATCCGCAGCATTCCATGTTGCCCCTACATTTGCGATTACTTGATTTGCTGCATTATAACTACAAGTATCTTTTGGATCAGTACCGTCTGTTAGTTCTTGTCCGTTTGTAACTCCGTCTTCATCGCAATCTAAATCTCTCCAGGCTGTAGATTGGTTTAGTGTTATATTAGAAGCAGTATAACTACATCCGTCGGTAGGGTCGGTTCCATCTGTGATTTCTTGACCATTAGTTACCCCATCACCATCACAATCTGCGGCATTCCAATCACCACTTGTGGCTACTGTTTGACTAGCAAACGTGAATGAACATACACTCGCCCAGTCAGTACCGTCAATTACTTCTTGAGCATTGGTTACTCCATCGCCGTCACAATCTGCTGAATTCCATGTGCCTGTTACTAAAGTTAGAGAAACACTAGAGGAAACATAACTACATACATCATCTGGATCGGTTCCATCTAAGGCCTCCTGATCATTTCCTACTCCATCTCCATCACAATCATTAGTAGCACTTACTGTAAGTGAAATTGAACTGTAAGTATAATCACAGGCATTCTGTGGATCTGTGCCGTCATTTACCTCATTTCCATTAGTGACACCATCTCCATCACAATCAAGTCCCCTCCAGAAAGGAGTTGTTAAACTTAAATTTTGTGTCCCCCAAGTACAAGCACCACCTGGCGATAAGTTATCAGGGTCATCAGCAATACTTCCATCTCCATCACAGTCAGCAGTAGTTGTTATAGGTAATGTTACAGAAGCGTTTACTCCATCACAAGAGTCAAATACGTCAGTACTGTCACTATTTTCATCCTCATTGGTAATTCCATCACCATCACAATCTGCATTATTCCATGCAGCTGTAACATTTCCAATTACTTGTGAAGCAGGCTCGTAAGAACAGACATCATTTGGATCTGTTTCATCAA
>WTIP01000147.1 GCA_011525195.1 Flavobacteriales bacterium | reverse complement strand
GAGACTTAAGTCCCTCTTCTGTTCTGTCTTTAGGGATGAATTCTTGGGCTACATATCCTTTAAAGCCTGCTTCTACAATAGCTTCCATAATGGCGGGATAGAAGAGCTCTTGAGATTCGTCAATTTCATTTCTTCCCGGCACACCAGCCGTATGGAAATGACCGTAGTAGTCTATATTATCTCGAATTGTGCGTATCACATCTCCTTCCATAATTTGCATATGATAAATGTCATATAATAATTTAAAATTTGAAGAATTTAACGCTTTACATAAAGCAACGCCCCATATTGAATTGTCACACATATAATCATTGTGATCAACTTTAGAATTCAAAAGCTCCATATGGAGTATAACGCCATGTTTTTCTGCTAGGGGAAGGATTTCCTTTAAGCCATTTACACAATTCTGAAGTCCCGTTTGGTCATCTATTCCCCTCCTGTTACCGCTAAAGCAGATTAAGTTTTTCCATCCTGCATCCGCAACCATAGGAATAAAGCGTTTATAGTGTTTGATTAAGTCTTCATGATATTGTGTATCACACCAGCCTTTAGATAAATCTCTCGTAGAGGCACCTTCTAAATCACCATAACACATTGTAGAAGTTAATCCGTATTTTTTAAGTGTATCCCATCCTTCAGCACCGATTAAGTCTATACCTGCCAGTCCTATTTCTTTTGCTTTTTGAGCAAGTGTTTCTAGTGGGATAGAACTAAAACACCATTGACAAACCGAGTGATTGATATTTCCCTTCAACCCAGTAGTGTTACTGCTTTTTTTTGACCCCATTTCAACATGAGGGACAGCAAGCGCTCCAGACCCCACTACTAAGGTTTTTAATGCATTTCTTCGGTTTATATGTTTTGACATCGCTTACAATTTAAAATTGAATATAGTTAAAATTTCATTAGCCTTTTAATTTCACTTCCCATTTCCAAGCGCTCTGCAATGCTTCCTCTATAGAGTATTTCGCTTGCCAACCCATTTTTTCTTTAATTTTTGTGGCATCTGCATAAGCCTCAATCGTATCCCCTTCTCTTGGATTTGAGAGCACATAAGGTACTTTTTCTCCCGTTGCCTTTTCAAATAAATATATCAGTTCCAATACACTAACGCCTTTGCCTGTGCCTACATTAAAGACTTCACAATTTTCGGAGTTTTGTTTATTGAGCAAATAATTTAAACTCGCAATATGAGCCTGAGCCAAATCCATAACATGGATATAATCACGAATACACGTTCCATCTTTTGTGGGATAGTCAGATCCAAAAACACGAAGTTTGGAATATTTGCCAATTACAGTTTGAGTCAAAAAAGGAACTAAATTCTGTGGAACTCCACGAGGATATTCTCCTATTTTAGCCGACTCATGAGCCCCTATGGGATTAAAATAACGGAGTAAAACGGCATTAAAATTCTCAAAAGCTTTACAACAGTCTTGAATAATCTCTTCTCCAATACGCTTGGTATTACCATAGGGTGAAATTGCTTTTTTTAAAGGATCGTCTTCTCTGATAGGCATTTTTTCAGCTTGACCATAAACAGTACAGGAAGAACTAAAAATAAAAGGAATGGATTGTTGAGTGGAAATTTTTAAAAGCTGGTTTAGACCTCCTAGATTATTTTCATAATACTCAATAGGCTGAGCAATACTCTCATTAACAGATTTGTGTGCAGCAAAATGAATAACACCCTTAAGATTGGGATGCTCAGCAACTAATTGCGCCATGCCTTCAGAATCGCAGACATCCATTTCCTTAAAATAAGGCCGTTTCCCAGTAATTGACTCAATCCCATCTAAAACTTCAATTCTAGTATTGGCCAAATTATCAATTATGAGCACCTCCATACCCGCCTCTATCAAGAGTGTGGCAACATGAGATCCAATATAGCCTAGGCCTCCAGTGACTAAAATCTCCACTGATGCGAATTTAGGTTAGTTCCCACCCTTTTCTATATGCTCTCCCAACAAATTGATTCGCTTCCTCCAAGTTTTTAATCTTCATAGCTTCACCGTCCCATAATAATTTTTTGCGACCAATGAATTCCATCTCTCTCCCACTTCCGGATCTTAACAAATAACTTCGAATGGCAATATTACCCATCAAGACGGTCTCTGTCAAAGGTCCAGAATAATCAAATGAAGAGGTAAGCGCCTTGTGTTCAGGACTATTAAATCCTGCTTTACAGGCATCTACCCATTGGCGCTGATGTCCAAATTCGGGTTCGTTTACTATTGTTTTTTCACTTTCTACTACAGCTTCGTTTTTTACATAAAGCTTTGCGTCTTCACCATAAGCATCACAACTGATCACTCCTTTTTCTCCTATCATTAAAACACCATTAGGTGCAATAGGAACATCTGCTGGAAGCAAGTCAGGATGGAATGGTTTAATTCCACCATCAGACCAAGTCATCTGCATGGGGATGTCATTTATTTCTGTAGGATCAAAATGTAAAGAAACTGACGAAGAAGGAGGACATCCTTCAGGATAGTAATTTGCAGTCCACATTTTTTCATAGACACTACCCACACTACACTCCACATCAGTCGGGTATTTCAACCCTAGTGCTTTAAAAGGAATATCGATAAGGTGGCAGCCCATATCTCCAAGTGCTCCCGTTCCAAAATTCCACCATCCTCTCCAATTAAATGGGTGCATATTGGGTATAAAGGGGGTTTCTTGGGCTGGACCCAGCCATTGATCCCAATTGAATCCTTCAGGTTTGGCACTGGCATCAGCTGCTGGTATTTTCCCGCCTTGTGGCCAAACTGGGCGGTCGGTCCAGATTTCTATTTTAGAAATTTTACCGATACGGCCGTCTAGAATCCATTTTTGAATTTGTAATTGCTCAGGATTGGAAGCTCCCTGGTTTCCCATCTGACTTACAATTTGTTTTTCACGGGCCATTTCTGTCAATAAACGGGCTTCATAAATATTATGGGTGAGTGGTTTTTGAACATAAACATGGATGCCGCGTTCCATTGCATACAAAGCTGCCGCAGCGTGGGTGTGGTCTGGAGTAGAGATCGTAACTGCCTCAATATCTTTTTCCTTATCAAACATCTTTTTAAAGTTGTCATAAAATTGAGCGTCAGAAAATTTCTTGATAGATCTTGAAATTCCATTGCCCCCCGAAGAATCTACATCGCACAGTGCCACAACACGCTCTCGACCGTTTACAGAGGCATTCCTTATGTCACCAGCTCCTTTGCCACCAGCACCAATAGCTGCAAGCCCGAGTTGATCACTTGGAGCCGTATAGCCTAATCCGCCCAACACATGGCGCGGTACGATAAAAATACTTGAAGCAGCGATCGAACTCTTTACAAAATCTCTGCGCTTTATTGATTGTGAATTGGGTTTGCTTTTAGCCATAAGAAAAAAGTTTAATTCGTTTATGGAAATGTACAAAAAACTAAAAAATTTAAAGGCCTATGGGGCTATAAATTTGCCACTCCAATTGTCATTCGCTTCAAATAGAGCGCGAAGGTGGTTCGGTCTTTTTAGCTTTAGGTATTCGAGCTGAAGAATTTGAAATTTTAAAAGAGTAAAATGGGGCACCTCAAAATCGTATTGAACTTTATCAGGTCCTTTTATAATTGCCCCAGGTTGGTCTTTTCCAGAATAATCTTTTTTACTCTGCTCTGGGAGTTGGTAAAAATGGGAACTAGAAACTTCTGAATTTAAAAGTTGAGCTTTAAGCACCAACTGCAATAATTGATTTGAATCGTAAAATAACAATTCGGCCCGAGGATCATTTACCAACTCCTTCATTTTAGGAGATCTAAAGTCTGTATAAATTGTTAGGGTCATGGCATCCGTATCAAAGTCGCGTAAAACAACAGTTCTTGAATGTGGACTTCCATCAGAAGCAAGGGTCGTTAAAGCAAAATACCGAAAAGGGTGTTTTTTGTGTTTGATTGCAGATACCAACTGCTTCTTTGAATCATTAAATAAGGCTTTTAACATCTATAGATTATTTTGCTTAAACCAAGACTCGGTCCTTAAGACCGCATTTTTTTGTATATCTGCCCAAAAAAGATTGATATCTGCAAAGTGATAATTTTTTATGAATGACAAAAGAAAGCGCTTGGGTATTTTGGGAACTGTAGACCAAATCATGCCATCTATGACTTCGATAGAAAGACTTTTAGGGTAGATTTTTTTATCTGAATTTAAAACCCCTAAATGGGCTTTTGCTTCAACGCGGACTTGATCATCCCAAGTAATAGGATTTGTAGCCACCCCTCCTTGATACCACTCTTGATAGCACTCTGGAAGCTGCTTCATTTTATAGGTATTCCAACTCACAAATCCCCCCGTAGTATGGGCCTTCGTTAATTCGGGTATCTCCGAGAACATGCTTTCAGTGATTTTTACCCCGATAAGATAAGCTGCAATAAGTTTTTTCTGAAGGGGCTTTCCGTCAAAAAACTCTTGAATTAGCTTTTTGGCATGTAATGACCCTTGACTGTGGGCTGCGATAATAATGGGTTTTCCTTGATTATAGTGCTTCAAATAATATTCAAAAGCCGTTTTAATATCTTGATAAGCCAAGCGACCCGCTTCTATCCCTTGACTTGCATAGGGCTCCACAAAAATTCGATAATGCGCTTGACGATAAAAAGGCATATAGAGATTGGCTGCAGCACACCAAGCACTCGCTTGGAAAGTCAAAGATTTTTCTATCACTTCATTTCGGATGGAGTGGAGTCGGTAATCCGCATTCCATGCACTTTCACTCTTTGCTGTAAAAAGTGTTGGGTAAATAAAAAAAACATCTGCCTTTTTAGGACTTAGTGACCCCGTTACTTCTTCAACTGCTTTAGGAGTATGATGAGGCAAGGCTACCCAATATTCATTTAAGCTATAATCGGGTGCCGGTGGAGCAGTTTCAATTTTAAATTCTGAAGTTTGATAAACAGATTTACAGGAAGTAATTAGATAAAGGAGTGATACTCCTAAAATTAGCTTTTTCAAATTTTTTATTCAAATTTAAGCAATGTCAAATAAATGAAGTTAATCGGGAGCAGGATGGGGTTGTTTTAGTTACCGAGAGAATCTTTACATTTGTAGAAATAAAAAAATTAAAATGAAAAGACTAGTACTACCCTTGCTCCTTTTAGCCCTACTCACAAATTGTCAAAATAATTCCGACAAAAAGAAAGAAATCAATAAAACAGTAGAGGTCAAAGTAGAGCAAAATGATTCTCTAACAACAGCAACCATCACAACAAAGCAGACTGTAAATGGAGAAGTTTCAGAAGAAATTCAGGTCATCAAAGGATCACGCGAAGAGGTGATGAATCAGGTGAATCAAATTACTCAAGCTGCTGAAAGCAAATCATCAACTCCTGAGGTTGAGCGCCAAATGGTTAAAAAAATCCAATTTAAACTGGCTCCAAAAAGTGGAAGTACAGCAGAAGGGATCGTTACAATGACTGAAGAGAAAGGCAGTGTGACTTTTGAAGCAACCCTCACTGGACTCTCTGATGGAACCCATGCCATACATATTCACGAAAAAGCAGACTGTGCTTCTGAAGATGGGAAATCTACGGGGGGGCATTGGAATCCAACATTTGAAAATCACGGAGCCTGGGGTTCCGATACTGGTTTTCACAGAGGCGATATAGGAAATTTCGAAGTTAACTCAGGAGAGGGAACAGTAACCTTTACTACAGACCTATGGTGTATAGGCTGTGAGGATCCCGTTAAAAATATTATGGGCAAGGCTGTTATTGTTCACCAAGGTGAAGATGATCTCGTTTCACAACCCTCTGGTGCCGCTGGAGTTAGGGTGAGTTGTGCAGGAATTATTTATTGATCGGGTATCTCCCAACGTCTTAACTGATTCATTTTTTCTTGGGCCTCGAGTTCTTCTTTAGAAAGTACTTTTAAAAAAGAAAGGTGTTGCTCTATCGCATATTGAATTTGTTCAAGGATCTCATCTACAGTATCTTTTTCATAATCGATCTCCAAGGGGGGTTTGATAATCATAGATTGTAAAATGCCTTTTTTCTTTATCAATAATCCCTTTTTATCAAAAGAGCGTCTAAAACCATCAATTACAATAGGGATGACAATAGGTTTGTATTTTTTAATGATATGAGCGGTCCCTTTTCTTACGGGTTTAAAGGGTTTTGTTGTTCCTTGGGGAAATGTTATTACCCAGCCATCTTCTAGGGCAATACCTATATTGGTGATATCGCTCATTTTAACTTGACGATTGACTGCTTGACCATTCTCTCTCCAAGTCCTTTCTATAGAAACCGAGCCTGCATAAGCCATGATCCGTGGAAGTAAACCGGAACGCATCGTTTCTTTTGCAGCGACATAATACATATTCAGTTTTGGACTCCAGAGGTAACCCACATTTTTGATGCTGTCTATACGCCCACTTAAACTTGCATTAAAGACATGGAACATTGCGACAACATCTGCAAAATAAGTCTGATGATTGGAGATAAAAAGCACGTTTTTATCAGGCAGTGATTTAATGAGTTCAGAGCCTTCAATCTGAAGCTGATTAAATCCACGGTATCTGCGATGGGTCATAAATCCCATATAGCGGATAAGCCACTTCTTTAAAATAAGGTAGTGACCAAAGGGGTTTTTCTTAAACATAAAATTACTATGTTCGGTTGCCAAATATAGACTATTCTTTAAAGCTGTTGCCTTAAAAAAGTCTTAAATTCATATAATATTAATGCCGTAGCCCCCCAGATAATATGCTCTTTATATTGAAAGCTCGGTACCCGTTTTCCTGCTATAGCTCCCTCAGTCAATACGCGCTCTTTGATATTAAAATTGACTAATTCATTTAAGGGGAGTTCTATTAATTGGTCTACTTCTCTAGAATTAGGTTTAAAATTGGGACGTTCAGGATGATGGGTTACATAAGGAGAAACTAAAAAATGGCTGGGGGGTATATAAATACTATTTAATCGCAAAAGGGGCTTCCCTGCTTGAAGTTGAGTCCCCAGCTCTTCATTACATTCTCTTTGAGCGGTCTGCCATAAGTTGAGATCTGTATCTTCTTTCTTTCCTCCAGGTAAACTTATCTGTCCAGAGTGTACCCCACTGTAGGTTGGACGTTTCATTAAGGCTAGATGCATGAGTCCTGCTTTCGGGTAACACAAAAGTGTAACACCCGCTTCTTTTGGAGGCGAACTGCTTTTAGGTTTTCTTAAAAGGAGTTGTTTTTGTCTAAAGTATTCAAAATCAGAATCCTTTGATTTTCCTGAAAGTTTAGAATCTACTAAATTTGAGAAATAACTCAAAAAAAAATCATACCTCATGTCTCTTGCTAAGTTAGTTTATATCCCTTTAATCGCGCTTTTAATTTTTAATCAATGTAATGGGCCTAAAAAAAATAACTCCACGAAAACAGCAGCCACAGTACAACAACAAATAAAAAAACCTATTGAAAAAAAGAAAAATGAAGCGACTCAAGAAAAGGAAAAAAAAGAAATTTTATTAGATGATCAGAATGCGATTCCTTTTTTCTTTAATTACGAAAAAGAAAACCCTGAAAACAAAGTTCGAATCACTACGCGATTTGGGGAGATTGAGATAGAGCTTTATAAAGACACACCCTATCACAGGGCAAATTTTATTTACCTGACAAGAAAAGGATATTTTAATGGAAGTACTTTCCACAGAGTAGTGCCTGGCTTTATCATCCAAGGGGGGAATTCAGACCGTGCCCTCACCTCGGAAAAAAGAAGAAAAATTGGGAAATACCTATTGCCCCCTGATACTCGAAAAGGTCATAAACACCATAGAGGGGTTGTTTCAATGCCAAGTAGTGAAATTGAAAACCCCCATAAGCTTGCTTCACCCTATGAATTTTTTATAGTGCAACAAAACCCTGGGGCTTACCATCTTGACGGTTCCTATACCGCCTTTGGCAAAGTCATTAAAGGAATGGAGGTCGTGGATCAGATCAATCAACAAAAAGTGGATAAACGAGAGGCACCTCTATCAAATATTCATATTGAAATCTCTATAATAGAATAGATTCACTTATTAAAAAAGAGTGAAAAGCGTATTTTTTATCAAATAAATCAAGTTTAATAGTTTTTTCTTATTAATTTTAAAAAAATAATAAGTTATGACATTAACTCAATTAAAGTATACGCTGGCCGTGGCGGAAGAAGGTAACTTCACACAAGCAGCAGAGCGATGTTACGTAACGCAGCCGACACTAAGTATGCAGGTTCAAAAACTGGAGGAGGAATTAAATATTGAATTATTTAATCGCAAATCCAAACCCATCACATTAACAGCTGTGGGTGAAAAAATAATTGATCAAGCAAAA
>WTIP01000097.1 GCA_011525195.1 Flavobacteriales bacterium | reverse complement strand
AGAAAAAACCTGAAGACTTTTTTAAATCAATTACCTGCATCCAAGTTTATTAGGATAAGTAAATCGGTAGCCATCAATTTAGATAGAATATCAAAAATTGAAAAAAACATACTTTTTCTTTCTTCAGGTAGCTACTATGTAATTAGTAAAAACTATATCAAAGACATAAATGAATTATTCATTAAGTAAAAAGTGAAAAAAGGACTTTTCTATATAAAAATGATGGTCTTATAGTCCAAGCTCGATAAAGATGTCTTTATTCATTTTCTTAGATCGACTAATTTTATTAATATTAGGGTACAACATTAATACTCGTTTTTTAGTAAAACTTAGCGTTCATAGTTTGAATCCAAAATTTAAATTAGCGATTTTCTTGTTTGTTGGGGCAGTGCCCTTTAGTGTTCTTTGGGCGCAAGATTCTTATATCGAAAAACTCTCACAAACGAGCTATGAAATCCCTATGCAATTTATTTCTGGAGGAAGTTTTACAATGGGCAGTCCCACATCAGAACCTGGTCATTTTGGTGATGAAGGGCCACAGCATCAAGTCACTGTCGATGGCTTTTGGATGGGGCAGTATGAAATTACCTGGGACTTATACAATTTATTTGTCACACGTGAACTCGATCAAAATCAAGTCAATAAAACACCAAATTCCGAAGTTCAAATTGATGTAGATGGTGTTTCTGGGGCTACTACGCCCTATGTAGAAATGAGTTTTGGAATGGGTATCGATGGTTATCCAGCTATTTGTATGACACAGTTGGCCGCAGTAAAATTTTGTGAATGGCTGTCTGCTATGACGGGTCACTTTTATCGTTTACCCACAGAAGCTGAATGGGAATATGCCTGTCGTGCAGGGAGTCAAACGGCTTATAGTTTTGGGGAAGACACCGCCCAGTTGGGTGATTATGCTTGGTATGCCGAAAACAGCAATGAAAAATACCAAAAAGTAGGAACCAAACGACCCAACCCCTGGGGCTTATATGACATGCACGGCAATGTAGCAGAATGGACTTTAGATCAGTATTTGCCTACAGCCTATAGACAACGCACAGGCAGTGTAGAAAATCCTTTATCATCTGGCGATAAGGTTTACCCCAAAACGGTACGAGGCGGATCGTGGATGGACGCACCCAACCGACTCCGATCTGCGGCAAGAAGACCTTCTTCTAAGCAATGGAAAAAAAGAGACCCTCAGATTCCCAAAAGTAAATGGTGGCATACCGATGCCCCTTTTGTCGGATTTAGAGTGGTTCGACCCTTAGTTACACCTTCTGAGGAAGCACAGAAAAAATATTGGAAATACGAATCAATACAATAAACTAAAAACTATGACAATGCAACAAAATGAATCAAGACGTACTTTTGTACGAAAGACAGCCCTCGCTACAGGGGCTTTACTCACAGTACCCAGTGGGGTGGAACAAATGGCACAGGTCCATGGAAATAAAAAATTAAAACTCGCTTTAGTAGGCTGTGGTGGCCGCGGCTCTGGAGCTGCTGTTCAAGCCTTAACGGCTGATGAAAATGTTGAGCTTGTAGCCATGGCAGATGCTTTTGGGGACCGAATTGAACGCAGTTTAAAAGCCATTCAAGAGCATTTTGACGGAGAGAAAAAGATAGATGTCAAAGAAAAAAACCGTTTTATCGGCTTTGATGCCTATAAAAAAGCCATTGATATGGCGGATGTTGTCATCCTGACAACTCCTCCTGGCTTTAGACCCTATCATTTTGAATATGCCGTTGCCAATGACAAGCATGTTTTTATGGAAAAACCAGTTGCAACAGACCCTGTTGGAATCCGCAAAGTGCTAGAAACGGCTAAAATTGCCAAAGCAAAAAAACTTAATGTGGTTGTCGGTTTGCAACGCCATTACCAAGCGAAGTATATTGATTTAAAGCAGCGAATAGACGCGGGTGCCATTGGCCAGATTCGAAGTGGCCAGGTGTATTGGAACGATGCAGGTGTATGGGTTAAAAAACGCCAGCCCGGCCAATCCGAATTGGAGTATCAAATGCGCAATTGGTATTATTTTAATTGGTTGTGTGGTGACCATATCTTAGAGCAGCATATTCACAATATTGATATCGCCAACTGGTTTATAGGGGACTACCCAGTTTCTGCCCAAGGAATGGGCGGGCGACAAGTACGCAAAGGAAAAGACCATGGAGAAATTTTCGACCATCACTTTGTAGAGTTTACTTATGCCAGTGGTGCTGTGATTGCAAGTCAGTGCCGTCACATCCCAGGCACAATGAGTAGGGTAGATGAAGTATTTCAAGGTACAGCGGGTAGTGTTGTACTTGGAAAAGGAGAGGTCACTCAGCTCGACGGTTCAGTATCCTATAAATATCCCAATAAGTGGGGAGAAGATCCCAATCCCTATCAAGTAGAGCACGACCGCTTATTTGCTTCCATACGCGAGGGCGGCGTAATCGCAGATGCTGAAAACGGAGCCAAAAGTACGCTAACAGCCATTTTGGGAAGAATGGCAACCTATACTGGAAAGAAGATAACATTTGAGGAAGCGCTTAATTCCGAATTGCATTTGATGCCGGCAGAGGTTAGCTGGGATACCACACCTCCCTCGCTTCCAGATTCAGACGGGAACTACCCCATACCTACACCTGGAAAAACTAAAATGATTTAAAATGAACCGAAGAAATTTTACACAACTAGCAGGGATGAGTGGACTGGGTATACTTACTACACCTACTTCTCTTAAGGCTAATACAGCTAATGCGCCCTATCGTTTTAATTTAAACTATGCACCCCATCTGGGTATGTTTCGCCATCATGCAGGAAATGATCCTATAGATCAGCTTAATTTTATGGCTGATCAAGGATTTATTGCCTTTGAAGACAACGATATGCGTAATCGCCCCGTGGAACTACAAGAAAAAATGGCGGCAACCATGGCAAAAAGAGGTTTGCAAATGGGTGTATTTGTGGCCCATGAAATATATTGGCAAAAACCCAATTTAGCCAGTGGTGATCAAACCCTTCGTGAGGAGTTTTTAGACTATATCAAAAAGGCAATACCAGTAGCCAAACGGGTCAATGCCAAATGGATGACTGTAGTGCCAGGGCATGTGGATTTGCGTCAAAATATGGCTTATCAAACAGCACATGTTATTGAAAGTTTAAAACAAGCGGCTGCCTTGCTAGAGCCACACGGTTTGGTTATGGTTTTGGAGCCCTTAAATTTTAGAAACCACCCGGGTTTGTTTTTGGCTGAAAGTCCTCAGGCTTATGAAATTTGTAAGGCCGTCAATTCGCCCTCCTGTAAGATCCTTTTTGATATCTACCACCAACAAATTCAAGAAGGAAATCTGATTCCTAATATTGAAAAATGCTGGGATGAAATCGGGTATTTTCAAATAGGGGATAATCCAGGACGCAAAGAACCCACTACAGGCGAAATTAACTATACCAATGTCTTTAAATATATTCATTCAAGAGGATTTGAGGGGATTTTAGGAATGGAACACGGCAATAGTAGACCTGATAAAGCAGGTGAGTTGGCTGTAATAGAAGCTTATAAGAAAGTAGATCGATTTCTCTAAATGGAGAATCGCATCACCCAATTATTGGGAATACGTTATCCGATTATTCAAGCGGGTATGGTATGGGCCAGTGGGTGGCGATTGGCTTCAGCAGTGAGTAATGCGGGAGGCTTGGGTCTGTTGGGAGCAGGATCAATGTATCCGGAGGTTTTACGCGAACACATCCAAAAATGTAGAAAAGCAACAACCCAGCCTTTTGGTGTCAATGTGCCCTTGCTTTATCCTGATATTGACCAGCTCATGGCAGTCATTACAGAAGAAAAAGTCCCCATAGTTTTTACCGCTGCAGGCAATCCTAGTCTTTGGACGGCTCATTTAAAAGCACAAGGCTGTATAGTGGTGCATGTAGTGAGTTCAGTAAAATTTGCTCTAAAGGCAGAAGCCTGTGGTGTAGATGCTGTTGTTGGCGAAGGCTTTGAGGCGGGGGGACATAATGGAAGAGAAGAAACCACAACTATGGTTTTGACGCCCTTGGTGAAAAAAGCAATTTCGATTCCTCTTATTGCAGCAGGGGGTATCGCTACGGGTGAAGCCATGCTCGCTGCGATGGCATTGGGCGCCGATGGGGTGCAAGTCGGTTCGCGTTTTGTAGCCACACCTGAGGCCTCCTCTCATCCTAATTTTAAGGAGGAAGTTTTGAAAGCACAACAAGGAAGCACGGAATTGACCCTAAAAGAACTCACACCCGTACGCTTGCTAAAAAACCCATTTTATGAGGAGCTACAACGTCTTTACGCCCAGGGAGCAAGCCCAGAAGCACTTCAAAAAGCCCTAGGTCGAGGCCGCGCCAAAAAAGGAATGTTTGAAGGCGATTTAGTCGAGGGAGAATTAGAAATCGGGCAGGTCGCCGCACAGATAGAGGCCCTTAAACCTGCTGGGGAGGTGGTTGCTTCTTTTGTAGAAGAATACAAACAGACACTTCAAAGTCTAAAGCCCTTTAATTAAACCTCCACCCGATCATTAAACTCGATTAAAATCTGATTGTTCAATAAATCTTCGAATGTTTCTTGTTTTCGAATTAAATGCGCCTGGCCTTGGTGCCAGAGAATTTCGGCAGGGCGGTATCTTGAATTATAATTACTCGCCATCGTCATACAGTAAGCCCCCGCATTTTTAAAAGCGATAATATCTCCTTCTGAAATTTCCGCTATTTTTCGGTTACTCCCAAAGGTGTCGGTTTCGCATATATACCCCACTATGGTATAAAAACGTTCTTTGCCCTCCGGATTGGAAAGATTTACTATTTCGTGATACGAATTATAGAGCATGGGGCGGATCAAGTGGTTGAATCCAGAATCCACCTGTGCGAAAACCGTAGAGGTGGTCTGCTTTACAGCATTTACTTTTGTTAAAAAATAACCTGCTTCACTCACTAAAAACTTCCCTGGCTCAAAGGCGAGTTCCAATGTCTTGCCATAGGTTTTGCAAAAGGCTATAAAGCGAGCTGTAAGCTTCTCTCCTAATTCTTCTATATTAGTCTCTATATCTCCTTCTCGATAGGGCACTTTAAAGCCACTTCCAAAATCAATAAACGACAGGTCTTTAAATTGTAATGCTGTATTAAAAAGAATTTCAGAAGCATGTAAAAAGACTTCAATATCCAAGATATCACTCCCCGTATGCATATGTACTCCATTAATATGCATTTTGGTATTTTCTACGATACGCAAGACATGGGGAATTTGATGAATAGAAATTCCAAATTTGGAGTCGATATGTCCTACAGAAATATTCGAATTTCCTCCTGCCATGACATGCGGATTAATCCTTATGCATACAGGAATATGGGGATGTTTGGCGCCAAATTGCTCTAAAATAGAGAGATTGTCAATATTTATCTGTACCCCCTTTTCGGCAACGACTTCAATTTCTTCAAGTGAAACACCATTGGGCGTAAAAATAATGTCCTGAGGCTTAAAGCCAGCCTCCAAACCCAATAATACTTCTTGCAATGAGACCGTATCCAGCCCTGAACCCATATTGTGCATAAATTTCAATACCGAAATATTGGAAAGCGCTTTGCAGGCGTAATTAATTTTTAATTTTTCAATCCCAGAAAAAGCCTTTTTCAGGCGTCGGTATTGGTCTTCTATTTTGGAAGCATCATAAACATAAACAGGCCCCTCGGCTTGTTTGGCTATAGATTCTAAATTGGAATAGTTCATATCATTTTAAATAGAGGTCAAAAGTAGGCATCATCAGCCTGTTGCGCAAAAAAAAAGAAGGAAACAACAAATAATTACAACGAAATGTTTTATTTATAACAAAAGTTTTGTCTGAGGCAGTTCCATTTCTGCTTCGGATTAGCTATTTTTGCTCCGGATTTTAGAATGCTTTATGAATTTACACGAATACCAAGGAAAAGAAATGCTTGCCAGTTTTGGTGTAGCGATACAGCGCGGGATTGTAGCTAAAACAGCTGAAGAAGCAGTCCGTGCAGCAAAAGAATTAACGGAAACAACCGGTACCGGCTGGCATGTTGTCAAAGCACAAATACATGCGGGGGGACGCGGTAAAGGCGGTGGGGTTAAGCTCGCTAAAAATTTGGAGGAATTGCAAACCATTGCAGGTGAGATTATAGGGATGCAACTTATAACGCCTCAAACTCCACCTGAAGGGAAAAAAGTGAATCAAGTACTTATCGCGGAGGACGTTTACTATCCTGGGGATTCTGAACCCAGTGAATTTTATATGTCGGTATTACTCAACCGCGCCACAGGGAAAAATATGATTATGTATTCTACAGAAGGAGGAATGGATATTGAGGCCGTCGCCGAAGCGACCCCACATCTCATATTTACAGAAGAAGTAGACCCAGCTTTAGGCTTACTGCCTTTCCAAGCGCGAAAAATCGCATTTAACCTTGGGCTCTCAGGCAATGCTTTTAAAGAGATGAC
The DNA here is from genome assembly GCA_011525195.1 of Flavobacteriales bacterium. Lineage (GTDB taxonomy): Bacteria > Bacteroidota > Bacteroidia > Flavobacteriales > Flavobacteriaceae > MS024-2A. Next base: position 1,860 of record WTIP01000097.1, on the reverse strand, counting down.
AAAATTCGTTTCTTCACTTTATAAAGCCTATATCGGTTCAGATGCCTCTCTTTTTGAAATTAATCCATTGCTTAAAACCTCAGATGATAAAATTATAGCCGTAGACGCCAAAGTAACCTTAGATGATAATGGCTTATTCCGTCATAAAGATTTGGCAGCCCTTCGCGATCTAAGTGAAGAAAACCCCGTAGAGGTTGAAGCGCGAGAGGTAGGACTGAATTATGTAGATCTAGACGGTAATGTGGGCTGTATGGTTAATGGAGCTGGATTAGCCATGGCAACTATGGATTTGATCAAACAGGCAGGTGGGGATCCAGCCAATTTCCTCGATGTAGGAGGTACTGCCGATGCCGCTCGTGTAGAAACAGCCTTTAGATTGATTTTACAGGATCCAAAAGTAAAAGCAATTTTGGTAAATATTTTCGGCGGTATCGTTCGTTGTGATCGGGTTGCTCAAGGTATCGTAGATGCCTATAAAAATATGGGTGACGCTATAAAAGTCCCCATTATAGTTCGTTTACAAGGCACCAATGCAGACTTAGCCAAAGAGCTTATAGACAGTTCAGGTTTGAATGTACGCTCTGCTACCGCTTTTCAAGAAGCAGCAGATAAAGTACAGGAAGCAATTGGATAAATGACACTTTGTCATCCATTTTCTTTAATAAAATGACATTTTGTCAAAATTATCCTTTGGTCCTTTTTTTGTTTTAGGGTACAACAATAAAAATTGTTAAACCTTAAAATATTTGAATTATGAATTTAATTAGAAAACAAACCCCGTTCTTCCCCTCTTTAATTGATGATTTTATCAATGCGGATTGGAATTTAAAACCACCGAGTTATTCTTCTACGATGCCGGCTGTGAATATTAAAGAACTAGATAACCAATTTGAAATTGAGTTGGCCGTTCCAGGCTTACATAAAGACAAGTTCGAAGTTGAAGTAGAAGACGGAATTTTATCTATCTCCGCTTCACAGGAAGAAGAACAACTTAATGAAAAAGGAAAATTTACACGTCGTGAGTTTAGCTATAACAGTTTTAGACGCAGCTTTACCCTACCCGACAGTGTTGACCCCACAAAGATTGATGCACATTATAAGGAGGGTGTCCTTCAAGTACTTTTACCTAAGTACAAAGAGGCACAACCTCAGCCCAAAAAGCTGATTAAAATCCGATAATCGAATCAATTATTTGTTTTTGTTTGATCGGTCCCCTAATGGGACCGATTTTTTTTACAGTTTGATATAAATTTTCTTTTTGAAAAGATATTGTATCGGAATCCAAATAATAAAAACATAGAGTACAGCGTAAAGCAATGAGCCTAGTTTTAAAGGTAGGCCTATTTCCCCCCATAGGGACATAAACTGTCCACTAAGGGAAAAGCCCCACCATTTTGAACTGTAAAAAACGACCGTAAAAAGACTTGAAAGCGAATAGGCAGTAATCGAATTAACACCAAAAGCATGGGCAAATTTAAATTGAAATTTACTCTGTTTGAGATCAAAAAAATAAGCACAGCTCGCTAGAGAAAGTGCACTCACCCCCCCCATAAATAGAGTAAAAGAGGTACTCCATAAGTTTTTATTAAAGGGCATAAACCATTGAAGTAAATCTCCCAAAAGCAGGAGGATAAAACCAAAGAAAAACAACTGATTTAAGCGTGTCTTTAAGTCTTCTTTTTGTAAGAGAAGGTATCCCGTCCACATACCGATGATCCCACTGACTATTGCGGGGAAGGTACTTAAAAAGCCTTCTGGATCCCAGCTGTCTCGCCAGAGCCTACCCGGAAGGAATAAGCTGTCCAGATAATGCGCCCAGTTTTTTTCGGGGACCATTAAATCGGGCGCTCCGATACCGGG
>WTIP01000128.1 GCA_011525195.1 Flavobacteriales bacterium | reverse complement strand
AACATCAAAGAACAACTCATCGTAGAATTATACTCTAAATAAGCAAACGGAAGCAAATTATGGCAATATTGAATTTTCAAAAACCGGATAAGGTAATCATGATCGACTCCTCTGAGTTCGAAGGTAAATTTGAATTTAGACCTTTAGAACCTGGGTACGGACTCACTGTAGGGAATGCACTCAGACGTGTATTACTCTCTTCTTTAGAAGGCTTTGCAATTACTTCTGTTAAGCTAGAAAAAGTAGAACATGAGTTTTCAACAATCCCTGGAATTGTAGAGGACGTAACGGAAATTATTCTAAACCTTAAGCAGATCCGCTTTAAGCGTCAAATCGATGAAATCGAAGATGAAAAAGTTACGATCACAATAGGAGGACAAGAACAGTTAAAAGCGGCTGATTTTCAGAAATTTATTTCTGGATTTCAAGTGCTCAACCCTGATCTAGTAATCTGTAACCTTAGTAAAGAGGTTAAAATGAATATGGAAATTACCATTGAAAAAGGGCGTGGTTATGTTCCTGCTGAAGAAAATAAGAAAGCAAATGCAGGTATTGGAGTTATCGCAATTGATTCGATTTTTACGCCTGTAAAGAATGTTAAATACAGCATTGAAAACTACAGGGTAGAACAAAAAACGGATTACGAAAAATTAATTTTCGAAATCATTACAGACGGATCAATTCATCCCAAAGACGCGCTTACTGAAGCAGCCAAGACATTAATTCATCATTTTCTACTCTTCTCTGATGAGCGTATTACGCTTGAAGCTGATGAGATTGCGCAGTCAGAAACATATGATGAAGAATCACTCCATATGCGTCAGTTATTAAAGACGAAATTAGTAGATATGGATCTTTCTGTACGTGCATTAAATTGTTTGAAAGCTGCTGAAGTTGATACTTTAGGAGACTTGGTTTCTTTCAATAAAAACGACTTAATGAAATTCAGAAACTTTGGTAAAAAGTCACTTACGGAGTTAGAGGAGCTTGTTGTATTAAAAGGGCTTTCATTTGGGATGGACCTAGCCAAATACAAATTAGATAAAGATTAATCCACAGTTTAATTTAGTAAAATGAGACACGGAAAAAAAGTAATGCACTTGGGTAGAAAAACAGCCCACAGAAAATCAATGTTAGCCAATATGGCTTGTTCTTTGATTGCGCATAAAAGAATTAATACGACAGTGACTAAGGCCAAAGCTTTAAAGCAATTTATTGAGCCGATCGTTACCAAATCAAAAACAGACTCTACACACAATAGACGTTTAGCATTCTCTTCCTTAAGAGATAAAAATGCGGTGACTGAATTATTTAGAACTGTAGCTGTCAAAATCGCCGATCGTCCAGGGGGCTATACGCGCATTATTAAATTGGGTAATCGAATGGGTGACAACGCCGAAATGGCTTTGATCGAATTTGTTGACTTTAATGAGGTTTATACCAAAGAAGAAAAACAAAAGAAAAAGTCGAGAAGAAGAGGATCTAAATCAAAATCTGAAGCACCTACAGTCACTACTGAAGAGACTCAAGAAGTAGCTGCTACTGAGGAGGCTGAAACACCTGTTCAAGAAGAAAAAGTAGCTGCACCAGAGGAAAAAAAGGCGGCAGCAAAAAAGGAAGATAAAGCCAAAGACGAGAGCGACGATGCCTAGTTTATACAAACGCTTTACTTCCCAATAATTTAAAAGGATAAACGTTTTAGTTTATCCTTTTTTTTGGTTTATTTTGTAATTAATTTTTATGAAGTATCAGACACGAAAAAAAGCGTTTGTACTCCTTGCAGACGGCACGAAATTTTACGGAAAATCAATAGGTATAGAAGGATCAGCATTTGGAGAAATCTGCTTCAATACTGGAATGACGGGCTATCAAGAAATATTTACAGACCCTTCCTATCACGGCCAAATAATGGTCACAACCAATACGCATATTGGGAATTATGGTATCCTAGAGGAAGAATCTCAAAGCAGTCAAATATCTATAGCGGGTCTTATTGTGAAAGAATTTAGTTTTTCTTATTCTAGGCCTGCAGGGGAGACCTCTCTGTTTGATTTTTTACAAAAGCAAAATCTCGTTACAATTTCTGATGTTGATACGCGCGCACTGGTCAACTATATTCGTGAGCATGGTGCAATGAATGCTGTCATATCAACAGAGATTGAACGCGAAGAGGCCCTCATTAAAGAATTACAAAATACCCCCAGTATGGAAGGCCTAGAACTGGCTTCCCAAGTCTCTACCAAAGAGGCTTATACTTTCGGAGATCCTGAGGCAACCTATAAAATCGCGGCATTAGACCTGGGCATCAAAAGGAATATTTTAAAACACATGGCCAGCAGAGACCTGTTTATAAAAGTTTTTCCTTATGATACTTCTTTTGAGACTATGGCCGCCTGGAATCCTGACGGCTATTTTATTTCTAATGGACCTGGGGATCCCCAGCCGCTGTTATCTGCTCAAAAAGTAGCCAAACAAATGATAGAATCCGATAAGCCTGTTTTTGGGATTTGTCTGGGTCATCAAATTATAGCCTTAGCACTTGATATTCCAACTTTTAAAATGTTCAATGGACATCGAGGGATAAACCATCCCGTAAAAAATATTTTGACAGGCAGGGGTGAGATTACTTCTCAAAATCACGGGTTTGCGGTAGAAATGGAAGCTGCCAAAAGCCATCCAGAAGTTGAGATTACACACATTCACCTCAATGACCAAACACTGGCGGGCATGCAGTTAAAAAACAAAAAATGTTTTTCTGTGCAGTACCACCCAGAAGCAGGTCCAGGGACGAATGACTCAATTTATTTGTTCGATCAATTCAAAGCATTAATAGAAAACTAAAAAACAACCAAATAGAAACTAAATTAAATTTAAACTGACATGAGTATAATTTTAAGCGTTCACGCGAGACAGATTTTTGATTCAAGAGGAAACCCTACTGTTGAAGTTGATGTAATCACTGAAAATGGTATTTTGGGTCGTGCTGCTGTACCCTCGGGAGCATCAACAGGAGAACATGAAGCGGTTGAGCTTAGAGATGGAGGTTCTTCCTATATGGGTAAAGCAGTAAATCAGGCAGTTACTAATGTCAATACTACCATAGCACAGGAAATAACAGGTACTTCTGTTTTTGAACAAGAGCAAATCGATCAATTGATGATCGACCTTGACGGTACCTCCAACAAGTCTAAATTAGGAGCAAATGCCATTTTAGGAGTCTCGCTAGCTGTAGCCAAAGCGGCTGCTAATGAATTAGGCTTGCCCCTTTATCGCTATATTGGAGGTGTAAGTGCAAAAACACTTCCTGTTCCCATGATGAATATCATCAATGGAGGCTCTCACTCTGATGCCCCTATAGCCTTCCAAGAGTTTATGATTATGCCCGTTGGAGCGACTTCCTTTACCCATGCCATGCAAATGGGTTCTGAGATTTTCCACCATTTGAAAAAAGTACTTCACGATAGAAATCTAAGTACTGCCGTGGGTGATGAAGGAGGTTTTGCTCCTACATTGGAAGGTACAGAAGACGCATTGGAAACGATTATTCAAGCCATAGGAAATGCCGGATACAAATCTGGAGAGGAAGTAATGATAGCCCTAGACTGTGCTTCAGCTGAGTTTTATGAAAATGGAGTCTATGACTATACACTTTTTGAAAGGGCAAAAGGCGTAAAAAGAACTTCAGAAGAGCAAGCTACTTACTTGGCAGAATTAAGTGAAAAATATCCCATAATTTCCATAGAAGATGGTATGGATGAAAATGATTGGGAAGGATGGAAATTATTAACAGAAAAAGCAGGACATCGTGTTCAACTTGTGGGCGACGATCTTTTTGTAACCAATGTAGAGCGATTGAGTAAGGGAATAAATCAAGGCATTGCCAATTCAATATTGATTAAAGTAAATCAAATTGGAACACTTTCAGAAACCATTGCGGCTGTAGAAATGGCGCATCGTGCGGGCTATACCTCAGTAATGTCCCACCGCTCTGGAGAAACTGAAGACAATACAATAGCAGATCTAGCAGTTGCCCTAAATACAGGACAAATCAAGACAGGTTCTGCATCGAGAAGTGATCGAATGGCAAAATACAATCAATTACTTCGCATTGAAGAGGCCTTGGAAGACCAAGCTTATTTTCCAGGGAAAAGCGCTTTTAAATAAAAAGCGGCTCACTTTCGGTAAATGCCCGAATAGAGAGATGATAATTAGAGCATTAATATAAAAAGTCAATAAGATGAGTGATTCAGTAAAACTTAGCTATAAAGACCAGACCTTTGAATTTCCCCTGATAGAAGGTACTGAAAAAGAAAAAGGGATAGATATAAAAAGTTTGAGAGCACAAACAGGTTTAATTACCTATGATCCTGGATATAAAAATACGGGTTCTTGTGAAAGTGAAATTACTTTTCTTGATGGTGAAGAAGGAATCCTCCGCTATAGGGGGTACTCTATTGAAGACTTATGTGAAAAAGCAAGTTTTATAGAAGTTGCTTTTTTATTAATTTTTGGAGAATTGCCCACGCCAAAAGAATTAAATCTATTTTCAGAAGAAATTCGAAAAGATTCTTTAGTAGACGAAGATTTAAAAACAATTTTAAAAAGCTTCCCCAAGGCAGCCCATCCCATGGGTGTTTTATCTTCTTTAACTTCTGCACTAATAGCTTTTAACCCTAACTCTGTTGATATTGAATCTGATGCGGAGATGAGAGAAGCCATTATTATGCTTATGGCAAAATTTCCCATATTAGCCTCGTGGACGCATAGAAAAGTAAAGGGCTTACCTCTAAATTATGCGAATATTTCGTTCTCTTATGTAGAAAATATCGCCCATATGATGTTTAAGATGCCCCATCAAGAATATGAACCCAGTCCTGTTCTTGTAAATGCGCTTAATAAGCTATTGATCTTGCATGCTGACCACGAACAAAATTGTTCTACCTCAACAGTGCGTATTGTAGGATCGTCACATGCCGGACTTTTTGCTTCTGTCTCTTCAGGTATTTCTGCCCTTTGGGGTCCCCTTCATGGAGGAGCCAATCAAGCAGTTATCGAAATGCTAGAAGCCATACAAGCAGATGGGGGAGATACTAAAAAGTTTATGGCCAAAGCAAAGGACAAAGAAGATCCCTTTAGATTGATGGGCTTTGGACACCGAGTTTATAAAAATTTTGATCCCAGAGCGCGCATTATCAAAAAAGCAGCAGATGAGGTGCTTCAAGAATTGGGGATCAATGACCCCGTTTTAGAGATTGCTAAAAGTCTAGAGCAGGAAGCCTTAAACGACCCTTATTTTATAAAAAGAAAATTATATCCTAATGTAGACTTTTACTCGGGTATTATTTATCGAGCTTTAGGAATACCTACAGAAATGTTTACAGTCATGTTTGCTTTAGGTCGTTTACCTGGTTGGATTGCTCAATGGTTAGAAATGCGCAAAAAAAATGAGCCCATTGGACGTCCTAGACAAATCTATACAGGCCCTACTGCTCGAACATTCTAGTATTTTTTAAAGTTCATCCAGCGAAGAAGGCGTATTTAAAGCTTTCTGTGCTCGAATTTTTTTAAAAAAATCGTGAATGACCTTACTATTTGCTTTAACCTTGATAAAAGAGTGGTCTTTATACAAAGAATATTCCTCTGCTTTTCCCTTATAGACTTTTAATTTATAGTAGGGTATCACTAACCCATAGGTTTCTAGAAGGCTTCTAAAGCGAATAATAATACCCTGAGGGCGCAGTTCGATATTGCACTGGTTAATATTTTGATCGAGGATTAATAAATTATGAATATCTATTGAGCAACTGCTAATAAAGAGTTTTGGAGAACCGATTCCTCCGAGGTCCCATCTTTTCTTAATCGAAAAAGGCTTACCAACGGCGCTTTCTATACGCAATTTAAGTTCAGGATCGTTATAGGAAATATTTACCAACATTAAATACAAAGGTACAGTATCTGTAGGAATCAAATAACTGCTTTATGCATAGCCGATCCACTGCAGAATTAGAATACAATAATTATCTTTGCCCAAATTTTCTTATGCAATCACTGGCAGAACAAATTTCACAAAAACTCGCTTTATATTTTAAAGAAGCCCATCAGGTCGAACTGACACAATTTGAATTTCAAGCGACTAGAAAAGAATTTAAAGGCGACCTTACCTTGGTGGTGTTTTCTCTATTGCGAGAGATTAAAGCAAAGCCAGAGGAATTAGCAGCACAGCTAGGTGCTTATTTAAAAGAGGAGTTAAACTGGATTAGTGATTTTAATGTTGTTAAGGGCTTTCTGAATTTAACTATTTTAGACACTTACTATATTGACGCCTTAGAGGCAATAGCGAATACGCCTAATTACGGCCATCTAACGTCAGATTCTGGTTCTGTTTATTTGGTGGAATATTCTTCCCCTAATACCAATAAGCCACTTCATTTAGGTCATATAAGAAATAATCTTTTAGGTTACTCGATTGCTCAAATTCTTGAGGCAAGTGGAAAAAAAACACAAAAGACCCAAATCATTAATGATCGAGGAATTCATATTTGCAAATCAATGCTGGCCTGGGAAAAATTTGGAAAGGGAGAAACACCCGATTCCTCGGGGCTTAAAGGCGATAAACTTGTCGGTAATTATTATGTACGCTTTGATCAAGAGTACAAAAAAGAAGTTGAAATACTCGTATCACAAGGAATAACAGAAGAGGAGGCCAAAAGTAAGGCACCTCTCTTTGTGGAAGCACAAGCTTTATTGAGGGCTTGGGAGGCGGGTGAGCCCAAAGTAGTAGCCCTTTGGGAGAAAATGAATGCATGGGTTTATAAAGGCTTTGATAAAACCTATGCGGACTTAGGCGTTTCTTTTGATTCCTATTATTATGAAAGTAATACTTACTTGCTTGGCAAAGCGCTTGTAGAGGAAGGATTACAAAAGGCTCTTTTTTATAAAAAAGAAGACGGGTCAGTTTGGGTAGACTTGACAGAGGAAGGTTTAGACGAAAAACTACTTCTTCGTGCTGACGGTACCGCCGTTTATATTACTCAAGATTTGGGTACCGCACTTCAACGCTATAAAGATAATCCTAGGATGATAGGAATGGTATATACAGTAGGGAATGAGCAGGATTACCATTTTAAGGTACTGTTTTTAATCCTCAAAAAACTGGGCTTTTCATGGGCAGAGTCTCTCTACCACTTAAGTTATGGAATGGTCGATTTACCTGAAGGCAAAATGAAAAGTAGGGAAGGGACAGTAGTGGATGCAGACGATTTGATGGATGAGATGACTGCAACAGCGGCTTCACTTGCGCAAGACTTAGGAAAGCTAGAAGGTTTGTCTGATGACGAAAAGAAAAAACTTTATCAAACCATAGGGCTGGGCGCTTTAAAATATTTTATTCTTAAAGTTGATCCCAAAAAACGCATCCTTTTTGATCCTAAAACTTCAGTAGATTTTGCTGGAAATACAGGTCCTTTTATTCAATATACTTTTGCTCGTATTCAATCGATATTAAGCTCAAAATCCATAACAAATGCACAAGCTATCGATACAATAGAGGAGAAAGAAAAAGAAATCATTAAGCATCTTTTACTATATCCAGAAACAATTCAGCAGGCTGCACACCAATACAGTCCTGCATTAGTAGCAAATTATATTTATGATTTAGTAAAACTATTTAATTCATTTTACCAAAATATCTCAATATTGGGAGATAAGGATGAGGCTCGTGTCGCTTTTAGACTCCGTCTGTGTAATGAAGTCGCTCAAGTGATTCAAAGGGCTTGTAAGCTTTTGGGGATAGAAGTTCCAAATAGAATGTAAAAAAAAATCGCTCCGAAGAGCGATTTTTTTTTTCATAGCAATTGTTTCCCTTTAAGGAAATTATTTAGACTGAACCGCTAAGTTGTAAACAACTAAACCAAATCCAATCTTGTTGATCGCATCCCCAATGTTATAAATAACATCCATAGGAAGACCACCAAAGATTCCGCTGTACCATCCTTCAGTACCAGCCATATATCCAATAGGATAAATAGCCCAACCTACAAGAACGAACCAGCAAAGCGTTTTGTGTGCAGACTGAACAGCACCACCTGCTGCAGCCGCAAGTTTCGAAGCACTACCCATCCAGATTTCATACACAATCCAGAAATAAGCAAGACCTGAAACAAGCCCCCATACTGCAGGACCTGATCCTGTAGTATAAACTGCTTCTCCAAAGTAACCTGTAACAAGCATTACAACAGAAGCGAAAATCATTTTCCACATCAATTGTTTTGTAGCACCTGCTGCTTTTAAGATTAAATAGAATTCAACACACATTAATGGTACAGTTAATACCCAGTCAACATATCTAAAGAATGTGGGTGAGGTCATATTAGAGGCCCAATAGTCTCTCATATACCAATAGTGTACTGCTGCAATGAACGTAATAAGTCCTGATACTAAAATAGAAGTTTTCCATTTTGTATCGAACGAGTTCATTGAAAGAAAGAAAAACGCTGATGCTGCCATCATCGCCATACATCCTACGAAGAATGTAAACCCTACGT
>WTIP01000145.1 GCA_011525195.1 Flavobacteriales bacterium | reverse complement strand
TCTTTAACCTTTATTTTATTTTTTCAAAAAAGGCTTTAACATCCCTATCTGAATTCATTGTTATTGCAGTACGACACTTGCCGGGGAATGCCCAACATCCATAAGGCAGATTATCATTATCTGTTCCTTTCCATCTCATAAACTTATAACCATCATTTGGAGATGCTGTAACAGTTATAGTTGCTCCCTCATTATACATCCCGTTAGCATCAGGAGTTATTGTACCTCCCTCTGATGCTTTAATTGTTAGTTTATATTGTCGAGGAGTTGTAGATTCTTCATCTATTAGTTCAGAAGAACAAGCAAAAAATATTAAAAAAAAGATGGGACGTAATAATAGCATTCCTTTTTTCATCTATTTAATCTTTGCTTAATTATACCAATTCCATCGCAAAGCGATGTAGGGAGTTAGGTCTTTAATTCCTCTTTGGTGCTGTCATTCCTTTTTGCTCCTTACCTTTTGATTCTTTGTTTGGTTCTGCTTTCTGAATGTTAAATTGAAAAACCCTCCACTTGGGAGGGTGTTTTCAAATCATAAATAAAACCATTTACATCCCAGTAGTAGCTTCAGGGACAAGGCTTAATAACTCTTTTTGTCTTCCCCACATCTCTAAAGCATCATTATAAATCTCTAAATCTCTATCATAAGATCCATTATACATTTCATTATACAACTCTTTCAATGACTTATCAGTGTCTGGAAACTTCCCTTGATCTGTAAAATCATTAAATGCATCAACAAAAACCATCATATTTTCATTGCCACCTGACACAACATTAAAACAAGCTTGAATGCCAGTAAAATTATGTTTTTTGTATACTTCTGTTATTCGATTTGCAAACCGCCAAAAGTCCCCTAATTTTCCTGGCTTGACAATTCTAATAACTCTATGAAAGTATTTTGTTGGTTTAGATTCTGGATTCCAATTATGACTTAAGTTTTTAATTCTCCACCAAATAATTCTTCCATCATTTTGATTTACAAACTCACTCACATTTTTCATCCAATATTTCATCCCCTCATTTCCATTAACACCATTGAACCAGCTTATATCTTTATAACCTTGAATTCTTTCATATTTACCTTGATCAGGCCCCGTCATTACTTTATAAGTAGAAATTGCAGTTTCAGGAGTAGTATTAAATTTTTTAGTTTTTAAAGATGCAGCCTTTTCAAATTCTGCGGACATGCCCTTTTTAATTTCCAGCCTATTGCTGGTCCAATATTCCCAGTTAGGATTGGTTTGTGCATTTGCCGAAAAAATAAAAACGGCAACTAATGATAAATTAAGTAAAAATAATTTTTTCATTTTAATTGATTTATGGTTAATAATACCTCTAAGATATGGAGAATGAGGGTAAAAGAAAAACCCTCCATTTGGGAGGGTTCTTTTTGTAATCTAATATTGTTTTACTAAAACCCTTGTGAAAGTCTGAGAGTATTCGGCAAAATGTATTTCTTCAAAAAACGTTTGTAAAGCTTGAGCTTCTTTATTATTCGAAGGTCCGCCCGAAAATGCTTCATTTAAATTTTCAGAAGTTCCGTATACAAAAATACTTTCACCTCCATCTGTACCATGAGTAAATTGCCCCGTAGCTAAAAATCCATTTGGTTTCATAGTTTTCAAAAGCTTATTAAATGCATTTACAAATTTCATATTATCCTTAGCGTGAACTTTGAATAACCATGCTTGACCAATAGGACCAACTTTATCAATATTTGTATAAGCTAATGCATTTCCAGCAACAGCTCTTACACTTTCTATTTTATTTCTAAGTCCAGAAGTATAAAGCTCCCACTTTTCTCCTGTAAGAGAGTTTCTAAAATTTGCTAATGACTCAGAGGAGGAACTAAACATGTTAAGTATATGCGTTCCTTTAAAATCATTTCCTTTTAAGGGTATTCTTGATAGTGAAATTGATACGTCAGAGGGAATTTCAATATTTGAATAGTAGTCATTTATAAGCATTTCAGCAGATTCTCTATTTTCATTAGGAATATCAAGTAGTACATCATACCAATATAAAGTTTGTGAAGATGCGAATAATGGTAATAAAAAAAGTATAAAAAATAGATTTCTCATTTTAATTGATTTATGGTTAATAATACCTCTAAGATAGAGAGAATCAATGTAAAAGAAAAACCCTCCGCTGGGGAGGGCTTGAATATTTAGTTTTGTTTTTCCATGAATAACTTTACTTCTTTGTCATACCATAGATCGGAGAAAAGAGCATTCAC
>WTIP01000091.1 GCA_011525195.1 Flavobacteriales bacterium | reverse complement strand
AGACGACCAAAATATTTGCTTAGGCCGTCGAGTTCAAGTAGGGTTTGTTTCATAATGCATTTGACTAATCTAAAGACGACAAAAGGAGTACTTTGTTACAGAAAAGATAGTACATTTGAGCTATTATGGCTAAGGTGGAAAAATTAATTTCAAAGAAAAAACCTTTTTATCCCATTTCAGAAGCTTTAGAGGATTTTTTAAAGCGCTATGACCGCTGGTTTAATACGCCTATCTTCTATGAAGATTTACTTCGTTTTTCTGGATCAGTAGCAGTTTATGATCAACACGACAATGACACGCTTTGGGTGCGCGTTTTTTATACCGATAGTGAACGTCGTGATATAGATTACAACCTTAAAAAGATCTATACGATACTCCATTCTGATGGGAATGAATCGGGAATTCAATATTTGAATATTGACGCCATAGACTATTGTACTTTTGGGAATTCCAAACCGTTTCGAATAAAGATACGAAACGTACTCAACGATAATTTCACTTATTATTATTTAAAACGAACAGATGCTTCGAGAGTCTATGGTCTCGAATTAGAGCATATGTTATCCCCTTATAATCTCAATTTTTTAGTAAATCACAGTACACTAATAGAAGAACATATTGCGGGCATACCTGGAGATCAATTTATAAAGGAATTTTTGCCTCAGTGTACAGATGCTGAAAAGGCGCAAATTGCCAAAGAATATGTCAAATTCAACGAGCGCAGTATGATTCGTTTATTGGGCGATATGCGTGCCTATAATTATGTCGTTGTCCCAACACATGATTTTGATCAAGTAGTCTATAAAATCCGCCCTATTGATTTTGATCAGCAATCTTTTGAGGGTAAGCTAAGTGTTTACCGTCCTCAGTTTTTTAAAGAAAATAAACCGCTGATGGACCTTGTTCGAACCAAACTCAATCAAGATTCTATCACTCAATATAAAATTGAAGAGCGCTCTATCGTAGCGCGCAGAATTATCAGTTCTGGAAACCGCCTTCAACGTTTGATTGCTATCATGCAGGCAGAAACCCTCACTTTAAATGAGAATTTAATTCGCCTCAGGACAGAGATTTATAAATTCACGAAGGATAGAGCCTTCAAAGAAAGTCGCTCTATGGGTGAGATTATGCAGGCCAGCTTGCGTTTTGTGCGTTTACACTATGAAAAAGTAGATATGCACGATTTATTCTAATAAAAGTCTGCCTCGTCGTAGTCTTCTTCCTCATCAAAATCCTCCCCTTCATCAGAATCCTCTTCATCAGAAGTATCAAAACCGTCACTTTCAAATAATTTTTCTGGTGCTTCTTCAGGGACTTCTCCCTGTGCATTGATCAAATTTGGATAGGTGGTTCCTGTATTACTTTCCCCGACTTCCATAAGTTCGACAAAAAAGGTCCAGAGGTTGAGAAAGTCGTAAATATAAATCAGATGATGTTGTTCCGAAGAAAATACAGTATTGAGCATTTGGTCTCCATAACTTTTTTGAGACGCATCCATGGCTTCTAGAGGCAGTTCTTCACCTTGCATCCATGTTTCATCAGAAAGGTAAAAAGAAGCCATTTCATTGCCTAAAAAACCAAAAGCTTGTGTAATCGCGTGGTGGAGGTCCTCAAAATTTGCTGTTTCTTCTATTTCTATATCCCTAAGGACATCTTCTTTAACGTCTAAAATAATTCGAAATCTATATATCATATCGGTTTGCGGATCGTAAATAATAAATAACTCTGTGCACCGAATAAAAGTGAGGCTAAAATCAGATGGAGGGGCTGGGAAGCAAATGGAAAATCAAAATAATACATTGCAATTCCACTAAAAATTTCAAGACTAAGAAAGAGTAAAATTCCTTTAAAAGCTAAAGGGAAGTATTTATTTTGATAAAATAAATACCCCAAGTACAAATGGACCAAAAGCACAATTAAAGAGAAACTCCGATGGATATAAAACAGTAGGGGTGCATCAGCAAGCCACTGGGCAGGAAGATTTAGGTCCAAGGTGTGCATTTGTTCATCAACAAACTGACGCACTTGTGTTCCCATGCCAATCTGTATCAAGCTAAGTACAAAAGCAGCAAAGGTAAGCGTTTTTAACAGCGGACTAAATTTTAATAAAGCACGGTTCTTTTTTTCTCTACTTAATAAATAAACCAATAAGAGCACAATCAAAAGAGCCATGCCCATATGGATCGTTATTTTATAGGGTAAGAGATTGGAGTCTACGACAGTTTTTCCAAGCCAAGCTTGAAATCCCATACCCACTACAACAAAAAAGGCGCCTAAAGTGGCAATAAAATCTGTTTTTATTCGGCTCAGTGCGCTCACAAATAAGAGCAAAGTAGCCAAACCGGCTAAAGCCCCTAGTAGTCTATTGAGAAATTCTATCCAGGTATGCATGGCATTAAAATTCGCATAATCATGCTGGGTATAGGGCTGCCAATTAGCTTCTGAATAGGCATCCGATGACTTAAAATCAGCTGCTGCCACGCGCAAACTTTCATTTTTAATGATGACTTGACCTCTTTTATAGTCGTGATCTGGCTTCCAATCTAATTGTGATCGCTCTGTAGGAGGTATTACATATCCAAAACACTTTGGCCAATCAGGGCATCCCATTCCGCTTCCCGTCATTCGTACAATAGCCCCTGCACCGATTACTAGGTAAACGAGCACCAGACTGAGTTTTAAAAAGAGTTTATAGCGCTTCTTCATTGGGAGAAAGACCGAGTTTTTTTCCTTCTTTTTTCATATAATCCAAGGCTGCTTCAGTTTCATTTGGGATGATACCTTCCAAAATAGCTTCTTTGATTGCCTCTTTAATCAGTCCAATTTCACGACAGGGAGGTAAGTCAAAAAATTGCATAATCATTTCACCACTTACAGGAGGTTGAAAATTCCTTAGTTGGTCTTTTTCTTCCACTGTTTTGATTTTTTCTCTTACCAGTTTAAAATTATCGTGATAGCGTTTAAAGCGTTGGGGGTTTTTCGTTGTGATGTCTGCCTCACAAAGCGTAATGAGGTCTTCTATGGCATCTCCAGCATCAAAAACGAGACGTCTGACGGCCGCATCTGAAACCTCTTCTTCTGCAATAACAATTGGTCTTGCGCTCATCGAAACCATTTTCTGCACATATTTCATTTTCTCATTAAGGGGCAATTTAAGACGCTTAAATAGCTTATAGACCATTTTAGCCCCAATATACTCATGATGATGAAAGGTCCAGCCAATGGCAGGTTTAAATTTTTTTGTAGGGGCTTTACCTATATCGTGGAGGAGTGCTGCCCAACGCAACCAGAGATTGTCACTATTCCGAGAGAGATTATCCACTACTTCAAGCGTATGATAAAAATTATCTTTATGTCGCTGCCCTTCGATTTCTTCAATCCCTTTTAAGGCGATTAATTCTGGTAAAAAGTAGTTCAGTAGTCCTGTTTTTTCAAGTAAATAAAAGCCTTTTGAAGGTTGGGAAGTGGCCAAAATTTTATGGAGTTCTTCTGCAATCCGCTCCTTTGAGATGATTTCAATCCGGTGCGCATTGTGTTCTATGGCTTCAAGTGTTTTTGATTCAATCGTAAAATCAAGTTGAGCAGCAAAACGAATTGCCCTGAGCATACGTAGGGGATCATCTGAAAAAGTTACAGTAGGATCCAAGGGAGTACGCAGAATTTT
Organism: Flavobacteriales bacterium; assembly: GCA_011525195.1. Lineage (GTDB taxonomy): Bacteria > Bacteroidota > Bacteroidia > Flavobacteriales > Flavobacteriaceae > MS024-2A. Next base: position 4,931 of record WTIP01000091.1, on the reverse strand, counting down.
ATTTTCAAGGTCTTTAAGCCCATTGAAGGGATCAAGAAAAGCGCCAAAATTGTCTTTATTGAGACTTAAAGCGAGCGCATTGATAGTGAAATCCCTACGGTTCTGATCATCTTCAAGACTGCCAGGCACAACCTCTGGGTTTCTGCTTTCAGGTGAATAGGATTCTTTACGTGCGCCAACAAACTCTAAGCTAACGCCTTCCCAATCTATCATTGCCGTTCCAAAATTTTTAAATATTTGAACAGGCTTGGCCCCCTTTAGTTTTTTCTGTACAGCTTTCGCAAGTGCAATTCCAGACCCAACTGCGACAATATCAATGTCCTTTTTCTGATTTCTTTGAAGTATTAAATCCCTGACAAATCCCCCAATTAAATAGGCTTCCACACCCTGTTGTTCAACGGTCTCTTGTAGGAGAGTGAAAAAAGGTGTTTCGAGGACTTTAGCAAAATCAGTTTGCAACATCACGGGCGTATAATTTCGAGCTCCCCATCAGTGTTAATTTTTACTACTCTTGAGGGTCTATTGGAACTACTTTCTTCTTTCAAAGGTACGATATAGTCTACGCCATCCAAAATATCACTTTCAATCTCTTGGTAGGATTGAGGGGTAGGATTTCCACTCTTATTGGCTGAAGTAGAGACTATAGGTTTACCAAAACTTTCGATTAATTTTTGGCAAAATTCATTTTTAGGAATACGAATTCCGATACTTAAATCACCGCCTAAAAGATTGGGAGCCAACCCTATTCCCTTTGGATAGATCACTGTAGTAGGACGTTTGCTTTCAAGAAGTGCGATTGCAGCTTGGGGCAATGCTTCGATATAATCTAAGAGCATCTTCCTAGAAGCGACAAGAACTATTAGTGCTTTGTGGTCTTCTCGTTGTTTGATATTGTAGATTTTCTGAACGACCTCTCTAGAGGTTGCATCTCCTCCAATACCCCAAACGGTATCTGTAGGATAGAGGATGGTTTTTTTCTGGTTTAAAGCGGCAACAGTTTGAGGGATCATTTTTGGAAATTAAACGGCTACATTGTGTTCTCTGAGGGCATCATTAAGTGAAGTTTTCTTGTTTGTGCTTTCTTTGCGTTGCCCGATGATCAAGGCGCAGGGCACTTGATAGTCTCCAGCCGGAAAGGATTTGGTATAACTACCCGGAATCACAACTGACCTGGGTGGTACCGCCCCCTTCATTTCTATTGGTTCTGTACCCGTAACATCGATAATTTTGGTAGAAGCCGTTAATACAACATTGGCTCCTAATACAGCCTCTCTACCTACACGAACCCCCTCTACTACGATGCATCGAGATCCTAAAAAGGCATTGTCCTCAACAATAACAGGTGCCGCTTGAAGTGGTTCGAGTACCCCTCCTATACCCACACCCCCGCTGAGGTGAACATTTTTTCCAATTTGCGCACAGCTCCCTACTGTAGCCCAAGTATCGACCATTGTTCCTTCATCTACATAGGCACCTATATTAACATAGCTAGGCATCATAATCACACCCTTAGAAAGATAAGCACCGTGTCGAGCTACAGCATGAGGAACAACGCGAATTTCTTTTTCTTTATAGCCTCTTTTAAGGGGCATTTTATCATGAAATTCAAGAGGTCCAGCCTCTAGTGTTTCCATTTTCTGAATGGGGAAATACAAGACAACTGCTTTTTTTACCCATTCATTGACTTTCCATCCCTCTGCTGTCGGTTCGGCAACTCTTAACTGCCCACTATCCAGCTGTGAAATTACACTTCTTATTGCTTCTTGAGTTTCTGGTTTTTCTAAAAGTGAGCGGTCATTCCAGGCGGATTCTATGATATTTTGCATCTTCAAATTTTTTTGGCAAAGGTAACGAATTCAAAGGGATTGAATTAAAGCAGATCCTATTGAAAAAAGTATATTTGTCAAAAAAAAGGAATGGCTTGTTTAGTAGGCATTGATTACGGGACAAAAAGAACAGGACTCTCTTATACTGATCCGAATCAAATAATAGCAAGTGGTTTAACCAATTTGCCTACAAACGCGGTTCTTTCTTATTTAAAAGACTTTTGTAAAAAAGAAGCAGTTGAAGCATTTATAGTAGGAAAGCCCCTTCAAAGGGACGGCACTCCTTCCGATGTTGAAGCTAAAATTCTCGGGTTTATTAAGGAACTCCAAGAGTGCTTTCCACAGCAGGAAGTAAAGCGTTATGATGAGCGTTTTACTTCAAAAATGGCTGCCCAGGCAATACGTGAGGCGGGATTAAAAAAAAAACAACGCAGCATGAAGGGAAGGGTAGACCAGGTGAGTGCCACGCTTATTTTACAATCCTATTTAGACGCTCAAACAAACTCGAATAAATGATAAGACCCATTGTAGCATACGGAACTCCTGTACTTAAAAAGAAAGCTGAATCAGTACAAGCTGATACACCTAATCTTACTCAATTAATTGAGGATATGTGGGAGACTATGTATGCCTCCCAAGGCGTAGGTTTAGCCGCCCCCCAAATTGGCTTGTCTCTAAGGCTATTTGTTATTGATGCAGCTCCTTTTGCTTCAGACGATGAATTGGATGCTGAAGAAGCAGCTGTTTTAAAGTCTTTTAAAAAGGTTTTTATTAATCCAAAGCTGATTTCAGAGGAGGGGGCACTTTGGGGATTTACAGAAGGCTGTTTAAGTATTCCTGATATTCGCGAAAAAGTTTTAAGAAAGGCCTCTATACATATCGAATACTACAATGAAAAATTCCAACTCCATAAAGAGCAGTTTTCTGGACTTGCTGCTCGCGTAGTACAGCATGAATATGACCACATTGAAGGAATTTTATTTACGGATCATCTTTCTCCCCTGAAGCGAAGATTGTTAAAAAATAAATTAACCGCTATTTCTAAGGGTGCTCTTTCCGTAGATTATCCTATGAAATTTCCTAACAAATCAAAACGTAATTAATGGATTTATCTGATATTATCGCAGTTTCTGGACGCCCAGGATTATTTAAAATACAAACCCAAACACGAACAGGTGTCGTTGCCACATCCCTACTGGATGGAAAACGCATCACAACAAACCCTACAGCTAAGCTGAGTATTTTAAATGATATACAGGTTTATTGCATCGGTGAAGAAATTTCGCTGTCTACTGTATTCGAAAAGTTGTTGAACTATGAATCGGGGGGTGTATCTCGAATAAGCCCCAAATCGAATGCGATCGATTTAGAAGCCTATTTTTTTGAAGTTATAGAGAATTACGATGAAGATCGGGTTTATGCAAGTGATATCAAAAAAATTATTCAATGGTATAATTTACTGGTGACAAAAAAAATCCTTCACTTTCCCGCTACTGAACCTAAAGAGGCGAAAAAGAGTTCAAAAAAATCAAAAAATACAAAAAATTAATGCACTCTAAAGCGGCAAAATTAGAAGCTTTCGGAAGACTGCTAGATATCATGGACGACCTCAGGGCCCAATGTCCGTGGGATAAAAAGCAGACTTTTGAAAGTTTAAGACATCTCACTTTAGAAGAAACGTACGAATTAGGTGATGCGATTCTAGACCATAATCTTTTAGAAATCAAAAAAGAGCTCGGCGATTTGCTCTTACATATTGTTTTTTATGCCAAACTGGGGAGTGAAGAAGCCGCTTTTGATATTGCAGATGTCGCCCATGATATTTGTGAAAAACTGATTCATCGACACCCTCATATCTATGGTTCTATAGAAGTAAAAGACGAGGAAGACGTGAAAAGAAATTGGGAAGCTTTAAAACTGAAAGAAGGAAAGAAAAGCGTCTTAGAAGGGGTGCCTAAGAGTTTACCCTCATTAATAAAAGCCCAGCGCATGCAGGAAAAAGCAGCGGGTGTAGGTTTTGATTGGAAAGATAAAAATCAGGTCATCGACAAATTAAATGAAGAGCTCCAGGAACTCGATCAGGCTTTAGAAGCAAAAGATAAAAGTGCCATTGAAGAGGAGTTTGGGGATGTATTATTTTCTTTAATAAATTATGCTCGATTTATTAAAATTAACCCTGAAACCGCTTTAGAACGGACCAATAAAAAGTTTATCCAACGCTTTCAATATATAGAAAGCCAAGCGAAAAAATCTAAACGATCGATTTCTGATTTGAATCTGGCTGAAATGGAAGCCTTATGGCAAGAAGCTAAAAACTATTCAGCATCTGAATCTTGAGTCTCTTCGCCCTCATTTAAAGCCTCTTTCTCTTGGTTTTCAAGCTTTTGATTCGCATTTTTAATTTGCTTTAAGCGAATATATTCCTCTTGTGCTTTGTCAATTTTAGTTTGACAACTCTTGATTTGTTTCTCTACATTTTTATATAAGGGATTTTCAGCACTTGAATCTGTAAAAAATTCAAGATTATTTTCTAATTGAGCACGTTCTCCTTTAAGCTTGTTAATTGAAGCATTAATCTCATTGAGTTGTTGTTGTAATTTATCTGGATCGTGCTGAAGAACAAGTGCTTCAATTTTGAATTGCACTTCTTTGAGTGTTTTTTTATCTAAGTCTAGTTCCTTTACAACTTTCTTCAGCTTAGCGAAGAATTTTTTATTCAATTCGATATCAGTTTGCCGACCGATTTTTTCTTGCTTTGACCAATTGTCCCAGAGTGCTGTTAATGCTTCATTTACTTTTTCAGGTTCACCTGAAAATTGTTTCGAATTTACGGCATCTATCTGTTTAATTTTTTCTTTTTGGAGTGCCTCTTGTTCATCCGTCAAATGTTGATATCCAGATTTGATTCGATCAAAAAAAGTTTTGTGAATTTCTGAAAATTCTTCCCATAATTTGTTGTCTAATTTACGGGGTACAAATCCAATACTTTTCCATTCTTTTTGAATGTCCTTCATTTCTTGAACCTTAGAGTTCCACTGGGCATCCTCTAAATTTTCTTTTGATTGAGCAATCAATTTTTTTTTACTTGTAATATTGGTATTATAC
>WTIP01000082.1 GCA_011525195.1 Flavobacteriales bacterium | reverse complement strand
GGCTTCCCCTCTATCAGCTTTTGGGCTTTTCTAAGCCTTCCACACCGACTTCTGTGACCATAGGGATAAATCCTCCTGAGGTTGTAAAAGAACGGGTTCCCTTGCTTTTAGAAGGAACCACCGTGCAATCGTTGAAAATAAAACTAGGCTCCCCAGAGGGGCTTGATGCAGATAAGGCCATGTTTGCTCAGGTCCTAGAAAGCACCAAAAAATACAAGGTAAAACTACGTGTTGATGCCAATGGAGGGTGGGACGTCCCTCAAGCACAGCAAATGATCCAATGGCTTTCAGAACGAAAAGTTGATTATATAGAGCAACCCCTAAGAGAAGGGGAAGAAGCGGAATTAAAGCACCTTTATACAAAGAGTCCATTGCCAATTTATGTAGATGAATCCTGTAGGTTTGCTGAAAATATACCCCATTATGCGGCACACATTCATGGAGTCAATATGAAATTGATGAAATGCGGGGGCATTACTGAGGCTTTGCGAATTATTGCAACAGCAAGAGCACATGGGCTTAAAACGATGATAGGTTGTATGAGTGAATCTTCGGTAGCGATCGCCGCCGCCGCCGCACTTTCAGGAGGAATAGACCACATCGATTTAGATTCACATTATAATTTGGCTCCCGACCCCTCAGTCGGCGCACCTATGGTCGAAGGGATAACGATGCCCCTAGAGCAACCTGGGCACGGAGCCGCATTAAAAAAAGAATACTATGCTTAAGCCCACACATAAAATAGCCGTTTATATGGACGGTCACATCAATAGCGATTATGGTAAAATGGGATCTGGAGTCGTGCGCTATCTTCCAAATCCCGTTGTAGGGATAATTGACAGAACCTATGCAGGAGACCAGGTAAAAGACCATATGCCTTCCTCAAAAGAGGCACCTATTTTAGCATCACTGGCTGAGGCGGTAGCCCTAGGGGCTGAGGTTTTAATTCTCGGAATTGCCCCTTCAGGAGGACGTATACCCGAAGAATGGAATTCTGTAATTGAGGAAGCACTCCACTCAGGGATGAGCATAGTGAATGGCCTACACGACCTTTTAAGCCCGCGATGGGCCTCTTATATTAAAGACCCCAAAAAACAATGGATCTGGGATGTACGTGTTCCTCAGTTTATCCCACAGATTGCGAGTGGAAAAGCAGCTGAATTATCGAATAAAAGAGTCCTTTTTATTGGGACAGATATGGCGGTAGGAAAGATGACTGCGGGCCTAGAGCTTTATGCGCATTATCTTAAAAATCAGACCGCTGTCGGTTTTGTTGCTACAGGGCAAATAGGAATCACGATCACAGGAAAAGGAATTCCACTTGATGCCTTTAAAGTAGACCACGCCTGTGGTGCTGTAGAACAGGCAGTACTGGAACAAAAAGAGAAGGCACTGGTGCTAGTAGAAGGCCAAGGATCGCTTCTACATCCAGGAAGTACTGCGACCTTACCACTGATGCGGGGGAGTTGTCCTACGCATTTGATTTTGTGTTTACGTGCAGAGAAAGCCTTTTTAAGAAGTCCGGATCACATCCGCATACCTGATTTAAACAAGTTTATAACACTTAATGAGCGACTTTGTACAGTAGAAGGAACCTATCCTCAGGCCAAAGTAGTAGCGGTAGCTGCCAATACGAGTACATTGTCTAAGACGGAAGCGGAAACCTATATCGCCCAGTTAGAACAGCAAATCCAATTACCAGTAACAGATCCTGTTCGTTATGGAGTTCAGAAGCTGGTCGATGCAATAGGACCCCTTTAATATCTTCGCTCTCGATCTACCTGCTGGAGTAAAGGCAATCCTTTTTCTACACGCTCAAAGCAATCCAACATTTGGAGCACACTCTCTCGGGCATAGGTTAAACTTGCTATATGAGGAGTCAGCTGGACTTTGGGATTAGACCACAATGGACTTGCTTTGGGAAGAGGCTCTTTTTCGAAAACATCTAAAAAAACACCGTTCAAAAGCCCTTCATCGAGCGCCCTAATGAGGTCTTTTTCAACATGTACGGCACCCCGAGAAACATTGATTAGATAGGTTGGCTCTTTAAATTTTTTAAAAAGGTCATAATTTAATAGACCTTCCGTCTGGGGTGTAAAGGGGACCAAGCAAATTAAGACATTTAGTGTAGCGAGAAAATCCGTCAAATCTTCACCGGTATAAGAGGGAAAAGGAGTCTCTTTTGGGCGGTTACTATAGCCTGAAACAGCAAAACCCAAATGGTGAAGCTTGAGGGCGATATCCAT
>WTIP01000039.1 GCA_011525195.1 Flavobacteriales bacterium | reverse complement strand
AATCAATAAAATGAAAAGGTAAACTCAATAATACATAGATTAAAATAATAAAGAATGTATAGAGTAAAGCATTAAAAATGCCCTGAGATTTAGTGGTTGCTTGCTTTAAGAAAAAGGACACAGTGAGGGGGATCATTGGAAAAACACATGGCGTAAGTAAAGCCAATAGACCCCCGAAAAAGCCCAATAAAAATAAATTAAGTGGTGTATTGGTTTCTTCCTTAAAGCTAGCATTTTTAAGGTATTGTGTTTCTTGAAGCTTTAATTTTAAATTTTGGGACTGTAGCTTACTATCCTCATCAATCTCAAGAGACGCATCAGCGCTAATCCCTTCAGGTGTAACTAAAAAGGACTCTGTACGAAAAATACAGAGTTTATCATCACAAGCCTGATAATTGATTTCAACTTTAAAAGGCGCAAATTTCCCTTCTGTTGTTTCTATTTGTTGCTGAAAGGTTGCCCGCTCATTGAAATAACTTAAGTCCATTTGAAAGACCTGGTCATATCCAACTATAGCTTCACTTTCTTTTACACTGCCTATTCGCTGATAGCTACTATTAGATTCAAAAACAAATTCAGTAGGAATGGCTCCTTCAGGATTTGAAAATTGAGAATAAAGATGCCATTTTGGAGCAATTTCAGCTTCAAATGTAAGTAAGTAGGTAGTTTCTGAAAGTGTTGCTATAGCTGACTTCCAATTGACAGGTTCTGTGAATTGAGCCTGAGCAAAAAAACTGATTATCAAACCGAGTAAGGCTATTTTCCTCATTCTAATGTTTCTACAAGGAGTATTTCTTTTGTTTGATCACTTGCGGCAAAGCGGGCATCGCATCTTTTTCCTACTACCCAAACAATCTGATTTAAACTGCATAATAGCCACTGATTTTCTTTCTCAAGCACTGTATAATGTTCATCTTTAAAATACTTGCTAAGTAATTTTTTCCCCTTCATTCCGCTGGGGTAAAAGTAATCTCCTTTTTGAAATTTACGAAGGCAAAGTGGCATTTTTAATTTTGATAAATCCAAAGCTGCTTGCTGCGCTTGCCATTTTTGCGTAACGGGAGCTGTCCTTTTTTTCCACTTAAGCGGGAAAGGTAAAGTGGAAACTTCAGCTTCCAAATCAAAAAAATACAGTTCTGAAGTTGACTCCTGTAAAGGAATTAATACCAATTTGTCTCTTTCACGAATTAATCGGTGTGTATGAGAAAGGAGTTGTTTTCCTTTAGAGGCCTCAATCAGTTTGAGCACCTCTTTAGTGTCAAAGCCAAAGGGAGAAAACCAATGGTGGGTGCAAAATGAAAGCTGTGGGAGTTCACGGTAAGCAGTAATACTGATTTCTATTTGTCCTAAAACCTCTTGAAAGAGCTCTTTTTTTAGAGTGTTTAGCTGTGATTCAATAAAGGAATTTGTTGCCCTCAAATGGTGCAATGTAATTTTAAAATTAGTCAAGGCCTCAGGGTGCTTTTGAAGCCAAGGTGCAATCAAAAGATGGCGAAATTCATTTCTCAAATATTCGGTTGTAGCATTAGATGCATCCTCTCTCCATTTAATATTGTGTGCTTCAGCATAGGCTTTAATTTCTTTTTTTTCAATGAATTGGAGGGGGCGTTCAATCCAATTCCTTTGTTGAATTCCCAATAATCCACTAAGACCCGTACCTCGAGTCGTATAGATCAAAAAAGACTCAAATTGGTCATTGAGGTGGTGTGCCGTTACTAAAATATCAAATTGATGCAATAGGCGTAATTCTTCAAACCAATCATATCGAGCAGTACGTGCAGCTTCTTGTGTGCCTTGTTTGCTCATTTTTTTAATCGCATCAAGATCTATACGCTTACAAAAAAAAGGTACTTGGTGATTTTTACACCAATTTTCTATCGCCGCTTGGTCTCCTTCACTTTCTGAACCCCGAAGCTGGAAATTGCAATGGGCTACTGAGAAAGCAGTCTTTTTTTTCCATAGCAGATGGGCTAAAACACTACTGTCTATACCACCACTGTGTGCCAGTAATAGTTTTTTATCACTTAAAGCCGAAAGCGCTGAAACTACGTTATCGATTGTATCAAATCCCACAATACAAAGGTAAGGATAACCGTTTACTTTACTTTTTAATCCTTTTTGTTTGTTCATTAAAAAAAAATATTTGAAATTTGCGCAATATGATTGAAAACAATCAACATAGTCCATTTAATATAATCGCGACACTTACTTCGCCGCGCTTTCGTCGTCGCCCCTTTGGGGTGTAGATTTTTATGGAGTATGGTGAGCCCTTCTCCTTTGACGAACAAACCATAA
>WTIP01000165.1 GCA_011525195.1 Flavobacteriales bacterium | reverse complement strand
TTGGATTTTTTTCCTTTAAAAACCTTCCTACACCAGAAATTGTTCCCCCAGTACCAACCCCTACTACGAAATGGGTGATTTTACCCCCTGTTTGATCCCAAATTTCTGGACCTGTAGTTTCATAATGTGCCTGTGTATTGGATGGATTATCATACTGATTGACATACCAAGCATTAGGCGTCTCTTCAGCAATACGTTTTGATGTGCTGTAATAAGACCGTGGGTCCTCTGGAGCTACATCAGTAGGGCAAACTACTACTTCTGCACCTACCCCACGCAGTACATCAAATTTTTCTTTTGATTGTTTATCAGTAGATACACAAATCAATTTATAACCTTTAACAATCGCCGCCAAGGCAAGTCCCATACCTGTATTTCCTGATGTTCCTTCTACAATTGTCCCTCCAGGCTTGAGCAATCCTGCAGCTTCAGCATCTTCAATCATCTTTAATGCCATACGGTCTTTGACCGAATTTCCAGGATTAAAGCTCTCTACTTTAGCCAAGACCAAAGCCGCTACTTCTGAAGTGATTTTATTGAGTTTTACTAGTGGAGTATTCCCTATAGTGTCCAATATCGAATGGGCGAATTGCATGCTGTATTATTTGCCTTCAAAGATACCCTAAACTAAAAAATTTGCCTAGTTAAGCCTTGATTTTATCGATTTCTTAGAGCTTCAGAGGGGCTCATTCTTAGAATAATTTTAGAAGGTAGCCATAGCAACAAACTCGCTATTCCCATGAAAAATACATTAATAGATATTACTTCAACCCATGAAAGGGCAACTGGTGCACTAGTTACAAAATAAGTTTGAGGGTCCAGACTAATCCATTTGAATTGCTGTTGTGAAAAATAAATCAATAAACCCACTAAATTTCCATATAGCAGCCCTCTGGTCATGATTAGAATGCCATTATATAAAAAGATTTTTTGGATAAGCGTATGCCTTGCGCCTAGGGTTTTGAGAAGACCCACCATACGGGAGCGTTCTAATATCAAAACCAATAAAGCGGTAGCCATATTTATGACCCCGACTATTAGCATTACAATCAAAATAATTAGTACATTAAAATCGAATAAGGCTATCCATTGAAAAATACTAGAATATCGCTCAGAAATTGTGCTACTATTCAGTTCTGAGGGTAGGCCTAAATAAAGTTCTTCAGCAGTAACCCTTAGTTTTGAAAAATCTTTGATAAAAACTTCATAGCCCCCGACTTCGTCTACCTTCCAACGATTGAGTCGTTGGATTTGCCCAAGGTCAGCATAGACTAAATTTTCATCTATATCGGGAAAACCCGAAAAATAAAGCCCTGAAATTTTAAATCGTCGCCGCTGTGGCGATCCCTGATCAAGTGAAGTTTGAAAAAAAGCATCAACAGTATCCCCCACGTTTAGAAAAAGTCTATGGGCTACTACTTCGGAGATGAGAATTTCATTTTTAGTTTCACTGTCTAAATTTGGATAGCGCCCGGCTACTAAAAAGCGGTCTAGACTGGACCACTCAAAATCTGCATCTACTCCTTTGATTAGAACCCCTTCAAAATCTTGAGGGGTTTTTAACATTCCCGCTTTAATCGCAATGGCATGCATACGCTCAAATTCTGGATGCGCCTGAATTTCTTCTTTAAGTTGATTGCTTGCTTTAAAGGGGAGCAAGGAAACCTGAGATTCATTATTTTCAAAGGGTGTAATTAAAATTTGCCCCTGAAAGACGCTTGTTTTTATTTGTATCTCTTTTTGAAGCCCCCTGCTAAAGGCCATAGCAATGAGTATAGCTGCAATTCCAAGTGCCACCGCCACAGTAGCTATATTGATTATCCGCGAAGAAACCGTATTTTTATGCTGTCTGTTTTGGCGCATTTTTTGCGCCAGATGTAAAGCGATATTCAATGAGTCTATTTTTTACAATTCCCCATTTCAAAAATACATTTTTATTTTGGCTTCTTATAGTGGCAACTATCGACATGGTCCGCGGTCAAGTAATTCCTGGAGCGGAAAATACCACCTCCTATATAAATAAATTAAGAGGTAAAAAAATTGGCCTTGTAGCCCATCAAGCAAGTATTGTAAAAACACCAGCAGGAACAAAACACCTTGTAGATGTACTCTTAGAAAAAGGGATTAGACTACAGGGGGTCTTTGCACCAGAACATGGCTTTCGAGGAACAGCAGATGCAGGAGAAAAAATTAAAGATGGGAAAGATGCTGAAACAGGTTTGTCGATTTATTCACTTTACGGAGAAAATCGAAAACCCAAGCCTGAACAGCTTCAAGGGATAGAACTCATGGTTTTTGATTTGC
>WTIP01000085.1 GCA_011525195.1 Flavobacteriales bacterium | reverse complement strand
ATCATTATCACTCCTATCTAGACTTCCGTATTTGAAGCGGATGTATAGTTGTGCTGCATCGTCTTTTCTTATTCCTTTAAAAACCAATGATAATGTCATAAGACTATGCTACTAAATATCTGCCCCTGACGCGTAAAGTTGTTGCCAAAACACACTGTTTTTTCAACAATCTCTAAGCCTCATTGTTTAAAGATCTCGCAACCAAATAAAGTGCTAAATATCAATGTATTACATTGAAAAAAAATAGAAATCCTCTGATTGTGGTTCAGTGAGGTCGTCGGTTCGAGACCGATCTTCCACCCCATATTTAAGAAGGGATTGCACAAATGCAGTCCCTTTTTTATTCAAACTTCCCGTTTAAAATAAAAATAAGTCTATTTCACTGTATAATTTATTTCAGAGACTTCTGAAACACTAAAATATCCTAAAGGGTTGTTTTCAGGGTTGGTAAGATTTATCATATTTCCATTTAAATTGGCAGGATTGGTTTGAAAAGGACCCCCTTGCTGGGTGTTTTGAGTAAGGAGTAAATACCAATAAGAATAGCCTATTTTAGAGAGACTGTATTGCCTAAAGCGGATTTGATCTCCCTTTTTTAGTTCACGATCAATTAAAACGCCATAATATGCTCCACCATTAGAAAAATCATCTCGAAAAAGGTTGTATTCGGTTGCTTCAAGCGCTTCACTACTAAATTCAAAATAACTGTAGTTTCGCTCATTTTTATTGTCAATACTGTATGCTTCTAATTGAATGGCGTTGTTTCCAAAGAGCGCTATACTGTCTTGTTCGATTTTAAATATAGGCGCTACCGGATGTAATTGCTCACTTCCTTCATAGAATTGGCCTTCGTATTCTATTTCAAGTATATAGCTTCCCCCCAGCATATAAGGCACTGTATCTAGTGGAAAATAGCGACCGCTGGTTCCTTCCTCTTGAAAAGCATAGCTGTTTTTATCCTGATCGATGATCTGAACACGGGCTCCACTTGCTGGAATTCTTTCTTTTTGAAAATAAGGGGTTGTTTTAGACAAACTAATTTGTTGTTCAGTTTGTTGATTTTCCTTGATCCAATATAAATTTCCTTCAATTACAAGTCGGTCTTCTGTATAGTTTAAATCAACTTCAACAACTTCCTCACAGCCTAAAATTGAAATAAAGAGTCCAACAAAAAAAAGAGAGTAGCGCATATTAAAAGTTAAAATTATAAGTGAGGGTAGGGATGATCCCAAAAATTGACAACCGAATGGCTTCATTACTTCCTGTTTCTCTATTTTGTTCAAAGCGAATATTGGCTGCATTTTTCCTGTTATAAATATTAAAAATACTGAAGACAAACTGCCCGTCTACTAACTTGTCAACACCTTGAGGCGTATAGGTAACTGCCAAGTCTAAACGATGATAGTTAGGGAGCCTACTGCTGTTTCTGGGTTCAAAATTGGCAATAGAAAAATCTAAAAATTGGTATTGGGCCTCAGGATAAGTTACCGGTTGCCCTGTCTGGAAAATAAAATTAGCATTGAAGTCCCATTTTTTACTTGAACTATAATTGGCAGTGAGTGAAAGGTCATGTGTTTTATCATAAGGAGTAAAATACCAGTTGCCATTATTAATACCTACCTCATTGGGTGTTCTTCCTGGTGTGCGTTGCTCTGAACGTGACAATGTATAGGCAATCCATCCTGTAAGTTTCCCCTCATTTTTTTTGAATAAAAATTCAAGTCCCCTTGCCTTTGCTTCTCCTTTTAGCAATACCTGTTCAATGGCGTTGTTGGCAATCAGTTCAGCTCCGTCTATATAATCTAAGCGATTTTGAATATCCTTGTAAAAAATTTCGAATTCAAAATTATAGCGATTGGAATCAAAGGTTTTAAAATAACCCAAGGCAAATTGGTCAAGCAATTGGGGCTCAATAAAAGTACCGCTGGGGGCCCATATATCAATTGGAGTAGGGGAATTGGTATTAGAAATCAGATGTAAGTATTGAGCCATCCGATTATAGCTCGCTTTGAAGGACTCATCCACTTTTGACTGAAAGGCAAGAGCAATTCGCGGCTCTAAATTTGTAAAATCTTTAAGTATCTCTCCTCTTGAATAAGATGTTGATCCTATGGGCGTTGCCCCTTGATAGATTTTTAAATCTGGATCATAAATCAAGGGATTATTATTAGTATAATTATTTAAAGTTTGCCCAAAACGAATAAAATGGCTTAAACGGGCTCCCAACTGGATGCTTGTCTTTTCACCTAACTGATAATTCATACTTGAATATAACCCACTCTCTACTGCGTATTTATCTGTCAGCTTATTGAC
>WTIP01000117.1 GCA_011525195.1 Flavobacteriales bacterium | reverse complement strand
GCATCATTTGCCTACAGAGTAATAGACTTTTCTGGAGAGAGCGATAATTTGCTTGTCGACAATAGAGGTTCCATTTTTTCATTCGATCTGAAGAATTTTAAATATTTCAAAAATGAATTTGACCAAAGAATAAATAGCAATAGACATTTCATTGATTTTAATGCCAGCACCCATGAGTATTTAATCCATGATATACGCTACGGCAAATTAGAATTATTACCTAAAGAACTGTTCTTTGGCCAGAATACTGAAACCGTAGTAATTGAGGAGGCCTCTTCCTCAAACCAAGCTATTTATATCGTTTTGGCATTTGTACTTATGGCTGTATTGATTCTTCGCAACAGAAGAACTAAAGCTTCAAGTAATGTGTTTGATTGTATTATAAAGAATAAGCAGCACATAAGCCGTCAAATTTCTACCAACCAAAATATCATGTTGGATTTGATTCTTGAAAAGCATCCCAACTGGATTACCTTACCTGATTTGTCCGTTGATTTATATGAAGACTATTCACACGACTCTAAGCAGAAAAAAATCCGGAAAGATCTTAAAGAAATAGAGAAAATTATCCTTCAAGAATGTAAATTGTCAGACAAAACCATTGTTTTTCATTTTGATCAAAGCCCAGACGATAAACGCATCAAAACCATTGAGTTAGCATAGGTTTTAAGCTATATTTAAAATATAGGATAACTACTGGCGTTCCCCTAAAAATTCATTTTTTCTTGGGTTTCGATTGAATTATTTCATTTTTTGAAGTTCCTTTTTTTGTCTCAAACATCATTGAAGGCATAAACTAAATGAACGCTAAAATGAAAAAACTAATCATCCCATTAATAGCTCTTGCTATTTTATACTCTTGTGAAAAATCATCCGAAGTTGATGTAATCGCTGAAGAAGGTCTTATTGGAGTCTCTCTTCGTCTTGACAAAGGTTTTGCTGTCAGCAATTCTGATAGTAGTGTAGACTCTTCTTGGTCTCATATCTTTCAAGATGCAGTAGATATTACTTTTAGTTCTACTACTTCTAGCTATTCGAAGACGGTCTCGTTTAACCCTAATGATGTCAGTAGCTTTCCTAATACATCACTACCCTATGACACTTACAATTGGTCTATAGCCAATACGGGAGGATCTGTTGTGGTTTCATCTGCTCTTTACATCTACGGATCTTCTTCAAGTGCATTTACAGTTAGTTCGGCTAGTACTACTATTCCACTCACCCTAAGCACTGACTTTGCTTTGGTTACTGTATCTGAAACAAACCTGTCGAGTGTAAGTATTTCTCAAGGAGGAACAGATACCTCTTTAACAACCAATAATGGTTTCTATTACGGGTATATCAATTCTGCATTTTCTGATTATACCGTAACCTTTACCTCTGTTGAGAATCAATCTGCTTCAGATACCATTACCTCTCCTTCAGCGAGTACTCATTACAACTATACCATTTCTTATGAAGGTGGAACTTCTGTTACAGTGGCTCTGTCTGATACCTTTCAGCTTGAAGAGCGAAGCGCTACATTAAGTAATCTTGAAATTGGTCAAGAATACCAAGGAGGAGTGATAGGTTATATTTTTCAAAATGAAGACTATGGTTTTATCGCAGGTGAAGTGCACGGGATAATTATATCTACCGAAGATCAATCTCAAGGAAATATCAATTGGCAAATAGGCACCTATTCAGCAGAAGAACAAACAACATACTTTAACATAACAAACTCTATTTACGAAGAAATTGGCTATGGTAAAGCGAATACAGATTTGATTATTCAAACTCAGAATTCAACTGGTTTGCCCTTTGAAGCGGCAAATCTAACCGTAGAATATACAAATGATGGTTACGATGATTGGTTCTTACCCTCTATAGAAGAACTCGAAATTGTATATAATCTCAGGTTTTCACTAAACGGGCTTTTCACCAATGATTATTATTTCTCATCTACAGAAGTTAACGATGCTTATGCCAGAGCAGTGAATTTTGCAACTGGAGAAAATGTTGACTTTTACAAAGGCCCCGGCGGAACAACTATCAGGGTAAGGGCAATTAGATATTTTTAAAAAAATGAAAAATTATCTCTCGTTACCATTTTATAAAGGTATTTTTCTTGTTTGTAAGACACTGCGCTTAATCAAATTATTCCTGTAGATATTAAAAAAGGAAAATGCTGAAGGAGACGATTTTTACTATATGGGTGATTTAACACCGGATTCAGAAAAGTTTGTCGAAACGACTATGGGCAGTGAAACAAAAGTTTCTGTAGTACAAATGACGTTTTATTTAGATAAATCGATAGAATCAGCAATGTATAAATAC
>WTIP01000016.1 GCA_011525195.1 Flavobacteriales bacterium | reverse complement strand
CTCCAAATTGGAATAGGCCTTTAAGGTTCCCGATGTTCCACTTTGGGGAAAGAGCGCTTGAATTTTTTCCCAACCTGCAGTGAAATAAATTTGTTGAAGTACAGCAACTAAGGTCTTAGGAGTAATCATATTATAGCGCGAAACACCGGAGCCGTCTACCCACTCTATGGGATCGGGAAGCCAGGGGCGCCATCTAGAAGTCAGAGAATCAATTGCCGACTCGGGAACAAAACCTTTTCCCTCTGCCTTCGCTATCATTAGCAACAGTGACTCAGCAATACCGTTGTCACTATCCTGGAGTAAACCCTTGTATAGACGTTCCTCCTGATTAGTATGAAAGGGCTTCCACTCCAAATCTGAACGGTTTGTAGGGTCTAAAACAACAGTTCCTTTTGCAGTTTGTCCCAAAAGTTGGACAAAAAGTGTATCGCTTGTCTTAAATGGGCGATAAAGGGTGTCCCCCACTTTCCAATGGGAGGGGTTATAGAAAAAACGGTTGGTGAGACGCGCTCTTTTCAATCCCAAATCTGCATTAGTAGCCTCTGAGGGAAATGCGGGAGACATGGTGAGATCCCCCTCCTCAAGTACCGCCTGAACAGCATTTCCGTAAATGGGAAAGGGACTGCGCTCTGCGGCATAATAATAACTGTAATCATCCCAAGACCAGCCAGGACCTAGGGGCTCTGGTGACTTCTTCCAAGGGTGGTAGTGTAGCAGCTTTTGTTTCAGAAGAAAATCGTCTAATATGGAGTCTTGATAAAAGGGGTGAAAAAGAAGAGGATAGCCTGTAGGTCGAAAGTGGAAGATACTGTCATTTTCTACTGCATAATCCAGGGTGGGAAGGGAATCAAAGGTCTTTAATGCCCCTAAAAAAGTGAGCAGCTTGGTGTTGGAGGCAGGTGTCATGTAGTGATCCGCCTCAAGTCCAACAAGGGGTCCACCCTCTATAGGTGCCACGGCCAACCCAACAAAGGCTTGTTGGAAGACAGCGATTTTTTCAACTTGTCTTGTAAGGCGTCGCTCAGTAAGGCGTTGCCCCCAAATAAAAGGAGTCCATAAGAAAATAATAATGTAAAAGGTTCTCATTAGCCTAATATTAAAGATTTTTTAAAAATGCCTATTTATAAAAATTATTTTTAAGCCTCATCTTATCCCCTTTAAAAGCCCAGTGAAAGGCCTGCATAAAAATTTCGTGCTGGTGCTGGCTCATAATACCTCCCTCCAAAAGCATTAAGTCGAATATTGTCGTAATAAGCCGTATTTAAGAGGTTGTTTATCCCGCCAAATACTTCGACTTTCCCCCAAGGTAAAGTCAAGGATTTTTGACTTTGAAGGCGTAAACGTTGAAAAGAAGCAATTTCGACAGTATTAATTGTATTGGCATAAAACGTCCCCGTATGATCACCTGCGAGGAGCCACTTCCAGGACCTGGAGCTGCTGTAAAGCAATTGTAAAAAACCTTGGCTACTGGGCAAGCCAGGCAATATTTTTCCTGCACTGGGTTCTAACTCCTGAGCTGAAAACTGATATCGTGCCTGTGTGAGACTTGCTTGAAGGCCCCATTTTTTCCATTTGTAAGCTGCTGCCATTTCTACTCCATAGCGTTCTGTAGCACCTGCGTTCCGGTAAAAAGAACGTCCAGGAAAAGATTCTAATTCATAGGGCAAAATCTCATTGGTACTCTGTATATAAAAGGCTGTCAGCTCGAAAGAACCTTTCGCACTCTTGCTTTTCCAACCCCCTTCATAGTTAATTGCCTTAGCGGGCAACAGGGAACTATTAAAACCTACTTCCCCTGAGGGATTTGCTGAAAGCTCAGACAAAGTAGGGGTCTCAAAGCTGGTAGAAAAATTGACAAAGAGTCGCTGGCGGGGTGCTAGGGCATAGCTCATGCCGATACTTGGATTGAGGACGGTATAACGCTGGTCCTCAGCTACTGTATCTGCTCCAAGGCGCTGATGGTCAAGGCGGAGTCCCGTACGCAAAAGCAGTTTTTCCCATTGGAGTTCATCTAAGAGGACCAGTCCTACCGTTCCGAACTGCTCTAACTGAGAAAAAACTTGTTCTCCTTGGGTTCCTTGTAAATTAAGATAGCGGTCGCGTTGGTCAGCTTGTGCATGGCTGTCTATGCCGAGTTGCCAGCGGTGGGTAATTTGTGATCCTATTTCTTTAAACTGTAAGCGGGCGCCAAGACCGTAATAATTTCGGAATAAATCAACGACGCCCCCCTGTTCAAAAGGGAGCTTCCCATAAAAGTCACGCATACTGTAAAAGCCATAGGTT
Source organism: Flavobacteriales bacterium (assembly GCA_011525195.1). Taxonomy (GTDB): domain Bacteria; phylum Bacteroidota; class Bacteroidia; order Flavobacteriales; family Flavobacteriaceae; genus MS024-2A. The sequence continues at coordinate 34 of WTIP01000016.1, read as the reverse complement.
TCAAAATTCCACTGGGTCCTCAATTTATAGTTCC
>WTIP01000110.1 GCA_011525195.1 Flavobacteriales bacterium | reverse complement strand
GTTGAAGAACAATTGTCTGAAGTAGTATTATTGGCCGAACAACAAAATAAAAATATTGAAAGCCCCCAAATGGGTGTATTGGAGCTTAATGTCAGAGATTTGATTAAAGTACCAGCTGCAATGGGTGAATTCGATATTTTAAAAAGTATCACCCTAATGGCGGGAGTAAATAGCTCAGGAGACATCAGTAATGGGGTTTCAATAAGAGGAGGATCATTAGATCAAAACCTACTCCTTTATGACGGTGCCCCTGTTTTTAACCCCACCCATTTATTTGGTTTATTTTCAGTTTTCACTCCAGATGTAATTTCAGGTGTAGATATTTATAGAGCAAATATCCCTTCAAAATACGGAGGTAGAATCGCCTCTGTAGTAGAGGTAAAAGTAAAAAACCCTTATACGGATCGATTTAAATTAGAAGGGGGGCTGGGTTTGATTTCGAATCGATTAAGTATTACAACGCCCCTGGTTTCTAATAAGCTGATGATAACTGCTGGAGTACGCACAGGCTTTAGTGATTTATTATTTCCATTATTAATCCCCCGTTTGAAAAATACACGTGCCAATTTCCTAGACAGTACAGTAAAGCTCCTTTATTTACTAAATCCCAATAATCAGTTTAGTTACACCTATTTTTTATCTGATGATTTTTATCAATTGGATTTGATTTCATCTATTGAAAATATTGTTTCCTCTTCGAATCAATATGATTTTAGCACACGCAATCACAGTCTTAAATGGCTGCATACATTTAAAAATGAAACCAATCTAACGACACGTTTCATACAGAGTACTTATACACCAAAAAATCTATTTCCGGAACTAGAATCAGACAACAGTATTGTCTACAAATCCCAAATACAGTATAGTAATTTACAAAGTGAATTCACCAATTATAAAAATGAAAACTGGAGTTTTTACGGAGGCCTAGACCTCAAGCGCTATATTTTAGCACCCGGGAGTCTAGATCCTGGGAACGGGAATTCTATAAATCCTGTAATTTTAAACCAAGAAGAGGGTTTTGAAGCGAGTATGTATTCCAGTTTAGAATGGAATCCAACTCCTGCTTTGTCCTTATCTGCTGGACTGAGACTTACTCAATTTTTATTAATAGGTCCGTTTGAAGAAGCACAGTATACCCCTGATGGCACCTATGAAAACAGCATTTATTTTGACCCTAATGAAAAAGTAATAAGTTATTTCAACCCCGAGCCACGATTAGGGTTAAATTATAAATTAACTGAAAATACTGCCGTAAAAGCGAGTTATGCTAGGATTTTTCAATATATTCAAAACATCTATAATACCAATACCCCATTACCTACTTCTAGGTGGAAAATTTCGGACCGTTATATAAAACCCCAAGAAAATTCAACCTATGGATTTGGTGTTTATCAAAATCTATTAGAAGGAATGCTTGAGCTATCAGCAGAAGGATATTACCGGCAAACACAAAATAATTTGACCTATAAACCGGGGGCTGATTTTTTCTTGTCTCAGTTTATTGAAAATGAAATTACGCAGGCACAAGGAAAAGCTTACGGTATTGAATTCAGCTTGCGCAAAAAACAGGGCAAAGTAAATGGGGTTCTAAATTATACTTGGTCAAGGAGTTTATTAAAGACAGAAGAGGAAAATCCAGCAGATCGGATTAATAATAATTTTTGGTTTGCTTCAGATTTCGATCGTCCCCATACCGTCAATGCTACCGTCAATTTTGAGGGCGATCAATACAACAGTTTTAGTTTTAATTTTGTGGGACAAACGGGAAGGCCCTATACGATAGCCAATGGAATCTTTGAAGAACAAAATATTACTATACCCATTTATTTGTTCCGCAATAATGCACGACTTCCTACCTACCACCGACTTGATTTTTCATGGAAAATAGCCTACAGCAAGGACCCGAAAAATCGCTTTAAGGGAGATTGGATTTTTACAGTATACAATCTTTACAGTAGAAAAAACCCTTTTAATATATACTATACCCAACGCAATGGTGTCCAAGATGGAAATGTATTTTTAGGCAGTCCATTGGGCGCTTATGAGTTGTCAATTTTGAGGGGGGCATTGGTTTCGCTTACTTATAATTTTAAGTTCCAATAAGATAGAGTCTTAATTTATAAAAGTGTATTTTTAATCCAATGGAATCAGCTACAATTTGTTGTTTTGGTGAAGTATTATGGGATCAGTTTCCCAGCGGTAAAAAGTTAGGCGGAGCTCCTTTTAATGTTGCCAGTTCACTCCATGGACTGGGTGCTTCTGTTCAGTTTATTAGTAGTATTGGAATAGACAGTTTGGGGGACGAAATTCTCAGCTTAATGAAAGCCCAACAGCTGTCAACTCAATTTATACAACGCCATCCAAACTATCCTACAGGACAGGTTCATGTTCAGTTAGACGATCAAGGTGTTGCCCAATACAAAATCGCACAAAATGCAGCCTGGGATTTTATTAAAGCCACTCCTGAAGCTACTGCACAAGTAGCGAAAGCACAAGCTTTTATTTTTGGCAGCCTCAGTGCAAGAGGGACTTCTAAAAAAGCATTAGATGCCTTTCTTAAAGCGGCAAAGTTTAGTGTTTTTGATGTCAACCTTAGATCTCCCTTTTATTCCATTTCGCTTTTAATCGAACTTATGCAGCAGGCAAGCGTACTCAAATTTAATGATGCTGAATTATACCTGATTGCAGAACAAATGGGATCACCCTATCATTCACTGGACCAGCATATAGGCTATATAGCACAGCAAACAGGGGTGTCTATTATTTGTGTAACCAAAGGCCCTTTTGGCGCTGTTTTATACCATAATGGAAAATGGTTTTATAACAGCGGGTATAAAATTAAAGTAGAGGATACTGTGGGTTCTGGAGATTCTTTTCTGGCTACTTTGATCCAAGGTTTGATCCATGCTCAGGATATTCAAAATACGCTAAATAAAGCCTGCGCGATGGGGGCTTTAGTAGCTGGCAGTTCAGGCGCAAATCCAGAAATCACAGAAGACGCTCTTTTGTCTTTTATGAATGGAGATAAGACCTTATAATATGAAGTGTGTATATACAATCGTCGCTTTTTTTATTTCCTTTCCTGTACTAGAAGCCCAGACGATAAGGGGTGATCAACTCTTAGAGCAGTCCATACAATATCATGATCCCAATGGATTATGGGGCACCTTTAAATCCTCTTTTACGCTCTATGCCGAGCGGCCAGACCGCGAAACAAAAGCTACTAAATTAATTTTTGATCGGACACAAGGCTACTTTGAGTTTTCCGAATATGCTGAAGCCAATTATTGGACTGCTTCTTTTGATCAAGACCAGTGTCGTATTCGCTTTAATGGGTCTGAGGACTTTTCTTCAGAAATTAAACAAACCTATGGTCTTAATTGTGAGCGGATGAAACGATACCGCGATTACTATACCTATCTGATGGGTCTTCCAATGAAGTTAAAAGATCCAGGGACACTGATTGCCCCTCAGGGAATAGTCATAGAAAGACAGGGCACTTCTTATTGGATGCTTAAAGTAACTTATGCGCCTGAAGTAGGTTCTGATACTTGGTATTTTTATTTTGATACAGAAACTTTTGCTTTAAAACAGTATCAATTTTTTCACAATGAAGCAAAAAATGATGGAGAATATATTATTTTGGAGGAAGAAATTGAAATTGGTGGAATTCGGTTGCCTAAAAAAAGAAGTTGGTACTACAATTCAGACCAAACCTATCTGGGAACAGATCATTTAGCTAAACAAAATATGGATTTATGAAAACACAACACTTTATCTGCAGATTATTTATTTTAATTGGTATTATCACATTGAGTCCCCTTCAAGCACAAAATGCGTCAGCGCTCCTAGGGAAATGGGATTTGGAAGTAGAAAAAGAAGGCAAAATTTACCCCTCATGGCTTGAGGTAAAATTATCAGGAGTAAAAACCCTGGTCGGTCATTTTGTTTCTATCAGCGGAAGCGCACGTCCAATATCAGAAGTATTTTTTCATGAGGGAGTTGTAGATTTTAGTATCCCTCCTCAGTGGGACGGATCAAATTATATGCATTTTTCTGGTCAATTAGCGGATGAGATGCTCAGTGGAACAATTATAAATAGTGAGGGTGAGGCCCTTGCATTCAAAGGAGTTAGAGCTCCCAAACTCATACGCAATGCTCCTGTTAACTGGAGCAAACCCCGTTCTCTTTTTGACGGAAAAACACTTAAATTTTGGAAGCCTTTCCATAATAAAAGAGCGAATCAATGGGAAGTGAAAGAGGGTGAGTTAGTGAGTCCTAAAACGGGGGTAAATTTAATTACTGAAGAAGAATTTACAGATTTTAAACTTCATATTGAAGCAAACTATCCCAAAGGGAGTAATTCGGGGATCTATTTGAGGGGTCGCTATGAAGTGCAAGTTGAAGATAGTTACGGAAAAGACCCCAGTTCTATATTATTTGGAGGCGTATATGGCTTTTTGACACCCAATGAAATGGTAGCCAAACCGGCTGATTCTTGGCAGGAATTTGAAATTACCCTGATAGGCAGAAGAGTTACGATAAAAGCCAATGGAAAAACAGTAATTCACGATCAGATTATTCCTGGAATTACAGGAGGGGCAATAGATAGTAAGGAAGGAATGCCTGGGCCTATTCTATTGCAAGGAGATCACGGCCCTGTAAAATTTAGAAATATTCGAATTCAAACGCCTCAGTAGACGAATTTATTTTTCTTGCTTAAACCCGTAAGTGAATTGCTTCCAAAAGGTTTTTGGCAGCTTTTCATCACCAGGAAATCCGAGCTTTATATGCGCATCAGGGTTGGGGATATAGTTGGTTTTAAAAAGATAATCCCAAAGACTTAAACTGATACCAAAATTCACTCCAAATTTATCCTTCGGAAGCGCATAGGCGTGATGATAGAGGTGCATAATGGGGTTATTAAGGAGGTATTTGAATGGACCCCAGGAGAGTTTTATATTGGCATGATTTAGGTGGCCTATAGTGATGGCAATAAAATGGACAATATAGGCTTGTTCAGGTTCAAATCCACCCAATATCATTACACCGAAGGTTTTGAGAGGTTTATAGAGTATATTTTCCATCCAATGGTAGCGTAGATGCGCAGCAAACCCCATTTCTTTTACACTGTGGTGTATTTTATGAAATTGCCACAAAAAAGGAATTTTGTGGAGCAAAATATGTGTGGTCCATTGTACAAAATCAAGTACTATAAAAAATAAAAGGAGTTGAAGTCCGGCGGGTAAAGTAGAAAGATCAATTAGGGCAAAACTTTTGGGATGAAGACCTAAGGAGAAGAAAAAATACTGTAGCAACTCATAAATCCCACTAATAGCAATTGAAAAGAGGAAAAAATTAAAAAACATATAAAAGCCATCAAGCCAAAAGTCTTTTCTGAAAAGGGCCTGTTGTTTTCTCCAAGGGAATCGTATTTCAAGGCCCCAAACAAAAAGTGAAATGAGGATTAAACCCCAAAAATAATTGGTATACCAAGGAACTTGAAAAAATAGGGAATCGAGGGTCCAATTTACTGTTCCCCAAAAGCTATTATAAAAAATTGAAAAAGCCTCCTTCATCTAATCAGCACAAAAATAATAAGTAAAAAATAATTCTGTGTAGTCAAGGTTACACTTTTGAGTTTTTATTTTTTATTTTGTTTTAGTCAATCCAAAAGTAGCTTGGTAGAAATCGATAATAGGGGGGAAGGGGCCAAATTTATGCTGTTCAGCACTAAAGTTGTCTGCCCAAGGACCGTATGGAGTTGAGACAGGCTTGCGTTTTCTATCAGGAAAATCTAATGATTTATTTTGTTTTTGTGGTCTTTGAAAACTATTGATATAGCCTGCCACATGATAGGCTTCTTCATCAGTGAGTTTGGGGTTTTCCCAATCGGCCTGAAGATAGGGCATATTACTTTTGATAAAGGCTGCGGCGGTGAGGACGCGGTGCATGCCCGCTCCGTCATTATAGGAATCCTCACCCCAAAGTGGGGGATACTGGTACCCTCTTCTATTTTCAGCATAAGGTATTCCTTCTCCTTTTTCTCCATGACAGAGCGCACACTCTTTCTCATAAACCATTTTTCCTTGATTCAGGTCAACAGCTGTTTCGGGGATTTTAATAGGCGGATATCCTTTGATTTCTTTTTTATTTAGTTTAGGTAATGCTGTATTGATCCATTTCATATAGGCAACTATAGCAGTCATTTGCGGCCCTTTTTCAGGTAATTTCTGCCCATTCATACTGCGTTCCATACATCCATTTATTCGTTCCTCTATTGTACCTATTTTATTTTCTCTTCCTCTAAACTGTGGAAATCTCTTAGTAACACCTATCCATGAAGCGGATCCACTTAAGGTACCTCCATTTAAATGACAATTTGTGCAGGATAAATTATTTCCAGAAAAACGCGCTTTAGTGTCAGTAGCTAGGGGCCCCATAAATTTTGAGCTCTCATTTACCAAATAAAAACCTTGTTTTACCTGCTCATTTGCTTTGTCATTTTCAAGTATCAACTTCACTGGGTTCCAACTCTCCAGTGGGGCTTCTTCAAATTTTTCTTGAGAAGCACCAAAATTCTCGTAGTTAAAGAGGAAAAAAGCGATGAGCAGAATAGAAGCCATTAAACTCATGAGAAGAATACTGAGTCTGCGAACGAGTTGTTTATAAAGTGGATCCAAAGGTGCTATTTTCTACTTTTAAAGATACTTATTTTTCATTTTTTATTCCAAGCTTTTGATCTATGTTGACTTTTATACTTTGAGAAGATCGATTTGCTTTTTGTACATTTAAACAATAAAATTTACAAAATGAATTTACTACGCAATCTGCCCCTTCACTCTCTTTTCATTCCTTTAGTTCTCTTTTTTTCATCTCCTTATCTTATTGCTCAAGAATGGCAAACTCCTTTGATTGAAGGGTATGGTGAAGTCATTAATTTTCATGAAGCAGCCCAACAACCGGATCCTGAGCAAGAATATAAGCTCCTTTTTGATGTCACTTCCAATGCCCAAAAGCAAGGCGTAAATAAACGTTTGTGGGTAGTCGCACGTATGATGAATCTGATGCACATCGCCCAAGTACCTCAAGAGCAAGTTAAGATTGTCGTCGCCCTTCACGGGAAAGCTACCTTTGATGCATTATCGCAGGAAGCCTACATCAAAAAATATAATAAGCCCAATCCAAATCTAGATTTAATTGAAAAACTAGCAGCTAAGGGTGTAAGTCTGTATGTTTGTTCGCAAGCCATGGCCGCTCGATCAATCAAAACAGAAGCACTTCATCCTGCTGTAACGCCTGCACTCTCTGCTTTAAGTGTGCTTACCAATTATCAAATTAAAGGTTATAACCTAATTCCTTAACCACCTGTTTATTGGGCTAAAATTCTCACTATAAATTCCTGAGGCGCTTCTTGGTAGGCTCCTGAAAAGGGAAGTCCTACTTCTGTGGCCTTTTTTCTCAATAAATCAGCGTGCTTAAAACTGTGAAAGAGTACATCTAGATTTAAAACTTCATTTTGATAAACTTTATCTTCAAAAACAGGATTGTATACATAGAAGGGAGGGTCACTTGACTCTATTTCACTTAAGTAATCTAGTTTTTTTGCTTTTTCTTGGTTATAGGCGCCTCCATAAAATTGTTCAAACAACTTTTCTAATTCACTATTGACTTGTTTGAGACTGTCTACTTTGAAATCTTCAAAAAGACCTTCCCACATGTATAGATCATAACTGCTTTGTGCTTGAAGTCCAAGTATTCCTTTTATTGAATTTGAACGCGTTTTTCCTAAGCCATTCCAAAAAGCAATGCCAGCACCTGCAGAGACACCTGCCAATAAAAGATTGTCTTTTGGAATTCCTAAGCTGCTGTAATTTGTAGTAATAAAGTCAATGACTTGGGTTCCGTCTTTTAGTGGAGTAAAAACCCCTTCAGATTGTGCCTCGGTAAGAAAGGAATATTCAGCATTCACAATTGCAATACCATTTTCTAAAAGACCCGAAAGAATATCGCTGAATTCATCCAGATAAAAATCCGCTTTACCTCCAAAAAGAAAAGAACCTCCGTGGAAGAGCACTACTACACCCGCTACTGGCTTTTCTTGTGGCAACAATAAATCAAATTGAGTGCGCGACTTGGTGTCATAACTTATATTTTCATAAAACAGGGCACTGGTCTGAAAAGGGGGTATGCTAGGCTGAACACCTAAAACAGAAGTGTCTTTTAGGGCAGTATTATCTTGCGAGCTGTCCTCAGGGGAACAGGAAAATAAAAAAAGTAAAAGAAAGGGGGTGAGTGAGTATTTCATGATGTAAAATTGAAAATAATTTTTCAATCTCACCCCTTTTCTATTAAACTTTAACTACTTATTGCTTTTTAATTGTTCTAAAATTGCTTCAAGTAGTTGGTTTTGCTTTTTAAGAAGCTCGAGCGTTTCTCGATCGGTTACTTTTTGTTCAATTGTTCGTGTTTTGTTGTAATATTTCATATTTAAAAATATTTACCTAAAAAACAAAGACAGGAAGTGCTGAAAGTGGGTAAAAAAAGTATTTGAAATCCAAAAGATATATTTTTCAGTACTCATATCTTGTTTTTATGAGTTAAAAAGACCGTAACGATTGTTCCGGATGCGTTCTCTCCACCCGCGACTTATATTTGAATTCCAGTCCACACAGAATAATTCAAATTTAAAAAAAAATACGCTATCTCAAATTCGTTTTTAAAAGTAAATTGGTAGCCGTAAAGAGCGTACTTTCTGACTAGAAACCAAATTTTTGATTTCTAAATGCGCGATAGTTTTCTTTAAAAGTTTTAATAATTTCCTCTCGAGTGTTCTTTTCTGTGAGCGACTTCCATTTTTTTGTATTTGCTGAGAAATTAAAATCTACATGGGCAAGTGTCCAATATTGAAGTTGAAAAATGATATCATATAATTCAATTCCGCGATTTGTTAAATAATACTCTTTAATTTTTTTATTTTCTTTGCTTAAACGATATCCAATAATCTCTAGTG
>WTIP01000055.1 GCA_011525195.1 Flavobacteriales bacterium | reverse complement strand
CGCATGGGGTGCGTGGGGTCGCAGGTTCAAATCCTGTCATCCCGACTAATTATAAGCGCAAATCTGCGAATTTTATCCCCTTTCTATTCTGTTTTTGTAATTCTAATAAAGGCACAATGCCAGCTTACTAAATCTACTTTTTTTATGTTTAGATACTGTAAATTTTTAGTAAGTTAGTGGCACTTTAATTGAATTTTAAAAAAATAAATAAATGAAACTAATTTGGTTATCCAGTCTGTTAATTTTCTTTAGCCTTCAGCTGAGCTGTGCCCAAGACAATCCCCCCTTTATCGAAAGTCCTACAGAAGAAGATTATACATATAAAACAATCGTTGAGGGAATCGACATCCCTTGGGGAATGGCATTTATTAGCGAAAATGATCTTTTAGTTACGGAAAAATCGGGCATACTTTATCGTGTCACCGAAGGGGTCAAACAAACAGTAGAAGGACTGCCGCCTATCTATATAAGAGGACAAGGAGGTCTTTTAGATGTTGCGCTTCATCCCGATTATAGTAATACTAAGATTATCTATATGACTTTGGGTGCAAATACAGAAGGAGATGACTTGGGTGGAAATACTTCTTTATACTGCGCCAAACTCGAGGGCACAAAATTGGAAGAAGTAAAACTACTTTATAAAGCGACTCCCAATACAAAAAAAGGGCAGCACTTTGGCTCCCGCATTGTCTTTGATCAAGAAGGACATGTTTATTTTTCTGTCGGTGATAGAGGAAATCGAGAAGAGAACCCGCAGGATATTACAAGAGATGGTGGGAAAATATACCGTTTAAATTTAGATGGCAGCATTCCTGAAGACAATCCTTTCGTAGGAAAAGAAGGAGCGAAAGAAGCAGTATATTCCTATGGACATAGAAATCCACAAGGGATGGTTGTTCATCCTAAGACAGGAGCGGTATGGGAAAATGAACACGGTCCACAAGGAGGCGATGAAATCAATATTATACGAAAAGGATTGAATTTTGGTTGGCCTAAAATTACTTATGGGATCAATTATAGTGGAACCCCCATAACAGATAAAACTGCACTTCCCAATATGGAACAACCTTTTTATTATTGGGTTCCTTCTATAGGCCCCAGTGGTATGGCGTTTTCAACTTCAGGGATATATAAAGAGTGGAAAGATGATTTATTTGTGGGGTCCCTCAAATTTGAATATTTAGAACGTCTGGTTATTAAAAATGACAAAGTAGTAAAGAGAGAGAAAGTACTAGATAAAATTGGAAGAGTTCGTAATATAGTAGAAGGGCCTGATGGCTATCTCTATCTAGCAGTAGAAGGGAAAGGAATTCTCAAAATAATTCCAAATTAATGAAACTCTTTATCAGTGTCTATTTCATTTCTTTAGGCATGTTCACTTCTGTTTTTTTTCAAGAGAAAACAAAAGAGGAGAGTATCGAATCTGGGGCGGAGCTCTACCAAGATTTTTGTGTCCAATGTCATTTAGGAAATGGAGCAGGTGTTGCGGGTGTATTTCCACCCTTAAAAGATTCCGACTATTTATTCAATAATATCGAAAAAAGTATCGCTGGAATAAAATACGGTCTGCGGGGTCCCATTACTGTAAATGAAGAAAATTATGATGGGGTGATGTTAAGTCAAGGTTTAGAGGATGAGGAAATTGCAGATCTTATGAATTATATTCTCAATAGTTGGGGAAATACCTATGAGGCACAAATTACCACGGAAGAGGTTAAAAAAATTCAAAAATCAGTATTAAACTAAATGAAATTAATTTCATTTTGGAAAAATTTAAAAAAAAACAATAAGACCCTGCTGATCTATGTCAGTATTTCTTTAGGATTTCTAATTTGGATGCTTTTTTTAGATACGCATTCTTGGACGATACATTCAGAATTAAATCAGGAAATTGAAAAACTAGAAAAAGAAAAAAAAGTATTAAAAGAAACCCTGAAGAAAGACAATCAGGCTATTGAAATACTTCAGAATCCAGATAGCTTAGCACGTTTTGCTCGAGAGAAGTACGGTCATAAAAAAAGCAATGAAACGGTTTTTATTATTGAACCCCAGGATAGCCTAAATTGAAATCACTTGGGAGCAAAATTTCTTCTCTTTTTGCTTTAATTGTCTGTGAGGAATCTTTTTTATCGATTGAATAAATTGTAATTTTAAAATCTAAATTTTAGCGCTTAACTATGGGTAAAATTATTGCAATAGCCAACCAAAAAGGGGGAGTAGGAAAAACTACTACTGCAGTAAATTTATGTGCTGCACTAGGTGTTTTAGAAAAAAAAGTTCTTTTGGTTGATGCTGACCCACAAGCAAATGCTACCTCTGGGCTTGGTATTGATGTGCAAAGTGTAAAAATGGGAACCTATCAACTTCTTGATGGGAGTATAACGATAGAACAAGCAATACTTTCAACAGAAAGTCCTAATCTGGATATAATCCCCTCACATATTGATTTGGTTGCCTCAGAAATCGAACTTGTAGATAAAAATGCAAGAGAATACCGTCTTAAAGAAGCCCTTGAAGGCATCAAAGCTAAATATGACTTTATTATACTTGACTGTGCCCCTTCGTTAGGATTGATTACCCTGAACGCTTTAGTTGCCGCAAATGCAGTGATTATCCCGATTCAATGTGAATATTTTGCACTTGAAGGATTGGGAAAACTACTCAACACAATTAAGAGCGTACAGAAAATTCACAATAAAAACCTGGACATAGAGGGTCTACTCCTTACCATGTATGATACCCGTTTACGACTTTCTAATCAAGTAGTTGAAGAAGTCAAAAAACATTTTGGAAAAATGGTTTTCAAAACCATTATTCAGCGAAATATTCGTTTGAGTGAGGCCCCGAGCTATGGAGAAGACATTATCAGCTATGATGCTTCAAGTCGTGGTGCAAAAAGTTATTTATCTTTAGGCAGCGAAATTATAAAACGCAATAAATAAAAGAAATGGCAAAATCAAATCGAAAACCAGCATTAGGACGAGGACTCTCAGCCCTATTAAATGATTCTGAGAATGCCATTAATTCGGTCAATGATGAAAATGCAGCTCAGGTAATAGGGAGTATGATTGACCTAGAATTGGATAAAATTACGACCAATCCTTTTCAGCCAAGAACTTATTTTAATGAGGAGGCGCTTGAAGAATTAAGCCAATCTATTCGAGAATTAGGGGTTGTTCAACCTATAACTGTCCGTAAAAAAGGAGCCGCTTACGAGCTTATTTCTGGAGAAAGACGCTTGCGTGCTTCAATAATGGCAGGGCTTAAGACGATTCCCTCTTATGTCAGATTAGCGGATGATCGGGAGTCTCTAGAAATGGCATTGGTAGAAAATATTCAAAGACAAGATTTAGACCCGATTGAAATTGGGCTTTCCTATAGAAGGCTTATTGAAGAAATTGAACTTACGCAAGACCAACTAAGCACTCGAGTTGGAAAAAAAAGATCAACGATTACTAATTACATGCGTCTACTTAAACTGGACCCTATCGTCCAGACTGGCATAAGGGATGGTTTTATCAGCATGGGACACGGGCGAGCGCTAATAAACTGTGCTTCTCCTGAGCTCCAAATCAAATTTTATAAGGCCATTGTCAAAAAAGGACTTTCTGTACGTGCAACAGAAGACTTGGTGCGTAATGAAAAAAATTCTACCTCCTCAACGACAAGTAACTATCAACCTGCCTATATCAAACAAGCGGCTGAAGATTTAGAAAGGTTTTTTGAAACCCCTGTTTCAGTCTCTGCGAATAGTCTGGGTATGGGCCAACTTAAAATTGGATTTGACTCCCAAGAAAAACTCCAGCATATTTTAAATCAAATAAAAAGTGGGAAATAGGCGGCTGCTGTTTGGCGTATTTTTTTGTTTCGCTTTAGTTCTATATGCCCAAGAAGTAGAGGGAGAAAACAATACTAAAGAACTCAATGAAATTATAGCCCCAGACTCTTTGGCTTATGCTAAAAAATACTCTCCTAGGGTTCAGCGATTAATTGAAAATCCCCTTACCCCCTCTAAAGCTGCTTTTTTCTCTGCAATTTTTCCTGGTTTGGGCCAAGCATACTTGGGGAAAGCGTGGAAGATACCCATTATCTATGCCGCACTGGGAACTTCTTATTATTACTATAACCTTCAGAGCACACAAATGGAAGAGTACCGTACCGCCTACAAAAAAAGACAAAATGGAATCTTTAATGATCGTTTTTTAGAAAAAGACATTCCTATTACTACTGAACAGCTCCTTATTGGAATGGATTTTCATAAGAACTACCGTGATATTGCCATTCTTTGCTTAGCGGCTTCCTATATGTTAAATATTTTAGAGGCCAATGTGAGTGCACATCTTTTACAGTTTAATGTGAATGATAATTTAAGTATTAGGCCAAATCTTATTTTTGATGAGCAGCAAAGTGGGATACGATTAGCAGTTAAATTTTAAAACTAAATGAAATGAAAATTGCACTATTAGGTTACGGACGTATGGGTAAGGCTATAGAAAAGTTTGCCCTTGATCGTGGACATCAAATCACCTTTATTCAAGATAAAGACAAGTACTCTGGAGAAATAAAGGGAGCGGATATCGCTATTAATTTTAGTATTCCTGAAGCAGCAGTTGATAATATCAAACTGGCCTTTGATCATGATGTCCCGGTTGTCTGTGGGACAACAGGCTGGCTAAATCAATATAAAGAAATAGTCGCCTACTGTCAAAAAAGGAAAAGCGGGTTTCTTTATGCTTCTAATTTCAGTATAGGGGTAAATCTCTTTTTCAAAATCAATTCCTATGTGGCGGGACTCATGAAAGCCCATCAGAAAGACTATACTCCTTCTATTGAAGAAATCCATCATATACATAAAATTGACGCCCCCAGTGGCACCGCTCTCACCTTGGCAGAAGGAGTACTCAAAGAATCCAATTTGACTGGATGGGAATTAGAGGGCACAGCTACTGACAAACTCTCAATCAAGTCCGTCCGTGAGGGGGAGGTTCCAGGTACACATCGCGTTGCTTACCGTTCTGAAATTGACGAAATCAGTATCAAACACCAAGCTTTTGGAAGAGAGGGATTTGCCCTAGGGGCAGTCATCGCTGCAGAGTGGTTGGCTGGAAAAAAAGGGATATTTAGCATGGACGATGTTTTAAATTTTCACTCTACCTAAGATGCATTTATCAGAACCCTTTATCTTTGAATAAAATCCGTAACACATGACACTCTCCCAGTGGATTCTTTTTGCTTTAGCACTGCAACTTATTCATTTTTTAGGCACTTGGAAATTATATCAAGCAGCCGGTTTCAAAGCCTGGCAGGCAGCAATTCCAGTTTATAATGCAGTGTTATTGATGAAAATCATTAATCGTCCTCAATGGTGGGTGATTTTACTTTTTATTCCTACAATCAATTTAATCCTCTTTGGTGTCATTTGGGTCGAAACGATTCGAAGCTTTGGAAAAAATAAAGCCAGTGATACTGCCTTGGTTTTACTCACATTTGGGCTGAGTATTTTTAGTTTGAATTACAGCAAAAATCCACAGCATATCTCAGATCGTAGTTTAAAACCCAGAACGGGTATTGGAGAAACAATTAGTTCAATACTATTTGCAGTTGTAGCGGCCACTATTGTTCATAATTATTTGATTCAACCTTATATTATCCCAACGGGGTCTCTTGAAAAGTCTCTCCTCATAGGTGATTTTTTATTTGTTAGTAAATTTCACTACGGTGCTCGTGCACCGATGACTGCTTTATCATTTCCTATGGTTCACGATACTCTACCAGGACTCAAAATAAGGTCTTACCTTAAAAACCCACAACTCCCCTACTTTAGACTTCCCGCTTTACAAAAAATCAAGCGCAACGATATTGTTGTATTTAGTTGGCCTGCAGATACCGTCCGTCAATTTTTTGTAAAAGAAAAAAGAGTAGATAAGCCCATTGATAAAAAATCTAATTATGTAAAACGCTGTGTCGCCATACCAGGGGATACGCTTGAAATTATTGACGGCCTTGTCCATACAAATGGAAAAAGAAATCAATATTCAAGTAGGACCCAAATTCAGTTCAGTCATAGTGCTTATGCACAGAAAGGAATCTCTTCAAGAAATTTATTAGGAGCGGGTTTTGAATCCTTTTATCGCAGCTTTAAAATAGAAAATATAAATGAGCAAAGTTATAAAGCGCTCATCCCACATATTATAGGTACCCGAGGAAATACAATCGACAATTTTGTCGTATTAACAGAATCCAAGGGACTCCCCCTAGAGCTTATAAGAAAGCTTGGGCTTCGGGTAAGTGAGCTTCTTGAAACAAAAAAAGAGCTTTTACTAACCCTAAATGAGGCAGAGCAGCTGAGTAAAGTAGCAGGTATTGATAGCGTTGTGAGAAGAATCAGTAAAAATAAGGTTCCAAATGAAACCTTTTTTCCCAATAAAATACCCTTTGATTGGAATGAAGATAACTTTGGCCCACTGGTTATTCCCGAAAAAGGGATGACGGTCTCCTTAAATAAATCCAACCTCCCGCTTTATAAAAAAATCATAACAGACTATGAGCTCAACCAATTAGAAACAACGCCTGATCAAATTCGGATAAATGGTAAGCCTTCCACAAGCTATACCTTCCAAAAAGATTATTACTGGATGATGGGTGATAATAGACACCGCTCAGAAGACAGTCGTTTTTGGGGATTTGTACCCGATGATCATATCGTAGGAAAGCCAATTTTTATCTGGTTTAGTATCAAAGGGATAAATGATGGGATCAAGAATTGGAGTATCCGCTGGGATCGCGTCTTCACGACTGTTGATGGTCCCGGTGCCCGTTATTCTTACTTTCCCTATTTCATTGGTTTTGTCATTCTGTGGCAGGCTTATTCTTATTACCGAAAAAAGAAAAAGAAAACGGCGGCATGAAAGCTGTAATTACCCCAGCTTATCTCCCAAATATTTACTACCTAAGCTGGTTATTAAACCAAGAAAAAATCTTTTTTACCGCAGATACGCACTATCAAAAGCAAACTTTTAGAAATCGATGTGAAATTTATGGACCTAATGGAAAATTAAAATTGACAATTCCCATAACTCATCAAAAAGCACAGTTGCATCAGAAAGAAAATGAAGTGCAAATAGCCTTTGTATCCGCATGGCAAAAACAACACTGGAAATCGCTATGTGCAGCCTATCGCTCCTCCCCTTATTTTGAATTTTATGAAGCTGATATTCACCCATTTTATACCAACAAAACAGCTTTGCTCTTAGAATTTAATCTCGCTTTACTAGAAAAAATTATGGCGTTAATTGAATTTCCCTTTAAATACGAGCTAATTTCCTGGGATCCCTCCCTCCATTATCGAATGGATGGATTAATAGAAGCCAAAAAAAAGAAAGTCCTCAATCTATTACCTTATCATCAAGTTTTTCAAAATAAATTCGGATTTATCGAGAATTTAAGCATACTAGATCTTCTTTTTAATCTAGGTCCTAATACACTCGATTATTTAAAAAACCAAGCGTTTGAATACTAGAATTTCTTAGTCAACTTAGCTGAAATGGGTTTGTGATCAGAGAGCTTTACCCTGTAGGTGTTAAAATCGGTCACTTTCAAATCGGGAGAATTAAAAATAAAATCAATCCGCAATGGCAACATTAGAAAACTATAAGTAGCTCCAAGGCCTGATCCCTGTTCTGTAAAACTATCTATCCGATCTTTTTTTAACGTTTGATAGGGGGCAGAAAAAGCATTATTATTTAAATCAGCACAGATTATTTCAGGATAAGAATGCTGAGAGGTTTGGAGATTAAAAGTAGCAACTTGCTTTTTTTGAATTTCAACTACTGTATTTAATTTTTTTCTGAGTTTTTCTGAATAATTTGAAGAGAGAAGCGTGTCATTTTGGTCTAAACGAAAAGATTCAAGATGCAAATTATA
The DNA here is from genome assembly GCA_011525195.1 of Flavobacteriales bacterium. Classification (GTDB taxonomy): domain Bacteria; phylum Bacteroidota; class Bacteroidia; order Flavobacteriales; family Flavobacteriaceae; genus MS024-2A. Next base: position 24,973 of record WTIP01000055.1, on the reverse strand, counting down.
GACACGAAGCGTGTCGCCCTTCCAAAGAATATCGACTTGCATTCCTCCGTTTTGAGAATTTTCAAAAGCAATCGCTTGTGTATTCATAAGGGGGTATTTAGATACAATACAGGTACCAATTGCTCCCTTAGGCGTATAAGGTTTAAATACCTGATAAGGAAAAGACGCAAGTTTTGGTGCCTCGGTCAAGGCAAATTCTTGAAAACATATCACATCTAATTCATGTGACTCGACAAAATTTTCTATTTCCTCAGCAACAGCCTTGTCTTTAAGCCACTGATAACGATTAAATGAGCGGACATTATAGCTCATTATCTTCAAACCCTCAGCTGTAGCAATCCCTTTATTCTCTAGCTGATAAAGCAAGCCTAATTCCTCATAACTCAAAAACAACATGCCGATAAAAAGAAAGGCTGAACGGCTTAAACGCAAAGTCCAGAAAATAAAAAAAATAAGATTAAAAACGGTGAGAACAGGAACTGCAAATGCCAATAAGGGGAAACTCGAAGTCCCTCCTAGAGCCCCCATACTGTAAAGCTGTATAATGAGAGTAAATAAATTGAAGACCGTGAGAATCTTTATTAAAAACGACGACTTTGACCCTGCGTTTTTCACTGATTTTTTTTGCCTGCTTGAAAGAGAAAATCTTTTTCCTTTTGGGACAAACTGTCATAGCCAGACTTACTTATTTTATCTAAAATAGCGTCAATTCTTTTTTGATCTTCATCTGTATTTGTCGTTTTAGGGGGAGTAGATTTTGTTGTTTTTCTATATACAGTTTTTAGCTTTGACTGCTTAGAAAATAAATTTAAAAATCGGTTTACCAAATTTTCAAAAGGAGTTCCTATATCTACCCCTTGTGCTAATCTTCTTACATAAAAATAACCCAAAGCAGCTCCTCCCAAATGAGCAAGATGCCCGCCAGCATTGCCATAGGGGATTTGTATCACATCGATAAGAACAAAAGCGAGCCCTAAATACCGAAGCTTGATATTAAAAAAAATCAAACGCACTTCTAGATCAGGAGAGTAGGTTGCCATAAATATAAATACAGCCATAACTCCCGCAGAAGCACCCACCATAATAGGCGAAATATCCTGAAAGGCAGGAAAAACTGAATAACTTAAAATAAAAGTGAGCCCTCCGAGTAATACTCCTAAAAAATAAACATTGAAAAAGGTTTTTTCATTGAATAAATTAAGCATAAGGCGTGAAGCAAAAAACAAGAGATACATATTCCAAAAAAGATGAAAAAAACCTGTGTGAATAAAACTATAAGTGATAAGCGTCCACGGTTTAAATAAAAGGTCTGACCAATCTGCGGTTAACTCAAACCAACCTAAAAAAAAGCCCTGTGGCAGCGCAAATAGGTACAAGAGTGTACGGGCAAATAAAGGTAAAATAAAGCATACTATATTGATGAGTATCAATTTCTCGGCACTATTCATCTGTTGTAACCGATAACGAAGCTGCTCTTGAAAATTCATTAATCCCAGCGGTTTTGATCAAATTGATTTTTTTTCCAATACCACATCATTACAAGTCCTGTAATTGCACCTCCAACATGAGCAAAGTGCGCGATAGGACCAATTGAGTATGAAGTAAATCCAAAAAAGAGGTCTCCTAAAATAAGAAGTGGAACAAGCACTTTTGCTTTAATGGGTATAGGGGGAAAAAGTAACATCAGTCGAGCATTGGGAAATAAAAAAGCAAAAGCAACTAAAACACCATAAAGTGCTCCTGAGGCACCAACCATAACTGCATTAAAAGCAGACAAGCCAGTGAGTAATTGCGCTCGTCCTATTTGTTCGATAATGGGATATGCCAAATCTCTAGTCTCAAAGAATGTGAGAATTTGTGTAGACGTAAGTCCTTGACTTAGTAACTGCTCAGAAATAGAACTCACTTGAAAGTAATATAAGGCGAGTTGAAGTGCTACTGCTCCAAAACCTGTAGAGATATAAAAGAAAATAAATTTATTGCGCCCCCAAATCTGCTCTATGGGTGTTCCAAACATATACAAAGCGAACATATTGAAAAAAATATGACTCAAATCGCCATGCATAAACATATGAGTTAAAGGCTGCCAGAATTGAAATTTAGGATTTGAAGGATAGTGTAGCGCAAATAAATCAAAAACAATGTCACCTAATGAAAGTGTTGCGATAAAGAAAATACCGTTGATAATTAATAGGTGCTTAACTGTTTCTGTGACGTTTCGCATTAATTTAGTTTTTGTTCGATATCAGTCTTTTCTAAAGTAATAAAAATCTGACGATTAAAGGGGGAAACAGCTGTTTCCTTACAAGCGAAAAAATCGTCTATTAAAGCCTGTTGTTCTTGAGCTGTCAATGATTCTCCTGACTTTATCGCTAAGTTTTTGGCCATGGTTTTTGCAACCCGGTCAGCGGGACTAAAGTCCTCCAAGCTCGATTCCTCTGATTCATTTATCAAAAGCTGTTCGACGAGCTCTTCTGCCTTTGATGCGGGGCAATATTCAGGGGCCGCGGTAATAGTTAAATGATTTGAATCCTTAAGCACAAATTGAAAACCCAAAAGTTCCAATGCTTCTACTCTATGGGTAAACTCTTCAGTCTGCTGAGGATTTAGCTCTAATACAACCGGAAACAAGAGACTTTGACTCACTCCCTTTTTCTGAGTGATTGAACTTAAAAAACGCTCATAGAGGATACGCTGATGGGCGCGTTTTTGATCTATAAGAAGCAAATGAGTCTTTAAAGGACATACAATATATTTTGAAAACAACTGAAAAACCTTTGGAGACTCAGGAAGATTGAGGAGTGAGTCTTCTGATGTATCTATAGTTGATAGATTGGCTTCTTTGATTCCCGAATAAAGCGCTTCCCATTGAGGATCTTTTACAGATGGTCGTATCGAAGATTTGTGTTCATTTTTAAAAGGATTAAAATTGGAATCTACCGCTATGGGTGGGGGCTCAGGTGTTTTATCTTTATATGCATACGGAACCTCTAGGGAGGCGTCTTTTTCAAAGTCCAAGGTGGGCAATACTTGGAATACACCTAAGCTGTGCTTCACGGCTGCTCGAAGTATGGCATAAAGGTTTTGCTCTTCCTCGAATTTGACTTCGGTTTTTGTAGGATGAATATTGATATCTATAGATTGAGGGTCTACGGTTAAGTAGATAAAATATCCGGGCTGAAAACCGGGTCTTAGTAATCCTTCGAAAGCATTGGAAACAGCATGATGTAAAAACGAACTTTTAATAAATCGGTTATTGACGAAAAAAAACTGCTGTCCTCTTGATTTTTTTGAAAACTCAGGTTTTACCGCAAAGCCAGTAATTATAGCAAGTGAAGTCTGCTCCTTAACTGGAACCAACTGAGACTCCCATTTGGATCCAAATACAGCAGCGATACGTTTTTTTAATCCAGTTGCTCCCAACTCAAATAATTCGTGTCCGTTATTATAAAAAAGAAATTTAATTTCAGGATGTGCTAAGGCAACGCGATGAAATTCATCTATTATATGACGCAATTCAACCTGATCTGATTTTAAAAAATTACGCCGTGCAGGAATATTATAAAACAAGCTTTTAACAGCTATTGAAGTCCCTTTAGGTTGAGTGGATAAAGACTGATCGACTACAGTACTGCCTTCAATTTTTAAACAATGTGAAACCTCCTCTGATGTGGTACGCGTATGTGTTTCAACATGAGAAATAGCCGCTATAGAGGCCAAAGCTTCCCCTCTAAAACCTTTCGTTTTTAATGCAAAAAGGTCTTCGGCTAGGGTTATTTTTGATGTTGCATGGCGTTCAAATGCAAGACGAAGGTCGGTATTGCTCATTCCTTCACCATTATCAATAACTTGAATCAAGGTTTTTCCTGCATTTTTAATGACCAATTGAATTTGGGTGGCTTGAGCATCAACTGCATTTTCAAGTAATTCCTTGACTACAGATGCAGGTCTTTGTATAACTTCCCCTGCTGCAATTTGATTGGCGACATGATCCGGTAAAAGCGTGATTTTTGAAGCCATCGAGATTAAGTCATAAAGAGGCTTAAATCAAAATCTAGTATGTAAAGCGCCAATAACACCAAAACAAGAATAATAAGGAGTAATCGTAACGAAAGGGCCCTATTTTTACGGGTACGCATTTGCATTCTCGCCTCTTTCCACTGCTGACCAAAGTCATTTTGGTTGTAAGTTTCTCGATATTTAGAAAATTTAGAATCGAAATCATACAGATTGCCGTCCTCTTTTCCTTTGTAATAACGAGGGGTATAATTGTATCTCCTGTTTTTTCTAAGCTTGAATAAATTGGACTTTAACATAGCTCAAAAATACAAGAAAGGGATGAAATTCTACTAGCCCTAATTAAGAAAGTTTTCTCAGTTTTCTGCCCTTAGTTTGCTCATCTGTAAAGCAGCTATCGCTGCTTCGGTTCCTTTATTACCGTGAATTCCCCCACTTCGATCTATTGCTTGTTGAAGGGTGTCATCTGTGAGGACGCAAAAAATAACAGGCACTTCCGCTTGTACATTGAGGTCTTTTATTCCTTGAGATACAGCTTGACATACATAATCAAAATGCTGGGTCTCTCCTTTTATTACACTCCCAATGGCAATGACTGCATCGGGATTGAATGATTGTGCTTTTTTAGCACCGTAAATTAACTCGAAGCTCCCTGGAACCTCCCATACTTTTATATTTTCTTTTTTTACTCCGTGCTTATTCAATGTTTGCTGTGCCCCTTTACTGAGCGCATCCGTAATCGAATTATTCCATTGGGAGACTACAAGGTGAATCGTATAAGAGCTGCCCTCTGGCACTTTTGAGGTATTATAATCAGAAAGGTTTTGGTTGGCAGTTGCCATTTCCTTTAGGGGTTGAGGTGTTCCAGCTTGCCCTTCTGAACAGTCACCCAGCGGGCTTCTTCAGACTTGGGATAGTCTTTTTCAATACGCTCTAAGAAAGAAATTGCTTGTTTTATTTTTCCATTTTCGGCCCCTAGTATTGCAGCTTTATAGAGATATTTGGGCGTAGAATACATATTTTCACTTACAGCTGCAGCCTCTAAGTAATAATCATATGCTTGATCTAAATCTCCCAATTGGGCATAAGCATCTCCTATAGCCCCTTTAGCTAGTGCGCTGAGCAATACATCTTCAGCATTAAACTGATCTAAATACCGAATCGCATTGTCATACTCTTTTAAATTGAGGTAAGACATTCCAGCGCTATACGCAGCGAGTTTGGCAGCGGGTGTTCCTTTATAGTTCTCAATGATATCTAAAAATCCGTACTTCCCTTCTCCACCATTCAATGCACGCTTGTAAAGTGAATCTGCTTCAATACTATTCACCGCCAGCTCAAAATAATATTGCGCTTGGTTAAGCTCACTAGCAGCTTCTTGCTCCTTTGGCTCGAGTACAAAGTTTTGGTAGCCCAAATAACCCAATACGCTAAGTGCTACAACTCCAATAAAACCAAAAATGAGGTTTTGATATTTTACTACCCATTCTTCTGTTTTACTTGCAGTGGTATCTAAAGTGTCAAATACCTCAGCAGTAGCACTTTCTTGAACCACTTCATTATTCTGCTTAGGACTCACTGACTTTTTTGCGCCTCGTTTTTTGTATGTTGCCATGGTAACTTATTTTAGCGCGTAAAATTAGTCTTTTTATTCTAATTCAAAAAGCTTAAAGCTAGCATCTAAGTTATTATTTTTGTAATTCATGCACTTAAAACAACTCACCCTAACGCAGTACAAGAATATCAGCTCAAGAACTTTTGAATTGAATCCAAAGATCAATTGTTTTGTGGGAGACAATGGGGTGGGGAAATCTACCGTATTAGATGCTATTTATCATTTGGCTTTAGGAAAAAGTTATTTCAATCCTATCGCACTTCAAAATATTCAGTTAGGGCAAGAATTTTTTGCTTTAGAAGGTCGGTTTGAAAATGCCGAGCGTGAAGAAAAAATCGTCTGCAGCCTGAAAAAAGGACAAAAGAAAACCATGAAACGTAATGGTAAAGTTTATGAAAAATTAGCAGACCATATTGGTCTAATTCCTACTGTAATGATCTCTCCCTCGGATCGAGACCTTATTGCTGAAGGCAGTAGTATAAGAAGAAAATTTATAGATGGTGTAATTGGGCAAACTAACTCGCTTTTTTTACAGGATTTACTGACCTACAATAAAATTCTTGCTCAACGCAATGCACTGCTAAAATACTTTTCTCTAAACCAAGCTTTCGACCCTACCACACTTGAGATTTATGGCCAACAACTCGTAGAAAAAAGCAACTCGATCTACAAGTTGCGGTCCCAATTTATGAAAACCTTTATTCCTATTTTTAAATCTCGCTATGAGGAAATCAGCGGACTGGAGGAATTTGTAGATCTTTCCTATGAAAGTCAATTACACCAAGAATCACATCAAGATTTATTAAAAAAAACACTCAATAAAGACCGCCAAGTCCAATTTACTACTACGGGTATTCATAAAGACGACGTCTTATTTCTCAAAGAAGAGCAACCTATTAAAAAATTTGGTAGCCAAGGTCAACAAAAGACTTTTCTCATTGCACTTAAATTGGCTCAATTTGATTTCCTAAAATCTAAAAGCGGTGGCGCACCCCTGCTTTTGCTCGATGATGCATTTGATAAATTAGACCAAAAAAGAGTAGCCCAAATCATCGCATTAGTTGACCAAAATGATTTTGGCCAAATTTTTATTACAGATACCCACGAAGAACGGACGCTTAGCGCCTTAGAACATATTAAAGCGGGCTATGAAATTTTCAAACTCTAAAGAAATAAAAAAAACAGCCCTCACTCTTCTGCTCTTTTTATTTGTAGGCTGTGGAAATGATTCAAAAGTAATCATTGAACATCTTGAAGGTTATTGGGAAATTGACTCTGTAGAGCAAGAAGGAGAAGTCTTTAAAAGCAATCAAAAAATACCCCTTTATGATTATTATTTTATTGACAAAAACAAAGGGTTATATAAAAAAGTAGCCCCTCTACTCTATGGAAATTTTCAAACTTCAGAAAGCAGTATTGCCTTTGAAGTTCGAGAAGAAAAAGGTATTTTTAAACTTTATTTCACTTCACCGTGGAGTAGTTGGCAAAAAACCATCAAAACACTGAATGCGGAACAACTTGTACTTTTACATCAAGGACGTAATTTTAATTATAAAAGAGTAAAACCCAATAGCGCTGTAAATAAAAATGAATCAGACGAAGAATAACTTTGAACCAAAATCCATTAAAACTGTGCTGAAAGACATTGTAGATCAGAAGCAGTTAAAAAGGGGGATAGAAACGACACGTATCTGTAATGCTTGGGGTGAAATTATGGGCGAAAATATTACTAAATATACTGATGAGGTTCGCTTTTCAAATCAGACACTCTATATCCAACTTCGCTCTGCGCCCTTAAAAATGGAATTGGGTTATAGAACAGAAGCACTAGTCAAACGTATTAATAGTCACTTAGGGGGTGCTTTTGTGAAAAAAATTGCCCTTCTTTAGAAACGTTCTCTTTCAGAAAAGTGGAATGCCGCCTCTAGCATGGCATTCTCATCACTGTCAGAGCCGTGTACGGCATTTTCACCCATAGAGGTGGCATACAACTTGCGCAAGGTTCCTTCAGCTGCTTCAGCGGGATTGGTGGCGCCAATCAAAGTTCTAAAATCACTTACTGCATTTTCTTTTTCTAATAAGGCTGCCACTATAGGACCCCGTGTCATAAAACTAACCAGTTCCCCGAAAAAAGGACGTTCGCTATGAACTGCATAAAAAGATTCAGCATCACGTTGCGTCAGCTGAGTGAGTTTTAAAGCTTTAATTTTAAAACCTGCTGCAGTTACTTTTTCAAGTATATTTCCAATGTGTCCATTTTCAACAGCATCCGGTTTAATCATCATTAATGTAAGGTGCGCCATTTTTTTTATTTGCGCCAAAAATACTAAATGATATTTCAATAGAATAGTGATTTCGAGTAAAGATCAACCAAATGAAAAAAAAAATTGAGAAGGTTCACGGCTTAAGTTAAAGTGGTATCTTTGATGCACTATGGATCAAGCCTTTATCAATACTCTTGAACAGACCCTCCAAAACCCACAAAAGATTCTTATCATCCCCCATAAAAATCCTGATGGTGATGCTTTGGGGAGTGCTTTGGCATTGATGCATTTTTTAAGAAATGAACAGCATCATGCAATAGTAGTCTCACCGAATGATTATCCCTTATTTTTAAAATGGCTTCCCGGTGAAAAAGACATACTTATCCACAGTGAAAATAAAGCAGTGGTCCAAAAGGAATTTGAAGCTGCAACTCTCATTTTCGCACTAGATTTTAATACACTTGGTCGTATAGACGAACTCGGCGAATGGGTCGCCCAATCTAAGGCCCTGAAGGTCATGATTGATCATCATGAAGCTCCCGATGATTTTGCTGACTTACAGTATTCTGATCCTCAAATGAGCTCCACATGTGAAATGATTTACCATGTTATCAATCAATTAAATCCGAAAGGTTTTAATGAAGCAATTGCAAATTGCCTTTATACGGGTATCATGACAGATACAGGCTCTTTTAAATACCCGCTTACTACTGCTCAAACCCACAAGGCGATTGCAAAACTCATTGAATACGGGGCTTCAGGCACTTCAATTCATCAAAAAATATATGACAGCTCTTCATTTAACCGTTTAAAACTCCTTGGTATTGCCTTGTCGAATATGACTCAAATCACAAATATACCTGTGGTTTATATTACGCTGTCTCAAAAAGAACTCAACTCTTGTAATTATCAAAAAGGAGATACAGAAGGGTTTGTGAACTATGGCTTAAGCCTAAAAGGAATCCAATTTTCCTGTATTATGATAGAAAATGAACAAGAAGGGAAGATTAAAATGTCTTTTCGATCAAAAGGGGATTTTTCGGTAAATGATTTCGCACGAACGCACTTTCAAGGGGGCGGTCATTTTAATGCTGCAGGAGGCATGTCTACTGACTCCATTGAACAAACTGTACTTCGTTTTCAAAAAGCAGTGGCTGAAGTGTCAGCTCAATTTCAAAAAGAATGAAAAGAATTGGCTTACTCCTTTTTTTAAGTTTTCTTTTTTCTTGCAATCAACCTGAGCCACGTGCGCCATTGAATAAAAAGCAAAATTCTTTTTTGATAAATTCTGCTGCACGAAACAAGCGCCTTCTCGAAAGAGAAGAGCAACTTTTACTTAATAGCGCGGATAAAGACAGCTTATTGCGTTTTGAAAAGTCTACCTCTGGTTTTCTTTATGCTTACAAGGTAAAAGCGCTTCAGACTTTGCCACTGCCAAAAAAAGGAACACCCATTCTCTTTAGCTATCAAATCGAAGACTTGGAACAAAATATGATTTACGACAAGCAAACACTGGGAGTAGTGGAATATTCTTTAGACCAAGAAGAAATTTTACCCGCATTAAGATTGGGGCTTCGAATGATGAAAGCAGGGGAAGTTGTGGTATTTCTATTTCCTTCCTACCTTTGCTACAGTTACCAAGGTGACGGTGATAAAATTGGCGTAAATCAACCCCTACGCTTTACAATTGAACGTATCGATCGTCCCTAATTAATTAATAAAATCAATCAAATGAAAAAAATCATACTCCCATTTATTGCCCTAATCCTTTTCTTTGGGTGTAACGCTGAATATCCCAATCTTGAATCAGGACTTTATGCGGAAATAAAAACTTCAAAAGGAAATGTATTGCTAAGTCTCGCTTATAAGCAGGCACCCATTACAGTAGCTAATTTTGTTGCGTTAAGTGAAGGGAAAAATAACCAAGTAAGCGAAGAGTTTAAAGGTAAAAAATACTACAACGGACTCAAATTTCACCGTGTGATTCCTGATTTCATGATTCAAGGTGGAGATCCAACAGGTACCGGTTCTGGTGGACCTGGGTATCGTTTTGATGATGAAATTAGTACTCTCACACATAGTGGTCCTGGGATTCTCTCTATGGCTAATGCGGGTCCTGCGACCAATGGGAGTCAATTTTTTATTACCCACAAAGAAACGCCTTGGTTAGATGGGAAACACACTGTTTTTGGTCAGGTTGTTGAAGGTCAAGAAGTGGTAGACAGTATTGCGCAAGACGACCTCATTGAAAAAGTGACTATCATACGAAAAGGAAATGCAGCAAAACAGTTTGATGCGCCTAAAGTCTTTGATGCTTACTTTGTCCAAAAAGAACAAATTGCCTCAGAGCGTGAAGCCAAAAGAAAGGTGATAAATGAAACAAATGCTGCAAAATTTGAGGCACTAAAAGAAACAGCAAAGACTACAGCATCAGGTTTACAATATCAAATTACTTCTCAGGGAAATGGAAAAACAGTAAAATCAACAAATAAAGCAACAGTTCACTATGCTGTTTATTTTGTAGATGGCACTTTGCTCGAAACCAGTAAAGTAGAAATTGCTGAAGCAAATGAGCAAGTTAACTTACAGCGCAAAAATGCCAATCAATACAACCCCATTCAAGCGGCCGTGGGAGCAGAAGATGCAATGATTGAAGGATTTAAAGAAGGCTTAAGACTCTTGAAAGAAGGTGATAAAGCAACTTTATTTTTACCCTATACCATAGCGTATGGCGCGGAAGGTACCCGAGGGATTCCTCCTCAGTCTGATCTTATCTTTGAGGTAGAAATCGTCAGTGTAGATTAAAAAAATACAGGGAAGCAAGTGCTTCCCTTTTTTTATGAAAAAATTTAAATGGATATTGGTTGCGCTGCTCCCTGTGCAATGGGGACTCCTTCAGCTACTCAAGAGCCATCCTTTATTGGTGGAAACTCAGTACAGTCAAAAACTCTATCCCATTTTCTTTAAGCTCCAAGCCTTTTTCTTTTCAAAGTTACCATTTTCCTTTGGGGATTTAGCCTATGGTGCAGCCATTATTGGACTGATTTTTTCTTGTATAAAATGGATTCAAAGTCGGGCTAAAAGAAAGGTACTGCTGCTTAATTTTTTTGCCACTATTTCATTGGTTTTTCTCCTTTTTCAACTAAACTGGGGATTAAATTACTACCGCTTGTCTCTTCAAGAGAAATTAAAATATCCAACTACTTATTCTGAAAAAGAATTAACCGAAACATTACATTATTTAATTACTTCCACAAATAACCTTCAAAAGCAACTGGCTCCCAATGACAGCACTGCGGTTCTCATTCCCTATACTAAAGAAAAATTAAGCGCAATGATAGAGGGTGATTTTAATTTTGAGTTGGCTGATTTTAAAGTTACTCCCTATCTTAAAAATTCGATCTGGAGTACGCTATTAAGTTATATGGGATTTGCTGGATATCTCAACCCACTAACCTTAGAATCACAAGTAAATTCAAAAATTCCTAAATTAAATTACTGCACTACTGCTGCACACGAAATGGCACATCAGTTGGGTATTGCCTCAGAAACTGAAGCCAATTTTATAGCGTATCAGACGACAATTACCCACCCTGATCCTTTTATACAATTTTCCGGTTATAGTTTTGCTTTGCGTTATTGTTATGCAGAGCTACTTAAGGCAAATCCAGAAGCAGCTAAAGAACAAATAATTAAACTCAATAAAGGCGTCTTAAAAAACTTTCAGGAGCTGTCTGAATTTTGGAGGAAGTTTCAAAACCCTCTAGAACCTTATTTTAAAAAAGGCTATGACACTTACCTCAAAGCCAATGGTCAAAAAAAAGGGATTTTGAGTTATAATGCCGTGGTAAGCATGGTAATTGCCTACACTTTAGAGATGGAGTTAGCATCAGATTGAATTTATTCATTTCTTTGCTTTGTATATTCTTAACCAATACCGCTTAAAGTGTGAAACTCCTTAGCAGCAATAAAAATCCAGAAATAAAACGACTTAGGCTCCTCATTCAAAAATCAAAAGCACGAAAAAAACAAGGTTTATTTGTTATAGAGGGACAAAGAGAAATCGAAAAGGCGCTAAAAGGCAATTATAAACTTGATTCTCTTTTTTTAAAAGAAGGGAGTGAAGAGGAATACTTCGAATTCCTCCAAGAAAATAATCAAATTGCCCAATATGTAGTTTCCTCTTCACTTTTTGAACAAATAAGTATTCGCTCTGGTTCAGAGAAAAGTCTGGCCATAGCGTATGCTAAAACACATTCAATCAGTGAGTTAGAAATTACCCATGAAGCCTTAGTATTGGTTATTGAAGCCCCTGAAAAACCAGGCAATATTGGAGCCTTATACCGTACAGCTGTTGCAGCGGATTTCGATGCGGTTATAATTGCCAACCCCAAAACAGATTTTTATAATCCCAATAGTATTCGTTCTAGTTTAGGATGTCTTTTTTTATTGCCTACAGCCCTAGCCTCATCGGAAGCAGCAATTGACTACTTAAAACAAAAAGAAGTTCTTATAGCTGCTGCCGCACTGGTCCCAGGTGCCCAATCTTATGATGCATTTGAATACCCAACACCCTGTGCCCTTGTTGTGGGTACAGAAAGTACAGGTCTCGATCAGCAATGGATAGAAGCCGCACATCAGCAGCTTATTATTCCTATGGCTTCTGCTGTAGATTCATTAAATTTATCTGTTTCGGCAGGAATTTTGATGTATCAAGCGAGAGGAAATAAAATAAACCGAAAAAAGCATTGAAATCTTTAGTATATTCAGAGACTAATGATCATTGACCAGGAACTAGAAAATAAAGAAATTGCCAAGCAGTATAAAGAACTACTGCAAATCAGCTATCAAACACTAAGCGAAAAAGACAAAAAAATGATTCGTTTGGCTTTTGATACTGCTGTAGAGGCGCATAGTGACCAAAGGCGAAAATCTGGAGAAGCATATATTTTTCATCCTATCAATGTAGCCAAGATTGTAGCCCAGCAAATCGGTCTTGATGCTACTTCTATTTGTGCGGCACTACTTCATGATGTGGTGGAAGATACAGGCTGTACTTTAGAAGATATCGAACGTCTCCTAGGGAATAATGTAGCCAAAATTGTTCATGGACTCACAAAAATTTCAAGTCTTAAAAAAGATAAAAATATTTCCCTACAAGCAGAGAATTTCAGAAAAATGCTGCTTACCCTGCATGATGATGTTCGTGTTATTATTATCAAAATAGCAGACCGTTTGCACAATATGCAAACCATGGATGCTATGCCTGAATACAAGCAAGTAAAAATTGCCTCAGAAACACTTTATATCTATGCCCCTTTGGCACACCGTATTGGGTTGTATAATGTCAAAACTGAGTTGGAGGATTTAAGTTTGAAATATACCGAACCTCAGCGCTATCAATCGGTTAAAAGTAAAGTAGAGGAAAGCTATGAAGCGCAAGAGGAATATATTAATACCTTTTCTAAATTTTTATCGAAAGAATTAGATAAAGAGCGTCTTAACTATACTGTTAAAGGAAGAAGTAAGTCTATTTATTCTATCCATAGAAAAATGCTCACTCAAAATATTCCTTTTGAAAAAGTTTATGACAAATTTGCAATGCGTATTGTTTTTAAGAGTACGCGCGCAAAGGAAAAGCTTTTAGCTTGGAAAATTTATTCCATCGTTACAGATCACTTTACCCCTAATCCGACTCGCCTAAGAGACTGGATTACAGCACCCAAATCAAATGGTTATGAGGCGCTACACATTACTGTAATGGGACCACAAAATAAATGGGTAGAAATTCAAATTCGCTCAGAGCGTATGCATGAAATTGCTGAAAAAGGCTATGCCGCCCATTATAAATACAAACAAGGTGACAATAAAGACATAGGAATAGAAAGTTGGCTAAACCGATTACAAGAAGTGCTCGAAAATAATTCTGGTAATGCCGTAGACTTTGTTGAAGACTTTAAACTCAATCTCTATGCAAAAGAAATTTTTGTATTTACTCCTAAAGGAGATCTTAAGTCTTTGCCCCAAGGTGCTACCGCTTTAGATTTTGCCTTTGCAATCCATACCGATATCGGAAAAAAAACACGAGGTATTCGTGTAAATGACCGTCTTGTGCCCTTGAGTAAAGAGCTCAAAAGTGGAGATCAAATCGAAGTAATCACTTCTGATTCCATAAAGCCTTCAAAAAATTGGCTTGATTTTGTAGTCACCTCTAGGGCCCGATCCATTATCAAATCTTCATTAAATGAAGAACGAAAAGCGCGTGCAGGAGAAGGTAAAGAAATGCTTCGCAGAAAACTCAAACAGCTTAAAATTACAATGAATGATAAAACCATTCAGAAAATGTTACTGTATTTTAAATTTGATAATAGCCAAGATCTTTTTTATCGAATCGGAATTGGATCGCTGAATAATCAACAGCTCAAAGAGTTTTCAAGTGATTACCAAAATTCAGTGCTCAACTTTTTTAAACGTCGATTAAGATCAAAAAATAAATTTGAACCCAGCACTTCAACAGAAATAACGGAAAAATATGACCAGCTCGTCTTTGGAAAAGAAAAAGAACCCTTAGCACATAGCTTTGCAAGCTGCTGTAATCCGATTCCGGGAGATTCTGTCTTTGGTTTTATCACAGTAAATGAAGGAATAAAAGTACACCATAAAGAATGTCCTAATGCGCTCAGTCTCCAGTCTAATTTTGCCTATCGGATTATCCCCGCAAAATGGATTGATTCCTCTTCAGAAGCCTTTGTTGCTACCTTAAAACTGAGTGGTATAGACCGAAAAGGATTAGTCAATGAAGTAACAAAGATGATTTCCAATATGAATAATATCAATATTAATAGAATTAATTTTGATTCTGAGGATCAGTTTTTTACAGGTACCATACAGTTAAGCGTACAAAACAAAACAATTTTAGATAAGATGGTGCAAACTTTATCAAAAGTCAATGGTATTGACAAAATAATCCGTGAGTAAGTCTTTATAACTATCTTTGTAAGGTTATGGTTGCAAATAAATCAAATCAAGAAATTGTAAAAGAAGTTTTTATCAATTTCCTGGATCAACAAGGGCATCGTAAAACTCCAGAGCGCTTCGCTATACTTTTTGAGATCTACGACAGTAAAGAGCATTTTGATATTGAATCGCTTTATATAAAAATGAAAAATAAAAATTATAGAGTAAGTAGAGCTACACTTTATAATACGATAGAGCTTTTGCTGGCCTGTGGTCTTGTGCGCAAACATCAATTTGGAGGAGGACAAGCACAGTATGAGAAATCTTATTTTGACCACCAACACGATCATATAATTCTTACCGATAGCGGTGAAGTAAAGGAATTCTGCGATCCCAGAATCCAACAAATTAAACAAACCATAGAAGAAATTTTTGATGTTGATATCCACAAGCATTCTTTATACTTTTACGGCACCAAAAAAAATAATAAATCCTAAAAAAACATGACGGTAGATTTACTACTCGGACTCCAATGGGGTGACGAAGGGAAAGGAAAAATTGTTGATGTACTTACTTCCTCTTATGACATAATAGCACGTTTTCAAGGTGGCCCAAATGCGGGACACACACTAGAGTTTGAAGGAAATAAACATGTATTACATACTATTCCTTCAGGTATATTTCACCCTGAAGCCGTAAATATTATTGGTAATGGAGTCGTCATAGACCCCGTAATATTTAAGAAAGAAATTGAAAACCTAGCCCCTTATGGTATCAACTTTTCTGAGAAATTATTGATTTCTAAAAAAGCACATCTTATACTTCCTACACACCGACTGCTTGATGCCGCTTCAGAAGCTGCAAAAGGAAAAGCTAAAATTGGATCAACTCTCAAGGGAATCGGTCCAACCTATATGGATAAAACGGGAAGAAATGGGATACGAGTCGGAGATATCTTTGCTCCAAATTGGGATTCTAAATACAAAAAACTAATAACCAAGCATCTAGAGTTACTTAAAAATTTTGAAGGCTTTGAAGTGAATGACATATATGCCCTGGAAGAAGAATTTTTGACGAGTATAAAAGCCCTAAAAAAATTCAAACTCGTAGACAGTGAAAACTATTTGCATCAAGCACAAAAAGCGGGTAAAAAAATCTTGGCGGAAGGCGCTCAAGGTTCTTTATTAGATATCGATTTTGGAACCTACCCCTTTGTCACTTCTTCTACGACAACAGCGGCAGGTGCTTGTACAGGACTTGGAATTGCACCCAATAAAATTAAAGAGGTCTATGGTATTTTTAAGGCCTACACAACTCGCGTGGGGAGTGGTCCCTTCCCTACTGAACTTTTTGATGACTATGGGGAAACCATGGGACGTGTGGGTAATGAATTTGGTGCAACTACAGGACGATCCAGACGCTGTGGATGGCTGGATTTAGTGGCTTTAAAATATGCAATTAAAATTAATGGAGTCACCCAACTAATGATGATGAAGGGAGATGTGCTTTCTGGCTTTGATAAAATCAAAGTTTGTACCGCTTACCAAACAGCAACAGGCATACAAGACTATTTTCCTTTTGACATCACAGATGAGCAAATTAAACCGATCTATGAAGAATTAGCAGGTTGGGAGGAAGATTTAACCAAAATGACTGCAGAAACTGAATTTCCTCAGAATTTTATTCGCTATATAAACTATTTGGAAAACGCCCTAGAAACCCCCATTAAAATTGTTTCTGTGGGGCCAGATCGCGCCCAAACAATACATCGTTAAGCAGATAAAATGAAGCCTTTATTTTGGATTTTTACGCTACTCCTCTTTTTTTTTAGTGAGTCTGTACACGCTCAAGCGTCTAAAATAATCGAAATAAGGCAAGCAGGCGGATCCACCCAAGATCAAGCACGTTTTCCTGGAGCAAATATTCTCTTTAAATCCGACACCAAGCGGGTACGCCTCTTTCATGAGGGTGCCTTAATCGAATCAGACCAAGCTTACTTTTATTCTAAGAGAAATTACTTTAAAGCAATAGGAGACGTTATTTTTACTCAAGGCGAC
Organism: Flavobacteriales bacterium; assembly: GCA_011525195.1. GTDB lineage: Bacteria > Bacteroidota > Bacteroidia > Flavobacteriales > Flavobacteriaceae > MS024-2A. The sequence continues at coordinate 8,063 of WTIP01000055.1, read as the reverse complement.
AGTCTTCGAATGACCTGTAAAACCATAGAATACGACGGAAAAACCAAAATAGCTTATGCAGAGGGTAATGTTTTTTTAGAACGCCCCGATATGACTTTGAGAACAGAAGTACTCAATCTAGATCGGGTGAATGAAAAAGCTTTTTACAATACCCCCGGTATCATTATTGACAGTACGAGTACATTGACGAGTAATCAAGGTCAGTACTTTATGGATGAGAAAAAATACCGATTTAGATCTCAAGTATATATTGACAACCCAGACTATAAAGTCAATTCTGAACAGTTAGACTACTATACGGAAAGCAACCAGGCTTACCTATATGGAAAGTCAAAAATTGAGGGGGAAGCCTATACGATTCAATGCGAGCGTGGCTTTTATGACATGAACCGGGAAAAAGGAATTTTTAAAAAAAATGCCGTTCTCTACTATGACAATAAAATTATCAGAGGTGATAGCTTGTATTTTGAAAGCGCAAAAAACTATGCCGCTGCAACAAAAAATATCAGTATCCTAGATACGCTAAATAATTCAATAATCACTGGGCATTACGGAGAGATTTTTAAAGAAAAAGATTCTGCAATTATCACCCGAAGAGCCCTGGCAGTCAATATTATTGACCAGGATTCCCTGTTTATACATGCAGATACCTTGGTGGCTACTGGACCAGATGAAAAGCGAATATTACGAGCCTACTACGATGTAAGAATTCTTAAAAGTGATCTAAGGGGGCGTTCGGATTCATTGCATTTAGATGAATCAATTGGGCTGACAAAACTTTTAAAAAAACCGCTGTCTAGACAACAGGAACAGGTTTTTACTGAAAAAGACTACAATGAAAATAATCCTGTTCTGTGGTTTGAAAAAAGTCAAATGTCTGGAGATCAAATACACCTAATTTCGAATACAGAAACACGCGAATTAGACTCTTTAAAAATAGACGGAAGGGTCTTTATTATTGAGAAAGACAGTTTAAGTGAAAATGGTTTTCAACAAATCAAAGGAGGAAATCTCAGAGGGGCTTTTGTAGCAAGTAAATTAGATCAAATTGTCATTACTAAAAATACAGAAATGGTTTATTACCTCTACAATGATGAAGACCTCCAGCTCATCGGTATTGACAAGACAACCTGTAGTGCCTTGAGTATGCAATTTGAAGAAGGTCAAATTGGTGAGATTACTTTTTTAGTGAGTCCCAATGGAAATGTATACCCAGAAGAAGAACTGCCTGAAAATGATCGTACACTAAAAGGGTTTACTTGGCGATTTGCGCAACGCCCAGAGCGTATTGAAGATCTTTTTGATGAAAATGATAGAGAAGAACAATTTCCCGAAATACTTAAATTTCAATATCCCGCAGCAAAGCAACTCCCTACACCTACAGACAAACCCAAAGAGTAATGCTTAAGGCAGATTTTTTAAGATACCAAGCAAAAACCACCCCTCACCCATTGGGGATTAGTATCGCAAAGGCAAGGGGTGTCTATATTACCGATACTCAAGGAAAAAAATACTTGGATTTTGTGTCTGGGGTTTCTGCCTGTAGTCTCGGACATTGCCACCCAAAAGTAACCCGTGCCATTAGAAAACAAAGCAAAAAATACCTCCATGTCATGGTCTATGGGGAATTTGCCCAAGAGCCTGCGGTACATTTATGTAAAGAACTCGTCGCTCAACTGCCCGACAACCAGGAAGTCGTTTATTTAACGAATTCAGGTACAGAGGCTATAGAAGGAGCATTGAAACTGGCAAAAAGGGCAACTGGAAGGAGCGAACTCATAGGAGCCTATCAGAGTTATCATGGGAGTACCCACGGTGCACTGAGTTTGCTGGGTTCAGAAAATCAAAAAATGAGGTACCGTCCTCTACTCCCCCATACACGCTTTATACGCTTTAACCATGAAGAAGATTTGAATAAAATAACTTCAAAAACAGCAGCTGTTCTCCTAGAAACCATTCAAGGAGGCGCAGGGTTTATTCTTCCACAAAACGAGTATTTAAAGAAAGTAAAAGCGCAGTGTGAAGCTGTGGGTGCCTTACTCATTCTAGACGAAATACAACCTGGTTTTGGACGCACTGGAACCTTTTTTGGTTTTGAACATTTTCGAATTAAACCAGATATCGTAGTAATGGGTAAAGGAATGGGTGGAGGTCTTCCCATCGGAGCCTTTAGTGCCTCTCAGGAACTGATGCGTCTATTAGAGGACCAGCCTAAATTAGGCCATATTACCACTTTTGGGGGAAATCCACTAATTGCTGCTGCCGCTTTAGCCACCTTGAGGGAAATTAGAGACAGTAGCCTAATGGATCAAATTGCGGCTAAAGAAAATCTGATTCGAACGGAGCTTGAGCATCCTCAGATTACAGAGATCAGAGGAACGGGATTGATGCTCGCTCCACTCTTTAAGAATGAGGATATTGTCAATAAAATCATCTTCCGATCAATAGAAAAAGGACTCATGCTCTTTTGGTTGCTATGGGAAAAAAAAGCGATTCGAATCACGCCTCCTCTTACCATAAGTCATAAAGAAATTAAAAAAGGCTGTAGAATCTTGAGATCAGCAATAGATGAAGTCTGTTGATGTTAATTAAATTGTTAAAAACAATCTGAGATTTGAACTCAAGAAGTTTATCTAGCCCTTAATTTTAAGTGTAGAAGATTTAACCCTCACTATGCTAAATTTCAATTCTGAAGAACTGCAATCTTCAATCTCTAAGTTCGAGCGTATGCTCGAAACCAACCACCTCTATTTTTTTGACGCTCAAGAATTTGAAGACATTATTTTCCATTATTTGGGGTTCGGTGAAAATCAGCTGGCAAAGAAAGCACTAAAAATGGCGCTTGAACAACATCCTTCTTCTCATGAATTAATGCTCCTACAAAGTGAGGTCTTTATTCTTGATGAAAAATACAGTGCGGCACTTGAGCTCCTTGATTATATTGAAAATTTGACGCCTCATGATGAAGAAATATCACTTCAGAGAGCAAATATTGCCTCTAAAAAAAACAACCACAAAGAATCCATTGCCCATTTACATAAAGCATTAGAGTTGTCAGAAGACCCTCTAGAAATATGGAATTTATTGGGTATGGAGCACTTATTAGCAGAAGAATACGAAGACGCGTCCTATTTCTTTAGAAACTGTATTTCAGACAATCCTCAAGATTATTCCTCCCTGTATAATTTACTTTATGCTTATGAACAATTAGACAAAATTGAGGACGCTATCACAGTGCTGAATGAAGTTTTAGAAGTCGATCCTTATAGTGAAGTGGCATGGCACCAATTGGGCTTGGTATTGGCTAAAAAAGGACGTCAAAAAGAAGCGCTTTCAGCTTTTGATTTCGCCATTATAAGTGATGATGCTTTTGCCGGTGCTTATATTGAAAAGGGTAAGTTATTAGAGCAGATGGGACGGTTTAATGAAGCCTTAAATAATTACGAAGTGGCGCTTAATACCAATGATCCTAGTGCTTTTGTTTATCAATGTATCGGAAGGTGTCATGACTCTCTAGGAAATAAAGGATTGGCATTAAAATTTTATTTAAAAGCCATTCATTTAGAGCCCAGTAATGAAAAGAGTTGGTTGGCTCTGATTGAATTTTATCTTAGTCATAAACGCTTTGAAAAAGCAGCCTTTCACTTCAAGCGAGCACTAGAAATTAATAGTGATGCCTTTCTCATTTGGAAAAAAGGAATTGAAGTCTATAAAGGTTTGGGGCAGATCGATCAGGTGCTGGAAGTTTATAAAAATCTTCATGCGCAAGACCGCTTAGATTTGCCTTTGGCGATCGACTTTATTGATCTTTTCCTAGGACAAAAAGAGTGGGAAAAAGCCTATTTATTAACGCAAGAGATTTATAAATCTTATCCCAAAAACAAAGCACTTAAAATACGCTTAGGTGGGTGCAGTCTTCAGCTTGGAAAACTCCACGAGGCCAATTTTTTTATCGATTGGAAAGCACTTACTGTAGAGGAAGCGAAAGTACTTTCAAAACTTTTTCCTGCCGTGAAGCAGTTTAAAAAAAGAGATTCTGTTTAATCCATGGGGTTTTCTACCTTTGTTTGAAACCACTTCAAGCAATGCGTTATTTTGTAATTTATCTTAAAGGGATGCTCATGGGAGCGGCTGATTTAGTCCCGGGTGTCTCAGGAGGAACCATCGCACTGCTCACGGGTATTTACAAAGAACTCTTGGAAAGCATTAATGCCTTGTCTCTTTTGGCTCTAGTTACTTTACGAAAAGAGGGCTTCAAGGCATTTTGGAAACAATTGAATGCTCCTTTTTTACTTTCCCTTTTTGGCGGAATCGTTACCAGTATTTTATTATTTTCTAGGCTTTTGGAGTGGCTCATTCAAAATAAACCGCTACTATTGTGGTCTTTTTTCTTTGGGCTTTTAGTAGCCAGTATACTCTATCTTTTTCGAACGACACTTTCACTTACTACGCAAACAATTCTTTATTTGGTTTTTGGAATTCTAGTTTCTTTTAGTATTACACAGCTTAATGGAGGGGTAAACCAAAGTAGTCTTTGGTATTTATTTTTCTCTGGCTTTATAGCAATTTCTGCCATGATACTCCCTGGCCTCTCAGGGGCATATATTTTGGTTGTAATGGGCGTGTATCAAACAATACTTACCCATTTGCGCCTCGCTCAAGATTTAATTCTCAATTTTGATCAAACACAGTGGGTGAATACGAGTAGTATTCTTGGGGTTTTTCTTTTGGGTATACTAATAGGAATTAAAGTTTTTTCAAAAGCTTTAAGTTGGCTATTAAATCGCTATCCTCAAAGAAGTAATGCGGTTTTAGTCGGATTAATGATAGGCGCCTTACATAAAGTTTGGCCTTGGCAAAATAAAATCCAAGGTACTCCCTCGGATTTAGAAGCAGTATTCCCACAAGAATTTAGCGGGGACCCCCAACTGGTTGCTGTCCTTTTATGTATGGGAATTGGATTTGCCACACTTTTCATTTTAGAAAGAAGTAAATCTTTGATTAACCCATGAGAAGCTTTCAAAAAGAAAGAACATTTTGGGGCGCTTTTTATTTAGTGATCAAGGGTATCGCTATGGGCGCTGCTAATAAAGTTCCTGGGGTTTCAGGCGGTATTGTAGCCTTGGTGGGTGGTTTCTATGAAGAACTTATTTTCTCTTTTCAAAAACTAAATTTCACAGCCTTAAGACTATTGGTAACTGGACGCTTTAAAGCCTTCTGGAATTATATAAATGCTTCATTTTTAAGTTTGCTTTTTGGTGGGGTAATCATCAGTTATTTTAGTATTTCGCTATTCTTGGATTATGCATTAAGGCAAAATGAAAGTTTAGTTATGGGTGTTTTCCTCGGAATGATAATTGCCTCTGTTTACCTTGTCAGCAAAGAAATCCCCTCCTGGAACAGTAAATTAATTTTATTTCTTTTACTGGGTGTGGGATGCGGTTTAAGTCTAAGCTTAGCAAAACCCATGGCAGAAAATGACCAGCTGCTTTTTGTTTTTTTCTGCGGTATTATTAGTGTATCTGGAATGACTATTCCAGGTCTTTCGGGCTCTTTTCTTTTATTGGTTCTTGGGAATTATAATTTATTACTTGTAGATGCTGTCAATGCACTTTTTCAATTCACCGCATCGCTACTTGTGGGAGATTTTTCACTATTAAATGACCCCATAACAAGTCGTTTGATTCTTGTTTTAGTTGTTTTTTCAAGCGGTTCAATCACAGGGCTTGTCTTATTCTCTAATGTGATTAAGCTTGTTTTAGAAAAATATCCACGCCATACACTCGCACTCATAATTGGGTTTATATTGGGAACCCTCAGATTGGTCTATCCTTGGAAAGAAAAAGAGTTTTTAACAAACAATCAAGGGGAAGTAATTACAAATACTGTAGGTACCCCAGAACTTTTAAGTTATAACTATTATTTCCCTGAGTGGAGTGAAATTCAGACCTATATTGTAATTTTAGGCTTTATAGCAGGTGCTGCCCTCTTGTTTTTATTAAACTATTATGACAAAAAAAGAACCGCTTAAAAAGTTTGGTTTATTAGGAAGAAATATAGACTATTCATTTTCCCGAACCTACTTTTCTGATAAGTTTAGTAAAGAAAATCTATTGCAGCATCGCTATGTCAATTTTGATTTACCCTCACTAGAAGGATTCAACGCATTATTAAATAAAGAAGAGCGACTGTGCGGTCTAAATGTTACAATCCCTTACAAAAAAGAAATTATCCCTTATTTAGACGAACTCTCAGCGGAATCGATAGCAATAGGAGCAGTCAATACAGTAAAATGGGATGCCAGTGGCAAAACCATCGGCTACAATACCGATTATATCGGTTTTCTCAAGGCATTAGAGGAAAAAATAGCATCACCTCCTAAAAGGGCATTAGTATTGGGGACAGGGGGCGCCTCTGGGGCCATAGCATATGCATTAAAAAAATTAAATTGTGAAGTGCTGTTTGTCTCAAGGACACCCTCGAAAAACACCCTTACCTACCAAGAACTGAATCAGGAACTAATCAATTCGGTAAACCTCATTGTCAATACCACACCTTTAGGCACCTTCCCAGAGGTGAACCAAGCTCCTGATATTCCCTATCATCTGCTTACAGCAGAGCATTTACTCTTCGACTTGATTTATAATCCAAGTGAAACTCTTTTTATGAAAAAAGCAAAAGAAAGAGGGGCAAAAGTGACAAATGGTTATCAAATGCTGGTCTATCAGGCTGAAAAATCTTGGGAGCTCTGGAATCAATAAGTTAAATTTGAATAATTCTATTTTCAGAATTAAAAAAAATGTATATTATTTGTAGTGACACAGAACTCAAGAAATGGAAGAAAAAAACCAAAACCCTGGTGCGGAGGATCATTTAGAGCCGCAAAACGACGAAGTACTCGATGAATCAAATACTCCTAAGCCTAAAAAGAAAAAAAAGGCGGTAAAAGAAGTAGAGGCAAACGCTCCAGCTGCTGATAATGAGGCTGCTGAAGAGAAAATAGCCAAAGAGGAAACCTCAGAAAAATCAGATACTGAACAGTATGAGGATAGAGAAGCCAAAGATTACACTGGCGCTCAAATAGAAGAACTCATCGAAGTCTTTAAAGAGTTGTCAACTGGGAGTGACTGGCTCAAAAACTATAGTGAAATTCAAAAGGTAAATCAGCTTTTTGAAGAAAAATTTCGAGCGGATCTCGAAGCCGTTAAGAAAAAGTTTATCAAAGAAGGAGGAAATGAAATTGACTTCTTTTATAAACCTGAGTATAAAACTACTTTTGATCAGTTAGGCTTTGAATACAGAAAAAACAGAAGAAAACACTACAAAGAACAAGAGGCTGCTCAAAAAGTAAATGCAGAGCGAAAAAAAGCCATTATTGAAGAAATAAAAGGACTTATTGGTGCTGATGAAAATATCAATACCATTTATAATAAATTCCGTACACTTCAAGAAAGTTGGTACAGTACGGGACCTGTTCCCCGTGCGGAAAATCAAAATTTATGGGAAACATTTAAACACCATGTAGAGCGTTTTTATGATTTCCTACATCTTAATAGAGAACTTAGGGAACTCGATTTTAAACACAATTACGAAGAGAAACTAAAAATTATTGAGCAGGCAGAGGCCTTAAAAGAAACGCCCGATATCATGCGAGCTACCCGAGATCTCAACACCCTTCACAAGCTTTGGAAAAACGACTTGGGGCCTGTGGCCAAAGAACACCGAGAGGCCTTGTGGAAAAGATTCCAAGAGGCAACAAAAGTGATTCAGCAGCGCAGACAAGATTACCAAAAAGACATTGCTGGTGCAATGAAAGCAAATCTTGAAAAGAAAAAAGAATTACTCCAAGAAATGCGCCAACTTACTGAACAAGAATTATCAAATCACAATGCTTGGCAAAAAGGGTTAAAACGTTTTAATGAACTAAGAGCCACTTTTAAAACAATTGGCTATGTCCCAACTAAAGAAAGTAAACAAACGTGGCAGGAATTTAGGGATATCGGAAGGACCTTTATGCGTCAAAAGAATATCTTCTATAAAAATCAAAAAAAGGAGTATAATAC
>WTIP01000045.1 GCA_011525195.1 Flavobacteriales bacterium | reverse complement strand
ATAATATTTTTCCCAAAGGCAAAACTTGAGCTTGGAAAACCACTGCTCATAACAGCAGCTGTACCTAAGGTGGTTTTCTTTATAAAATTCCTACGTGTTTGATTTTTCATCTTTAGTATTCTCTAATTTTAATATTTTTAAAAGATACGCGATCACCATGATCCTGTAATAGAATTAATCCTTCGGGCTGTTGTCCAAATTGATCCCATTTTTCGTATTTACTTTTTTCTACCAATGCTTTAAATGCTTGACTAAATCGGTTATACTCGACTACCTTGACATGGTTTAACCAGTGCTCTACATGGCCTCCTTTTACAACAATTCGCGCATTATTCCACTGATTTATTCCTTTGAAGTTTTTACCTCTTCCACCAGATGCAAGATTCTCTGCACGTATTAAATCATACAGAGATCCTACTGTTCTATTCCCATTTTTTCCCAAGCGTGCATCGGGATGTTTTTGATCATCTAAAAGTTGAAACTCTAATCCGATAGCAGAGCCCGATTGTTTATTGAGTTCTGTATCTACAAAATATTTTATACCGCTATTTGCCCCTTCAGTTAAAAGAAAATCAACACTTAATTCAAAATTGCTAAATGTTTCTAGGGTAACAATATCCCCTCCATTTGCTGATTCTCCTCCATCAGAGGCTTCTACGCTTAAAATACCTTTTTCAATCAACCATCCTTTTTGGGGAAATTCACTTGTTTTGGCACCGCGCCACCCATTTTTAGTCTTGCCATCCCAGAGCATTCTGTAGCCGAGCCTTATCTCTTCGGCTGTAAGTTTTCCATCTAGATAGCTAATTTGTGGCGCCTTATTTGTTGGAAGCATTCTATTTTCTTGTAACTCTGAAGTGAGTATTTTGATTGCTCTCCAACGCACTTTTTTACCTTCATCTTCGGAATCAGAGATACTGTGTACTTGGAAAGCGATAAATCCTTCAGCGGTCATATTATCGACTAAATGAGCGGTTTGTATGCCATTGATATAAGTCAGAATTTCATCACCGATAGCTTCTATTCTGTATCTGTTCCAGGTACCATTAATAAATGCATTTTGACCAACAGGATTTCTCGATAAAGGATAGAGCCAGCCCCTTCTGGCTTCGTCATAAATCCCTCCAGCCCATTTTCTTGAACTGGTTTCTATTTCACATTGATAGCCATGAACTCTGCCATTATTGTATTCAGCAAGGCTATTGCTACGAAATTGCACACCCGAATTCAGTCCATAATCTACCCAAACCTCAAATTCTAAAATGAAATCTGTATAACGCGCATTAGTAGCTAAAAAACTATTGGGAGTATTTAATTTTGATATTCCAATCAACTCCCCCTGTTCTATTTTAAATAGTGCATTTCCATTTAATTGTGTGAAATTTTTAAGTGAATTATCTTCAATTAAATACGTCCATTTTGATTTTTTCTCTTGAGCAGTAATTGGTGTGATTTGCAAGTTTGCAAGGAGCAAAATATAAATGATGTGTTTATTCAATGTGATTTCTATTAGGGTGATTAATCAACTTCAATATAGCAAAGTTTTTTTTTTAAATTGCGTAGATGTTATTTTAACAATTTCAGATTTGAATCAAAAAAGAAGATCATTTATAAAACAAGGAAGTTCGGTTTTAGCTACTGGACTGTTACTACCCAATGAGATTCCTTATTCTATTTTAAAAAACGCCCCTAATGAAACAGTTCGTATAGGAGTAATTGGAACAGGAGACCGGGGCCAGGGATTAATGAAAATTTTAATGTCGATTAAAAATATTGACTTAGTTGCGCTTTGTGATACTTTAGATTTTCGTCTAAATGCCGCAGCAGTAATTGCGCCCAAAGCAAAAAAATATAAATATTATAAGGCTTTATTAGCACACAAAGACCTGGACGCGGTTATTATTAGCACCCCTTTAAGCACCCATGCAATGATAGCAGCAGATGCGATTGATGCCAATGTTCATGTATACTGCGAAAAAACAATGGTAAAAGGAGATGAAGCAACTTTAAAACTGTATAATAAAATTAAGAGCAATAAAAAGATATTTCAAACAGGCCATCAATACCATAGCTCTCGACTCTATGCTCATCTCGTAGAGATGATTCAAGGGGGTGAAATCGGTGTGGTCAGTGCCGTTCATGCTCAATGGAATCGAAATGGAAATTGGAGAAGGCCAGTGCCAGACCCCAAATTTGAACGACAGGTTAATTGGCGAATGTACCGTGAATATTCTTATGGATTGACCGCTGAACTAAGTTCTCATCAAATTGATTTCTGCAATTGGTTTTTGGATGCACATCCTGAAAAAGTAACAGGCTTTGGGGATATCAGTTATTGGAAAGACGGGA
>WTIP01000018.1:30919-32931 GCA_011525195.1 Flavobacteriales bacterium | reverse complement strand
TAGCAGTGGGAGGAACAGGTAAATCCATACTAATTGATTACTTACTCACTAATTTCAAGTTACAGACTAAGACTGCTGTACTCAGCAGGGGGTATGGGAGAAAAACGTCTGGCGTGCTCATTGCAGATAAATTAAGTACTGCAGCTACTATAGGGGATGAGCCCTATCAGTTTTATAAAAAACACAAAGAGGCTATAATAGCGGTTGCTGAAAAAAGAAATATAGGAGTTGCTAAGCTCCTAAAAGAACAGCCTGAAATAGAATTCCTATTATTTGACGATCTTTTTCAACATCGCTCTACATTGCCTTCATTACTAGTGCTTATTACCACTTATGAGCGACCTTATTTTCGGGACCTCTTACTACCGATGGGTTCACTCAGAGAAGGAAAATCAGCTGCGCGACGGGCTGACATTGTTGTGGTGACCAAATGTCCCAAAACCCTTACTAGTAATGAGATGGCTAAGTTTCAAAAAGCACTTCATCTGAATGCAAAGCAACGCGTATTTTTTACTAAGCTGTACTACAGCAATACAATTCATAATGAGAAAGAAAAACGCGCATTGAGTTCGCTCAAGCTTCCTTTTGTTTTGGTTACAGGAATTGCAGATTCAAGCCCCTTAGTCGCATTTTTAAAGGGTGAGGGCTTCCAATTTAAACATATGTCTTATCCGGATCATCATTATTTTTCACTCTCAGATTTGAAAAAAATAAAATACCACCAAAAAGAGGGACTTGTGCTAACTACAGAAAAAGACTTTACACGTTTGCAATTAAGTGGTGAAATAGAAAGACTTTTCTATCTCCCTGTCGTATTGGAATTTTTTGAAGCTGAATCAGAAAAACGCTTCATGCAGCAGGTTTCACAATGCCTAATAAAAGATTAAAGAATGTGCTTATGCGCTTTATAGGAGGAGCGTACTAAAGGACCACTTTCTACATGTCGAAAACCTAATTCTAAGGCAAACACCTCTAATTTTTTAAATACATCGGGGGTTATAAACTGCTTAACAGGCAAGTGTTTTTTACTCGGCTGAAGATATTGTCCTATTGTGACTACATCTACCTGGGCTTCTCTTAAATCATGCAGGGCGTCTTTGACTTCGTCTTCTGTCTCACCCAAGCCTAACATAATCCCTGATTTAGTTCTATTTACACCCTGATCTTTGAGGTAGCGCAATACTTCAATACTGGTGTCATATTTTGCTTGAACCCTTACTTTACGGGTGAGTCTTCTCACTGTTTCTATATTGTGAGAAACTACTTCAGGAGCGACTTCTATGATACGATCTATATTTCGGGTATTGCCTTGAAAATCTGGAATTAGCGTTTCCAAAGTAGTTCCGGGACTGATTCTTCGAACCGCATTGACCGTTTCAGCCCAAATTATAGACCCCATATCTTTTAAATCATCTCGGTCTACTGAAGTCAATACGGCGTGTTTAATTTTCATGATTTTGATAGAATTCGCCACTTTTTCGGGCTCAGCCCAATCCACAGCGCTGGGTCTTCCCGTTTGAACTCCACAAAAGCCACAAGACCGCGTACAAATATTTCCCAAGATCATGAAGGTAGCCGTCCCTTCCGCCCAGCATTCACCCATATTAGGGCAACTTCCGGAGGTGCAAATCGTATTGAGTTTGTATTTGTCAACTAAACCACGGAGCTCGGTATATTTTTTCCCTGTAGGGAGTTTTACACGGATCCACTCGGGTTTTTTTTGGTGTTTGACTTCTTTTACTTCTACCTCCATCATTCGGCTTTTGGGCAAAGATACGAACTCTTCCTCAGAGACTCAAAAGATAAAAAAGTGTAAATCCGGTTAGGACTAATATTCCCAAAATACTTAAAATGCGCAATCCAGTTTTGGGTTTAAACGCTTCAGGCATGGCTTTGCTGGTTACCAACCTGTAATTTAGAAGGGCATAGAGGGGCGCAGTAATAAAGGAGAGTACTGTGGCAATTTGAACAAGTTGACCCATTTCTGAACGGAGAAAGAGAAAAATTAAAGC
>WTIP01000018.1:27981-30819 GCA_011525195.1 Flavobacteriales bacterium | reverse complement strand
TGTTTTTTGCTTTTGTTTTATTTTTTTCCAACGTCCATATAGAATGCCAAATTGAAATATCCAAAGGAGCAGGCATCCAGCCTAAGAAGGCAATAAAAAAAAGTAAACCTGAAGACTCAGGAAACACTTGAGCAAAAGAAATAGGGGTTTCATTTTTCGTAAAGGCTACGCTAAAGGCAACCAAACTACTCACAGCCAATACAACCATAATTACTTTTATCAGCTTATCAAGCCATTGGTATTTTCCAAAAGCCAGAATTAAGCTACAGGCAAGAGTGATAATAATACCCCAAGAAACAATATTTGTAGTAATACCAAATAAAGTTACTGCCAATCCAGCGGTTACGATCGTTACCGCACTTTGGATGGTAAACATGGTCGCTAGATTTAAAACAAAATAAGCCCATAAATACCCTTTTCCGAGTTTATGATACCCATCTAAAAGTGTTTCTCCAGTGGCTTGTGCATAGCGGGGGCCATACTGAAAAAAAGGATATTTGAATAAATTAATGAGCAAGAGTGCCCAGACTAAACCCCATCCATAATCTGCTCCTGCCCGCGTAGACTGAACCAGATGAGAGACCCCTATAGCAGCCCCTGCAAAAAGTAAGCCCGGTCCTAATTTGGACAATTTAAATTGACTCACGATCTAGTTTGTTAGCTAACATTTTTTTTGCTCTAAAAAGCTTTACCCTCACAGTAGAAGAAGATTCATCTAGTTCTTTTTCTATTTGTTTGAGAGACAAGTCATCAAAATAACGAAGTTTGAGTATCGTCCGATACTCTTTTTTTAAAGAACGAATCTGTCCCAAAACATAATCTAAATTTTGAGAAGCAATGAGGCGTTCCTCAGGAGAAAGTTCTTCACTTGAGACTTCGTGAATGGTATCTTCTGACAAAGGAGCAGTAAACCCCTCTTTTTTGGTTGATCTAAATTGATCAATCTGATGGTTTTTTGCAATAGTAATTAACCAATTTGAAAAAGGCCTTTGTTGATCAAAGCTTGTAATCCGATCAAAAGCTTTTGAAAAAGTTTCTAAACTCAGTTCTTCAGCACGATTTGGGTCTGAAGTTCGGGAGAGTAAAAAGGCATAAACAAAATCCCAATATTCATTAAAAAGAGCATTAAAAGCAAGCTGATCATTTGCTCTGGCTTTTTCTATTAGGTCTTTTTCGCAGTCCATTAAGAAGGGCTTTAATTATTAAAAGATGCAGGATTTTTACATACTGTTTCCTCTGGCATCTTTCCGCAAAGCCCACAAGGCTTATTGTCCTTATTCAGAAAAGGACTTTGACTGGCGCAGGTACCTGAAAATTCGCCGTTTTTCTTTCCCCAAATTTTAATTGAAATTCCAGCAAAAGCTAAAAATAATAATCCAAAAGTGATTAAAAATAATTCCATAAGAGGTATCCAATCAAAGTCTGTATTTGGCCCTAAAGTTACTAATCTTTCAGTAATTGGACACTTTTCTTTTTTGTGGGAAAAATCCTACAATCTAAACCCATAGTCATACTCCATTCATTACAAAAAACTGACCGAAAATGTCTTCAATTTAATCCCTAATACTTAAAAAATTCTTTTTAAATGAATAGTCTCATTTTTGATGAAGAAATAAATTTTAATACAAACTATTTATAAGATGGTATAAAAAGAGATCTCTATTCCCCGAATCCGCCATTCACTGACCAACTCAGAGCTTATAATTCTTAGTTCTTTTGCTCTGGGTTTGGGTTGTGATACAGTTCGTAACTTATTAGAATTATTAATACCTGATTACCAGAAAATGTGTAGGGACCTTTTTGAAAAACTCCAAGTATGTAATGCCTATAGCATACAACAGCATTCATTAAATAAATATTGTATTGTGGTTTGATTGAAATTTTTGGCGAAAGGAGTTACTTCTAAATTACAATAAGGCTGTGCGGGCCGTACAGAGAGCTTGAAGAAAATAATAGCCAAAAGAAAGACCAACAATAAATTTTAAGAATACACCCGATAAAAACCCGATAAGAGCTCCGAAAGCAGCTTTTAATGCGCCCTTTTTATTTTTTTGATTCGCGATAAGCTCACCAAAAAAGGCGCCAAAAAAAGGTCCTATCAGGATACCAAAAGGACCTAAAAAGAGAATTCCTATGACTAAGCCAATAGAAGCACCGTAAGTACTTCCCTTTCCTCCACCAAATTTTTTGGCACCTAGAATAGGGATTAAAATATCCAGCAAAAAAATAAATAAAGCAACAGAAAAACTGGTGATCAGAAATTGTAAAGAATAGGTTATACTACTCACCCAGTTCAAAACAAAAAGACCTGCCCAAGCGGTAAGAGGCCCTGGGATGACAGGCAAAAAACTACCCGCAATACCAAGAAGGATTAAAAAACCAGAAAGACAAATTAAAAAAAGGTCCATTACTCAAAGGTTAATTCAAGGAACAACCTTGCTCATATACGACCAAAATAAATAAAAATTGTAACTTTAATACATAAATTAGCTTATGTTTTCTACACAAAGAATGTCTTACTTTTTATTATACGGGATTCTTTTTCTCCCCTTTACGAGTTGTCATTTATTTGAGTCGACTAAAGTGCCAAAACAAGATATAGTAACGGCCTCATCTTGGTCAGCTCAAGATATTGGTCCAAGTTTTGATGCCTGTGATGGCTTGGATCAGGAGGCGATGGAAAATTGTTTTGAAACGACTATTACTTCAAGCTTGCAAGATTATTTAAATACTCAGCTACCAGAGGCCAATGTACAGTTTGAAGAAACTGTAACGATAACTTTAAAAGTTGATACTGAGGGATTCATCTCTATTTCAGACGCAGCAATTTCATATGCT
>WTIP01000018.1:22259-27881 GCA_011525195.1 Flavobacteriales bacterium | reverse complement strand
CACTTTTTAAAATTACACTATATATTTAAGAGGACCCTCGAGCTTATTGATGAATTCAAACCAGATGAAATGGCATTAGAGGCCCCTTTTTTTGGAAAAAACGTCCAATCTATGCTAAAATTGGGTAGGGCACAAGGCGTCGCCATGGCGGCTGGCCTATCCAGAGAAATTTCTATAACTGAATACTCTCCAAAAAAAATAAAAATGGCCATAACCGGAAACGGAAATGCCTCAAAAGAACAAGTAGCTAAAATGCTGCAACAACAACTCAAAATTAAAACATTACCGAAAAATTTGGACGCAACAGACGGTTTAGCAGCAGCAGTATGCCATTATTACAACAGGGGGAAGTCTACTCATGAAAAATCTTACACAGGATGGCGCGCTTTTGTCAATCAAAATCCGGATAAAGTAAAGTCTTAACTTACTTCAGGATGTCTAATTTGTATTTTCATTACCCATTTTGCAAGCAAGCCTGTCATTATTGTAATTTTCATTTTTCTACAAAAACCCAAGAAAGTGAACGACTGTGGAAAGCGATGCTTACCGAACTCAAATTAAGAAAACAAGAACTTCAACTACCACTAGAAAGCCTCTATTTTGGTGGAGGATCCCCTTCTTTACTGCCCCCAAATATATTAGAAGCACTCTTTAACCTTCTGTATAAAGAATACAATATGCGTTCTGATATAGAAATCACACTAGAAGTGAATCCTGATGATGTAACCAAAGACTATCTAAGCGGGTTAAAATCAGTTGGAATAAACCGAATAAGTTTGGGGTTACAATCATTTTATGATCGTGATCTCAAATTAATGAACCGTGTGCATTCAAGCGATCAAGCACTCAAAGCACTAGAATTCACATCGGTTTTATTTTCAAACTTTTCTCTGGACTTGATTTATGGAATGCCTTATTCAACTCTACTGGAATGGGAGCAAAATTTAAATACAGTAATGCATTATTATCCACCCCATTTGTCTGCTTATGCTCTAATGGTAGAGGAAGCTACAGTCCTAGACCGTCAAGTAAAAAAAGGGGAAATTTTACTTCTCCCAGAAGAAGGGGTTCAAGAACAGTATGAGCTACTGCTCGAAAAAACAGAAAAGGGTGGATTTATTAATTATGAGTTTTCAAATTTTGGAAAGCCGAATTATTTTTCCATAAATAATCAGAATTATTGGCAAGGAAATCCCTATTTAGGAATAGGTCCCGGGGCACATAGTTATGATGGGCATGCCCTAAGAAAATGGAATATTTCAAATAACCCCCTGTATATTAAAGCGATAGAAGCCGGGGAACTCCCCCTTAAAGAAGAAAAATTATCAACAAAAGACCGGTATAACGAATACGTAATGACGGGACTCCGCACGATTTATGGAGTATCAGTAGCCCATATAAAAAATACTTTTGGGACTCGTTATGCACAGTATCTGGAGGAGCAAGCAGCGCGCCATTTTTCTGATCACAATCTTTATTGGGACGGAGATTGTTTAAAGGTTACAAAAAAAGCTAAATTTTTGACCGACGGACTCGCCGCTGATTTATTTTTTATTTAGACTCTTTATTGTGGAGTGCTAAGTAATGGTGATAAAATTTTGGAATGGTTTCTATGCCTTTGAAAAAATTAAAAAGACCAAAATGTTCATTCGGGGAGTGAATGGCGTCGCTATCCAAACCAAACCCCATAAGTATTGATTTTACACCTAATTCTTTTTCAAACATTGGAACAATAGGAATGCTACCTCCTCCACGACTTGGTATAGGGGCAATTCCAAAAGTATCCGTATAGGCTCTGTGGGCGGCTTGATAAGCAAGATTATCAGTAGGCGTAACATAAGCATAGCCCCCGTGATGGGTTGTTACTTTCACTTTTACTCCCTTAGGCGCTAGGGATTTAAAATGTTTTTCAAATAATTGGCTGATCTCTGTCCAATCTTGATTGGGGACTAAGCGCATTGAAATTTTGGCCTGTGCCTGGCTGGGGATTACCGTTTTGGCACCCTCGCCAATATAGCCACCCCAAATCCCATTCACATCTAATGTAGGCCGTATGGTTCGTCGCTCTTCATTGGTATAGTTTGCTTCTCCAGATACAGCATCAATTCCGATAGAGGCTTTAAAATCATCTAAATCAAAGGGAGCTTTCGCCATTTCTTCTCTTTCTGTTGCTGTAAGTTCTTCTACCTTGTCATAAAATCCCGGAATAGTTACCCTTTTATTCTCATCATGAAGTTTGGCAATCATCTCACAAAGGACATTTATTGGGTTTGCTACTGAACCCCCATACAAGCCTGAATGTAAATCTCTATTGGGACCAATTACAGTTACTTCCATATAGCTCAGTCCTCTGAGTCCAGTCGAGATTGAGGGTTGCTCTTTTGAGATCATGCCCGTATCTGAAATTAAAATAACATTACAGGCTAACTTTGATTTATTATTTTTTACAAAAGCCTCAAGATGGTCGCTCCCTACTTCTTCCTCTCCTTCAATCATGAATTTGATATTACAGCCCAGCTCGCCCTCTTTCTTCATCATTTCAAAAGCTTTCAAGTGCATAAATAACTGTCCTTTATCATCACATGCACCACGTGCAAAAACAGCACCCTCAGGATGTAGGGGAGTTTCTTTAAGTACAGGTTCGAAAGGAGGGCTTTCCCACAATTCTAGAGGATCAGGGGGCTGTACATCATAATGACCATAGACTAAAACGGTTGGTAGTTTGGGATCATTCATGGAGGCTCCATAAACAATGGGATGCCCCTCAGTTTGGATGATTTCGGTGTGTTCACACCCAATTTGATCGAGTGCATTTTTTACCCATTCAGCTGCTTGAACAACTTGTTTAGTATAAGCGGGATCCGCACTGATAGATGGAATTTTTAAAAATTCAATCCATTCTTCTAAAAAACGTTTTTGATCTTCCTTAAGTGGCAACATGATTTCTCTATTAGCAACCACAAAACTAACTAATGTATTTTTTTTATCTGAAGAAAAATTATAGGAAAACTTAATTATATTTGTCCTCCCTAACGCGGGTGTGGTGAAATTGGTAGACACGCTAGATTTAGGATCTAGTGCTTCACGGCGTGGGGGTTCGAGTCCCTTCACCCGCACATTCAAAGCCTTTACAATTTGTAGAGGCTTTTTTAATTAGAGGGCAGTCCCTTCTTAAAAGCCTCCCTCACTTTCAAATAAGCAATTTCGAATAGGATGTAAATAAAAATTAGTATTTTAAATGTTGAATTTTACTATAGGATTAGTATTCAATAATAAAATGCTAAAAATGAATCGACTTACTGAATGTACTATTCTAGGGGTTATATTTCTAAGCCTATTCTTTCTTGAGGCCTGCCAACAGCCCCCCCCAATTGATTTTAATACCCAGATTAAGCCTATAATCAATGAAAAGTGTATAAGCTGTCATGGGGGTGTAAAAAAGAATGCGGGCTTTAGTTTTTTATTTAAAGCAGATGCGCTTGGCGCAACAAATGAAGGCTCACCTGCAATAATTCCGGGGAATTCCAAAAAAAGTAGGATGATCCAACGTCTGCGAGAAACAGATTTAGAATTGCGAATGCCCTATGAAAAACCGGCATTGAGTGAAGCAGAAATTGATTTATTTACCAAATGGATTGACCAGGGTGCTGAGTGGGGAACCCATTGGGCCTATCTTCCACCAAAAAAAGAAGCACTTCCCAAGGTGAATGCTCAATTTGAGTTAGCCCATTTTCTTCAAACACCGATTGATTATTTTACTGCCGCAAGGATGGAAGACATTGGCTTACTACCTAATAAAGAGGCAGCTCCTAGCATACTCGCCCGAAGATTGGCTTTTGATATCACAGGACTTCCGCCTGAACGCACCCTTTTTGAAGCCTATCTCAAAAAAGAAATTACCCATGAAAATTATATAGACAGCCTATTGGCTCAGCCTAGTTTTGGAGAGAAATGGGCAAGTTGGTGGCTCGATTTAGCGCGCTATTCTGATACTAAGGGGTATGAGGCAGATAGAGGAAGAACCATTTGGCAGTATCGAGATTGGGTGATTCAAGCATTAAATAAAGATTTAAAATTTAATGAGTTTGCTATACAGCAATTAGCCGGCGATTTGCTTCCTAACCCGACTTATGATCAATTATTGGCCACTGCTTTTCACCGCAATACCATGAATAATGATGAAGGAGGAACTTCAGATGAAGAATACCGAACTGCTGCTGTGATAGATCGGGTAAATACCACTTTTGATGTATTTCAAAGTACTACAATGAGTTGTGTTCAATGCCACGACCATCCCTATGATCCTTTTATTCAAAAAGAGTATTACCAGTTGATGTCTTTTTTTAATAATACAAGAGATGAGGATTTAATGGATGAATCGCCGAATCTCAGATCTTATGATGATGAAAATAAAAAGCGTATTGAAAAGGTATTAACCTGGATTTCAAAATATGGAGATCCAAAGACCCATGACTTTTACCAAGATTTTTTCCAATTTTTAGAACCAAAATACCAAGCACATAATTTCGAGGCACTGAATTCAGATTATGCTTATGTTGCAGGAGTGACCCTATCAATGCGAGATAAAGGTCAGGCGGTTTATAAAAATATCCATACAAATGGTAATCGTAAGCTGTATTTTAAGTACAGTCCTACAAAACAAAATATTCTTTTAACTTTTCGTAAAAACAGTCCACAAGGAAAAATATTGGGACGTATAGAGCTCAATAAAGCCGGGAGTTCGCAATTTCAAAATTCCAAAAATCAATACGCAAGTTTGAAGATTGAAGAGGTTGAGGGTCCTTTTGATTTATATGTAGAAACACGTAAACCCAAATTAAAAACAACAATTGAAAAAGGATCTCATTATAATGATATTGCTGTTTCTCTTCACTGGCTTTCTTTTACTCCTGAACTTCCAGGGAGCGGAATGAAAGGATACGCTCAAATCGAAAGAGACATACAAATCCTGCTGAATAATCCGGCTTTTTTAACTCCTATAATGGTTGAAAACAAACCCTTTATGAAAAGAAAAACACATTTATTTGATAGGGGGAGTTGGTTGAGTAAGAAAGAAGAGGTTTTTCCAGGCGTTCCTAAAAGCCTAAATCCTTGGGATACAGCACTAGAAAATAACCGTTTGGGCTTAGCAAAATGGCTAGTAAGCGAAGAAAACCCATTAACTTCAAGAACTATCGTCAATAGAGTGTGGTATCAGATTTTTGGAAAAGGCTTAGTATTAACTGTAGAGGATTTGGGCACCCAATCTGAACCGCCAACGCACCCTGCACTATTGGACTGGCTAGCGGTAGATTTTATGACTTCAAAAAATTGGAGTCTCAAAGGGCTCGTAAAATCGATCTTGTTATCTGCCACCTATAAACAAAGTGCAGTGAGGGAAGAGAAAAAAGAGAGTATAGACCCTGAAAATAGATACTATGCTCGTGGCCCAAAATTGCGCCTAAGCGCCGAAGAAATTCGAGACCAGGCACTTTTTGTATCCAACTTACTAAGTGAAAAAAAATACGGTCCAGGGGTAATGCCACCCCAGCCAGAAGGAATTTGGGAGCATGCCTATCTTGGAAACCTCTGGAAAGAGAGTAAAGGGGAAGACCGCTACCG
>WTIP01000018.1:10673-22159 GCA_011525195.1 Flavobacteriales bacterium | reverse complement strand
TTAAATAATTTCTTTAATAGAGAAGGTGAGGTAGATCAGAAGCAAGCAGCACTCACTGTAGTAGGTAATGCGATTATGAATTTAGATGAATTTTTAACCCATGGATAATATTGAAAAACTGATAGCTGAACGAAAAGCCTTTGAGGCCAGACTCAACTCTAGGCGCCATTTTTTAAAAGAGTGTACCCTTGGCCTCGGTGGAATTGCTTTGGGAAGCTTATTAAATTCTTGTGCCTTTACTACTCCCAAAGCCTATGATTATACAGCATCACGCGCCTTAAATCCGATGGCTCCATTGGCCCCTCCTCTTACACCCAAAGTAAAGCGGGTCATTTACCTCCATATGGTGGGGGCCCCTTCCCAATTGGAATTATTTGATTATAAACCGGAATTAGAAAAATTACACAATAAGCCCTGCCCAGCCTCACTTATTGAAGGAAAAGAATTTGCTTTTATAGAAGGGGTACCCAATATGCTGGGTCCGCAAGCGACTTTTAAAAAAGCAGGAGATTCAGGAAATTGGGTCTCTAATCATCTGCCTCATTTTAAAAATGTAGTAGATGAAGTCTCATTTTTAAAAGCAGTATATACCGATCAATTTAACCATGGACCCGCACAATTATTAATGTATACTGGAAGCGCCCGATTTGGAAGACCCTCTTTGGGTTCCTGGGTAACCTATGGATTGGGTTCGGAGAATAATAACCTCCCTGGATTTGTGGTTTTAACTTCTGGAGGAACACCAGATGCTGGAAAAAGCTTGTGGGGTAATGGCTTTTTACCTTCTATTTATCAAGGTGTTCACTGCCGATCTAAAGGGGATCCCGTACTTTATCTCAAAGACCCTAAAGGTATTTCTAGAGGACTCAAAAGAAAAGTAATCCAATCTATAAATGAAATTAATTATAAAGAATTTGAAAAGTTTAAAGATCCTGAAGTATTAACTAGAATTAGTCAGTATGAAATGGCCTATCGTATGCAAGTTTCAGTGCCAGAGGTAATGAATATTGATCAGGAGCCAGCATATATCAAAGAAATGTATGGAGTCAAACCAGGCAAAGAGTCTTTTGCTAATAATTGTTTACTGGCACGCAAGATGGTAGAAAAAGGGGTTCGTTTTGTTCAACTTTATGACTGGGGGTGGGATTCACATGGGGCAAGTGAATCTGAAGCATTGAGTAAAGGATTTCTAACCAAATGTAAAGACATGGATCGCCCTGTTAGTGCGTTATTACTCGATTTAAAACAGAGGGGGTTATTAGAAGACACTTTAGTCGTGTGGGGTGGAGAGTTTGGAAGAACACCTATGTGGGAAAACCGTGCAGGCATTCAAAACTCCCTCATTGGAAGAGACCACCAAGGAGAGGCATTTACCATGTGGATGGCGGGTGGTGGCATAAAAAAGGGCTATGTTCACGGCGAAACAGATGAGATCGGTTTTCGCGGGGTAAGCGGAAGGGTTTCTGTTTATGATATACAAGCTACCATACTCCACCTCCTTGGTTTTAACCATGAACAATTTACCTTTGATTTTCAGGGCAGACCGTTTCGACTCACTGATGTGGAAGGCCGAGTCATTCACGAAATTTTAGCTTAATCCCTAAGTCTAATGGGCGCTTATTTAAAAATATTGATTTTATTACTCATTTTGACCGAGCCCGTGTGGTCGCAAAATGAGCTACTATTCTTTCAAACCAATTGGGGATTTTCAGGCTCTTGGGAAGCCTTTTTTACCAAAGCTAAAGCCTCGGGTTATGATGGGGTTGAAATTTGGTTTCCAAAGGAGAAAGAGCAACTACAAGAGGTTGTGCAGGGACTAAAAAAACACGAATTGAAAGTGATCTACTTATGTGGAACGAAAAGAGACCTTCCCTTTGAAGAGAGTTTATCAGCTTACCAGAATGACTTAATTCGTGCCATTGATCAAAAGCCTTATGCTATTAATTCTCATACAGGAAGTGATTTTTTCAGCTTTGAACAAAATAAGAAGTTTATCCTACTGGCAAATGAATTGAGTAAAAAATACAAGATACCCATTTATCACGAGACCCACAGAGGGAGATTTAGTTATTCTTTGCCAGAAACAAAGCGCTTTTTAGATACAGATTCAAATTTTAGATTGACTTTGGATATCAGTCATTGGATGGTAGTACATGAATCCTTATTATACAAACAAGCAAAATTACTAGATAAGGCGATACAGAGGACAGATCATATTCATGCACGGGTAGGTTTTGAAGAAGGTCCCCAGGTCAATCACCCGCAGGCACCCGAATGGATTAAAGCCCTGGAGCGTCATTTGGCTATATGGGAATCTATTATTTCAAGTCATTGGAAAGCGGGAAGACCCCTCTCTATAACTACTGAATTTGGGCCACCCCATTACCTCCCCACACTGCCTTTTACTCAAATGCCTGTAAGTGACCAGTGGGAATCCAATTATTTCATCATGGAGACGATAAAAAAACGAATAAAAAACAAGAATTTATAGGATGCAATACTTTTTAGATTTTATGGGTCGTTTGCATCCGCTGATTGTTCATTTACCCATCGGATTTATTTTGCTGGCCTTACTTTTAGAATTTAGTAAAAATAAATTTAAAGAAGCCGATAAAGTAGTGCGTTTTATTATGCTGTGGGTTATTTTAAGCGGCTCTTTTTCTCTACTTTCAGGCTATTTACAATACACACAAGAAGGTTATTTATGGAAAACAGTAGAGCGTCATTTTTATCTAGGTATTATAACACTTTTACTCTCTTTAGGGTTTTTTATTTTTCTTCGAAATAGAACATTTTTAAACCGCATACCTCGTATTTTCTTCCCAATATCCCTTCTAGTTAGTATCATCATTACGGGGCATTTAGGAGGCAATATAACCCATGGTGAAGATCATTTGACAGCCCCTTTGAAAGCATTTTCTTCAGACTTTTTGGAGGATAAAAGTAAAGCAAAAGAATTTTCTTTAAACGAAAGGAACTTTAAAGAGCAACCTCTTTACAGTGCGGTTGTTGCCCCCATACTCTCAAAAAAATGTGTGAGTTGTCACAATACAAAAAGAACAAAAGGAGGCTTACAAATGCATAGTTTCGAAGCCATTTTAAAGGGAGGAAAAAATGGAGCAGTAGTCAATTTTGACAATCCTGAGCTAAGTGAATTATTAGTTAGAATACATCTTCCCGAAACTGAAAAAAAACACATGCCTCCAAAATCAAAAAAACAACTTACTAAGGCAGAAATCAGACTGATTAATTATTGGATTGAGGTAGGTGCTCCAGAAAAGCAAACCCTTGGACAGCTGGGAATAAAACGTGAGCTGATCGCGCCTTTTCTTAAAAAGGAAGAAGTAAAATTTTATCCAGATTTAGGACTCGATACACCCGATCCAGAAATAATTCAAAGCATCGCCTCAAAAGGACTCATTATTTCACCTGTAAAACGTGGCGCTAATTTATTGACCATAAGTACCCTTAATCTTCCTGAGTTCAATACGACTCAGCTCGAGGAATTACTCGTAATTCAGAAGCATTTAGTAAGTATTGACTTGAGTTACAGTGCTGTAGATGACAGCGTTTTTGAGGTATTGTCACAATTTCCAAACCTTGTTCAAATTAAGTTAAATCAAACTCAGATTACTGGAAAAGACCTTCATTTACTCAGTCGTTTGGTTTATTTAAAAAAGCTCTACATGGTGGAAACGGCTCTCAATGGGGAAACACTTTCCGCCCTCCAAGAGTTCCCTTCCATTGAGCAGGTTTTTGTTTTCCAACCAGATCGAAATATAATCGAGGAGGTAGAGTTAAGCCCTGATTTGCAAGCAATTATTGAATTTGGAGATGCTCTTTTGCCTTTATTAACCAATGAAAAAGAAAGTGATTAGAAGATTTAAACCTTAGTCCACAAATGAGAATAAACCAAAAGCGCTAACTTTCGCTTCTATGGAAGGACAACCAAAACTAATTCGCCAAATGGGGTTATTTGCCGTCATTGCTACGGGCGTTTCTTCAATGGTGGGTGCCTCCATCAATGTTGTTCCTTTTATGATTCACAGAAGTGTACCGCTAATTGGTCCTTATGTTCTAGGGGCCTTTATTTTTGCTGCTATTCCAGCGCTATTTGCTGGTTTTGCCTATGCAATATTGGGCTCTGCAATGCCAAGGGCAGGAGGCAGTTACCTGTATGCAAGTCGGGGCTTAAATCCTTACCTTGGTTTTGTAGCGAGTTTTTCACAGTGGTTTGGACTTTCTCTAGTTATAGGAGTAATCTCCTATATTTCTATTCCCTTTTTAAGAGACATCGCCTTAAGTTATGAATATGAAAGCCTTGCCTTAATCTTGGATACTTCTTGGGTAAGAGTGAGTATTTCGTTAATTTTTATTTGGAGTTTTGTCTATGTCAATATCAGAGGGATAAAGTCTTATACGAATCTACTGATTCCTATGGTAATACTCATTTTTTGTTTAGGGAGTATCGTTATTCTTTCAGGCTTATTTTTAGATACTACTGATTTTTTGGATGCTTTACCTCCAATAGAAAGGCAATTATTTAAAATGCCCACAGCAAATCCTGAATTGAATTGGTATGCCTTTTTTTCGGCTGCTGCAGTATTATTTTCAAGTTTTATTGGTTTTGATGCTATAGCACAAACAGGGGGTGAAGCTATAAATCCCAGGAGAAATCTCCCTTTGGCATTACTTATCGCAATTTTAGGAGTAGGTCTTTTTTATTTTCTTTTTACGAGTTCTGTATACAGCATTATCCCGTGGAGTTACGTAGCTGATCAAGCGCAAATAAAAGACATATCAGCACCAGGGTTGCTGCGCAATGTATTGCCTAGCGGCTTAGACACCTTAATTATTTTAGGCGCTACTATCGCACTTATCAATGATCTTCCAGCTATGCTTTTGTCGGTTTCTAGATTGATGTTTGCTTGGTCTAAAGACGGAATAATTTCTTCCGCAGTCACTACAATTCATACTGTTTATAAAACACCTGTAATTGCACTCATCTTGGCCGGACTTATGGCAACAATTGGTGTCTTGGGATCAAATTTTGCAGGAGACTTTTTTCTAGGAATCGATATCATGGTTACTTCAATGCTTGTCAATTTCTTGATGATGTGTATTACAGTATTGACACTAAAAAAATACAATTACAATTTATACCAAGAAATCGGTGTCTTTAAGAAACGAATTTTTCAGCTTTTTATCGGCTGGGGAGGAATTATTTTTCTTAGCGGTTTTTTGATCATTCATACCTATAAAGACTTACAAAAAGAGGTCGAGGCATGGTATTTTCATTCTACCTACATATGGCTTCTTGTAATGCTGCTAGCAAGCAGTGTTTTCTTAGTTCGATGGAACAAGCTTAAAAAGACAAAAACAATAAATAAGTTCAAGTACTTACCTTTAGAATAAAATGAACAAGACAGCAAGACTTTCCGCCACATTAGAAGTACCTCGACTCATCATTGGATTATGGCAAATTGCGGATATGGAGCGAAAAAATCCAAATCTCGATTTAACTCAGGCAGCGCGCGCCATGAATCCATATATCCAAGCTGGCTTTACCACATTTGATATGGCGGATCATTATGGTTCAAGTGAAATTATAGCGGGGATTTGTAAAAATAATGCTGCTGAAAAAGACCCGATCAAGTTGCTTACAAAATGGGTTCCAAAACCAGGTGCAATCGATAAAAAAACCGTTCGGGAGGCTGTCTTACTTGCCTTAGAAAGAATGCAACAATCAAGTATTGACCTTTTGCAATTTCACGCTTGGCAATATAAAGATCCAAGCTGGCTTGATGCCTTATTTTATTTAAAAGAGTTAAAAGAAGAAGGCTTGATAAAAAATATAGGGGTTACAAATTTTGACGCCTACCATTTACGTATCGCACTAAGCAGTGGGATTCCAATAGTAAGTAATCAAATTTCGCACTCGATTTTAGATCGGAGAGCTTTAGGTGATATGAAGTTGCTTTGTGAGACATTTCATATTCATCTTTTAGCATATGGCACTTTATTAGGCGGATTTTTATCAGAAAAATGGCTCAATAAGAAATTGCCAAAAGCGGAGGAGTTGTCTACCTGGTCCCAAATGAAATATATACGTTTTATTGAACAAGCTGGAGGTTGGACTATTTTTCAAAAGCTTTTGTCATGCTTGAATCAAATCGCACAAAAACACCAGACTACCATACCGATTCTTGCCAGTCGCTTTGTTTTAGAAAATCCAAATGTAGCTTCCGTAATTATAGGCGCTCGCTTGGGAGAAAGCGCACATATTGATTCACATAAAGCCGTTCTTGATTTCAATTTTGATCCTGACGACCTCGAAGAAATAGACAAAGCATTGGCTTTATTACGTCCTTTACCTGGTAATTGCGGAGATGAATACCGTAAGTCTCCCTTTCTGACAGCTTCTGGTGATTTGAGCCACCATTTGGAAACTTTTCCTCCAGTTTATGAAAAACAGCTTATCTCTGAATCAAGAGCACATGTTTATAGCGGCACAGTATGGGAATCATTTGCAGGATATGCAAGGGCTGTAAGAAAAGGCAATACAATTATGGTATCAGGAACTACTGCTACCCATGGCAAGCAAATAATAGGAATGAATGACGCCGCTGCACAAACCCACTTTATTATTGATAAAATAGAAGCCTCACTCCATGCGCTCGGTGCAGGCCTAGAAGATGTTATCAGAACACGCATCTTTGTCCATAGCCTTGAAGATTGGGAAGCAGTTGCCCAAGCCCATGGCGTTCGTTTTAAAAATATAGATCCTGCGAATACTTTAGTTCAAGCAAAGCTGATCGGGGAGGGCTATAAAGTTGAAATTGAAGCACAAGCACAAGTGGATGACTCAATTAGTTAGCTAAAGCACCCAGCTCTTTTTTCCACTTATCCTTGAATTTATTGACTTCTTTTTCAAAAAGCGTAATTTGTTTTTCCCCCTGATTTAATACTTTCCAGTCATCGTTTGAAGGTATATTTAATCGGGCTTTTGAAATTTTTACTGCATTTTTCATTAAACTGTAGGGTGTTATTTTTGAACTTTGCCAGGCTCCTACCTGTCTGTTTTGGGGTTGGTCTCTGCCTTTTAATTGAAGTATTTTGAGAGCGTCTAGAAAAGCAGTATTATTTTTAATATTCTGGTTTTCTTTTTTCACTTTTTTTTCAATTTCCGAAAGATAATTAAGCAGTTTTGCCAAACGGGCTACCTGCGTATCTGTTTTTTTTTGATAATCATAGAGCGCTTGGTCAACTTTTTCATTCAAATCAAATCGAGGGTCAGCAATAACGGGTATGACTGTGCTTTTTGTTTCCTCTTTAAAATGCAATACTGCAGTATAATTTCCTGGTAAAACAGGAATTCCTCTACTTTCTTCTGAAATCCAACTGCCAGGTAGCTGGGTGTTTTTCTCATCTAATTTCCATATATAATAATTAAGTCCCTGTTTTAACTCTTTTTGAACCCCAGTATTTATGATTTCATTTTTCTCATTTTTTAAAATAACAGTAACAGAATCTGAGGTTTTGACTTGGTCACTTAGATAAAAAGGAATTTTGACTTTTTGAAAAACACGATTTTCACCTTCAAATGTGGTATGAAATCCTGTCCAAATATTACCAGGAGGGGCAATAAAAAGTCCTTTTACTTGAACTGTAGGATTTACAGGAAGTGCGAGTAATGGCTCTCTTTTATCAGAGGAAATAAGGGCGCGTAGGCTTACTAAATCATCGAGTATCCAGATGGCCCTACCAAAAGTTCCAACTACGAGAGCAGATTCTTTTTCTTGAATTACCA
The DNA here is from genome assembly GCA_011525195.1 of Flavobacteriales bacterium. Taxonomy (GTDB): domain Bacteria; phylum Bacteroidota; class Bacteroidia; order Flavobacteriales; family Flavobacteriaceae; genus MS024-2A. The sequence continues at coordinate 14,349 of WTIP01000018.1, read as the reverse complement.
GATCCCTTGTGGATACAGAGGGGAAACCATTTTTAAATTGCGTCCAATGCTGACCTTCATCACTACTTATCCAAAGGCCATTCTCAGTACCCAAAAATAGAAGTTTTGGTTCCACAGGATCCTGAATAAATGAAAGGGTATATCCTTTTACTTGTGAGGAATCCACCATTGAGCTCCAATTTTTTCCATAGTCTGTTGTTCTAAATAAATAGGGAGTATAGTCTCCCTTGCGGTAATTATTAACCACGATCCAAGCTGCCCCTTCTTCATATTTAGAAGCATGAATCCGAGCGATCCATGCTTCTTCTGGCAGCCCTTTAATGGAAGCGGTTATATTTGTCCAACTAGCTCCCCCATCTTTGGTTAGCTGGATTTGACCATCATCTGTTCCTACCCAAAGAATCTTTTGATTTAATGGACTGGGTGCAATAGACAGGATAGTAGTATAATTTTCAGCTCCAGAGATATCCAATGTTAAACCCCCATAATCTGCTTTTTGATATGCAGAATTATTGGTAGTTAAATCTGGAGAAATTATTTTCCAATTGGCGCCCTTATCTTTTGATTTATGAACAAATTGAGAGCCGTAATAAACCCCATTTGAATCAAAAGGATCTTTGGCGAATCCAGCATTCCAATTAAATCGTAAAATCGTTTTTCCATCAGGAGATTGGGGCGCAATACTTTGATAATAACCGCTGACTTTATCATATCGATATAAATCACCATTTTGGGAAGTACCATATCCAAAACGAGAATTTTCTTGATCAGGGGCGATATAAAAGCCATCTCCTCCCACTAGATACTGCCAATACAGGGTTCTTATACCCCCTCTTTTCCAAGTATAGGCCGGTCCATACCAGTTTCCATTGTCTTGCATTCCACCATAGACATTAAACGGTATATCCTCATCTACATTAATCTGGTAAAATTGAGCGACGGGAATGGTTTCAGGGAAATACCAACTCTTACCGTGATCTCTGGTAATACCAAGTCCTCCATCACCTCCAATTATAAAGTGTTTCGGGTCGTTTGGATGAATCCAAATTGCATGAAAATCAGCATGAATCCCTTTGGTTTCATCTGCTGGGATCATGGGTTCGGCCTCAAAAGTTTTTCCACCATCATAGCTCACAGTAAGCGGTTGATAGATATTATATAATCGATCGGGGTCTTGGGTGTCCACCGCTAAATCTTGAAAGTAAAAAGGACGATTGTTGGTAAATTTCGGGTCGCTATTGATCACACTCCAACTTTTTCCACCATCCTCACTGCGGTAGAGTAAATTTTGTTTTGCTTCCACTTTGGCATAGATTCTATTCGGATTGCTTGGGGCAATAGCGATACCAATTCTTCCGAGTGAGCCAGCTGGAAAGCCATTCTCAATACTCACTTTTTCCCAGCTTTCTCCACCGTCTTCTGTTACAAATAAACCTGATCCGCTTCCACCAGAAATAAAAGAATAGGGTGTTCTCTTGTGATCGTAAAGGGCAGCGAATAATTTTTTGGGATTGGAAGGATCCATTACCAAATCCCCAATTCCTGAGGTAGGGGTGGTAAATAAAATTTTCTCCCAATTTTGACCACCGTCTGTTGTTTTATATAAACCACGGTCTGGGCCTGGGGTAAAGGGGTCACCCATAGCGCCTATATAGATCGTATTTTCGTCATGTGGATCAAGAAGAATTCGATGTATGGCCTTGGTTTTTTCTAAGCCCATAAATTTCCAATTCTTACCACCGTCATCGGATTTAAAAACTCCCATACCCAAGTTCATTGAATTTCTTGGATTGCCTTCTCCTGTTCCTACCCAAATCACATCAGGATTAGTCTGTTGTAGGGCTACTGCACCGATATTTTGGGTGGGTTGATCATCAAAAATAGGAGTCCATGCTGATCCGCCATTGTCAGACTTCCAAACACCCCCAGAAGCGGCACCAATTATAATTAATTTGGGGTTGCTCACTAGCGCATCTATTGCGGTAATGCGTCCACTCATATTTGCGGGACCAATAGTTCTTATTTTTAAGTTTTCCAATTGATCGAAATCTAATTCTTGAGACTGAGAAGAAAGACCAATAAAAAAGAAGAGATAAAATATTTTTTTCATTTTGTAACAGTACTTAATCGAAAGATTGCAATGTAGTTAATTTTTAATATTTTTAATTTCACTCGATTTCCAATACATTTCTTTAGATATGGTTATTATTTTAAAAAAGAATGCGAAAAAGCTTCTCACTATAATTTGCTTTGTTTTTATCTTATTTTCACTTCCACTTTTGGGTCAAATAGAGGGGTCTGTCACTCGTCCAGAACTCGTTGATTTATTTAAAGCCTGGAGGCGTTTTGAAGTTCCTCCTCTTTTAAATGGTGTGCCAGATTATTCTGAGGCGGCTTTTATTAGCAGAGCACCCAGATACGGTGCTTTAAGAGCTCAGCTGGAACAAATGCCCAAAACGAATTGGGCAGTAAATGAGCAAGTAGATTGGCACCTAATTTGGGCTGAAATGAATGGTTATTTATTTCATTCTAAAATCTTAAAACCTTGGGAGCGTGATCCTGCATTTTATAAAATAGTTTGGTCTTCTAAAAGTGATGTTCCCGCACATGAGGGTCCCACCCACCATGCAGTTATTGAATTATGGCAGTATGAATTTCCTCTTGATCGTGCTAGTCAAAAACAATTGAGTACTTCTTTAGCGCTCATACCTGAAATCTATAAACAAGCAAAAATTAATCTTATTGGTAATGCAAAAGAATTATGGATTGCAGGCATACGCGATATTCAAAATCAGGTGAGTCTACTAGAAGAATTAATTGAAAAGCCTAGTATAGCAGAAAATAAAGAGCTTGTAATAGCAATTGAACAGGCCAAACAAGCTACCGAAGAATTTGTAAGCTGGTTAGAAAAAGAAGCACCAAAAAAAGACGGTCCTTCTGGAATCGGAAAAGAACATTATACTTGGTACCAACAAAATGTTCATCTTGTCCCTCTGACCTGGGAGGAAGAGGTGCAATTACTTCAACGCGAATTGGCAAGAGCCTGGAGTTCTTTAAAATTAGAAGAACATCGGAATAGAAATTTACCCGAACTTCTTCCAGTAGAAAATCAAGCGGCCTACCAGGAGTTAGCAAAAAATGCAGCTACTGAATTATTAGAATTTTTAGACTTCAATCAAATTGTTACCGTAAAGCCTTATTTTGAAAAAGCCTTAAAACCACATTGGGGTAAATTTATACCTAAAGAAAAGAGAAACTTTTTCTGGATTACGGCCCATTTAGACCCTAAGCCACTTTTTTCTCATTTTTATCATTGGTTTGAACTTGAAAGAATGATAGAAGAGCCCCATCCTAATCCCTTGAGAACGGGAGCACTTCTTTACAATATATTTGATTCTAGAAGCGAGGGTCTGGCAACTGCTGCAGAGGAAATCTTTATGCACGCGGGTCTGTATGATAAAAACCCGAGGGCAAGAGAAATCGTTTATATTTTAATTGCCCAGAGAGCGGCAAGAGGATTGGGATCACTCTATGCGCATGCCAACTTAATGACAATGGAAGAGGCTGGAACAATACACTCTGAATATACCCCTAGAGGCTGGATGAAAACGGAAAAAGAACTCCTACTTTTTGAACAACATCTCTATTTAAGACAGCCTGGGTATGGAACAAGCTA